>DASSJS010000530.1:0-31674 GCA_035691085.1 Longimicrobium sp.
GTGGGTTCTCTTGGGAGGGGCGGCGGCGGGCGTCGGTGCGGCAGTGTCAGGTGGGGCGGGCGGTGGTGGCGGTGGGGGGCGCGCCGGGGCAGGGTTCGGAGCGGCATCCGGCCAGCAGGATGATGATGAGAACAACACCAGCGGTGGTAATACCCGCACCCTCCCCCCGGAAGCGCTTGGCATGCTGTCGGCGGCGGCCAGGTTCCCGGAGGGACCGTTCCAGTGGCCCATGGGAACGGCCACCCCGTACCCCAGTCCGGTGGGGGTGGTGGTGCCGAATTTCGTTGTCCACGTCACGACGAACGTGGACCCGTTCAACCCGGATAGCCCAACCCACGTCAACCAGATCGTGCGGGCGGCGGGCAACGCGGTTGAGCTGCATGGGGATGACGTGTTCACATCCGCCCGCAAGTCCGGCTGACCGACGCGGTCGTGTTCACGTTCACCTCATGGGGGGGCACCCTCCTTGTGCGCGATGCTGACGGAAGACTAATAATAAGTGGGTTGGTGTAAATAAAGCCGGATGTCCTCAGTAGGGGACATAGGCATCCCCCACGGATCAGGAGCCGAAACAATGATGGCGTTTCAGACAGCAGTGCGCACCGCGGTGATCATTGCAACGGTTTCGGGCTGCATTGCAATTCCGCCGATCCTCGCGCCATCCACCACGTTGTCCGGGGCTCCTACGCAAACTTCACTAAGAAGTTCGTACGACGCAATGACGGACCGCTCCTACATCAGCGCGCCCCTGTTCGCCCGAACACCCTCGCACGGGCCGCTAATTTCGACCTCACTAAGCGTAACATACAAAGGGAATGTAGAGCCCGTCAGCGGGTTCCCGACCGTGATCTTGGGCGTGTTCGCGTACGGAGAGAATTGGGCTCTGCTGCGTGAAAGCGACCTGGTGTTGCTTGTTGATGGGAACCAGCGCTTAGCCTACAAGGGGTACTGGGGTGGCGACGTCGGGCGTGACGCGTCGACGGTCGAAACTGTCTCTTATGCTATTCCCGCTGAGGATTTTCAGCGAATCAGCACGGCAAAGTCACTAGAAGGCCGGATGGGGATTTGGTCGTTCACGCTGACGGAGGAGGAGATATCGCACGCTCGCCAGCTTGGCCTTTACCTTCGACACGACCCCAGCGCCCCCCGCCCGGTAGTGATAACCGGCGTGCGTGGTGGCATTCCCTTGGAGCATTGAACAACACCGTGCCTCACATCCTGCCATGGTCGCGACACACAAAAATCCGTCGCAGCCGAAACGGCCGTCAGGCCTTTTCACACTCGTGCTTCCGCCCCGGCAGGTAGAGCCTTAGTATTGTGGAGAGAAAGGGACCCCCCCCCCACCGGATCGGGGAGAGCAAGTATGGGAGTGAACATCCACGTTGTGTCGCTGTTAGACCTGTGGGCAGCCGACCCGGATTGGTGGGACTCGGTGCGGGCGGTGGGAGATACGGCGTTCGCGCTGTGGTTGGCCGATTACGGCGTCCGCCTACCCGACGAGGATGCGCCGGCCCCCACGTATCAGCTGCGCGACTTCGCCGCCGCGCGGGCGGCCATTCCGAGCTTCATTGCCGATGAGAGCGGACCACGCCCGACGTACGCCCCGCAGAACGCCGAACGCTTGCACGACCTCATTGGCCGTCTGGAGCGAGACCCGATGCTGGCCCTTCAACTTTCGTGGAATTCCGCCGCACATGAAGATTGCGAGGGTTGATCCCGCCCCGGCGCTGGCCCGCCTGAAGAGTGGGAGGCGCGCTTTGGGTCCGACGAGCAGCAGTGACCGCGATGCGCACGCGCTCGCCGCCCTTGCCCCGAACGACCATCCCTTCGGCTTCACGATTGCGGACGTTGAATTTCTCAACACGCTTGCCGACCTGTCCGCCCGTTTGTTGGCAGTCCTTGCGCGCCCGACATCGAGATTACGGTGATTGCGAGGGTTGACGGGTAGCCGCGCACACGCATTGCACGATGCTGGCGTGTTCTGGCGCTGACGTCCCAGCACGCCACCTGAAAGAAAACCCGCGAGCGGTCGTGCCGCCCGATCCCCGCCGCGCGGGTCGAAGCTCTCCCACCAGAAGCGCCACCCGTCACCGCGCGCGAGCGCTATCACCACCGCGCGTGCGTCGTCCATGGCGAGGTACGCCGAGCGTTCGGCCGCAGTCATCCGTGTTCTGGCACTGATGTGCCAGCACGCCACCTGAAAGAAAACCCGCGAGCGGTCGTGCCGCCCGATCCCCGCGCCACCAGGCGAGGAAGCCGAAGAAAGGAAAGAGTGATGGGTGAGGAGATCAGCGCAGCCCTGACGCCGGATGAGTGGGAGGACTTTCGGACGGGCGATCCCCTGGCGGTCAAGCGCGGCGGCATGGAGCGGGGCAGCTATGTACTGGCGCGGCGGGTGTCGGACGCGGTCGGCGAGTTATTCGAGATCTCGGATGGCTTCGACACGATCGCTGTACCGCAGCCAGCCGCGCACGCCCTCGCCGCCCTCGCCCTCCACGGCCAGCCCATCGGCTTCACGTGGGCGGACGTGGACGCGGTGGAGGAAGTCACCAGCGTCTACGCGTCTGAGTACGAGGGGTTCGGGGGCGAGCACCAGCTGACGTGGGAGCGCGCCCGATCCGCCGTCCGCCGGATCGCCGCGCTCCTTCCACCGCGCGACGGATGACACGAGACGATCTGTGGGTGGCTGCACTGGCCTTCGTCCACGAGCACCCGGACGCTCCGGAGGGTATCGAGTTCTGGCAGGTCAACCATCTGCCGGGGCACGTTCTCAACGATACGGCCAGCGCCCCCGGAACACCACGCGAAGGAACTGTGGTCGGATCGTCGATTCCCGGCACCGTGAGCCAGCGACTGGAGTACGCGGAAGGCGAAGTGTCGGGCGTCCCCTTCACCTTCGCATGGTCGCGTGAAGCCCAACGCGTGTTCCTCGCGCTGCCGCCTTCGCACGACATCTGACCAAACGACTCTCTTTCCGGGATAGCGGATGAAGCTTTCGCCCCCGCGAACGACACGTTAGCTTAGGTCCAACGAGACCGAACGACAGCAGCACAACCGCACGCTGAGATGAGCCGTGCCCCGTCAGGGGCACGGCTCATTTTGCGTTTCCCCGAGGAAAGGCCGCGAGGTCCGAACGCCCATGGCCATCCCTTCCATCATCATCGAGTGCGGCCCGCGCCGCCGCCGACCTGCCCCCGCGCAGCGCGAGGTTCCGCCTCCCACCCCGGCGAGCGCGCGGCTCCTGCGGCCCGCCGCCGTCTGCCCCCGGTGCGGCGCCAGGCCCGCCATGCGGTTCACGGTGGATGCCGTGCAGGCGGTGGCTTCGCTGGACGCAGGCGTGCGGATCGGCACCTACCAGTGCCAGCGGCGTGGCTGCGGCGCGGTGTACGACCTGATGGCCGCCGCCTGCCAGCGGGCGGGCTGAGCGATGCGCACCATACTCGCGGTGTTACGCGCTCTGGCGGACGTCGATTGGCTGTGGCACTGCGGTTCTGTCGTGCTGTGGGTGCTGGCGTTGGCGATTCTGGCTTTCGCCATCCTGTTGATCCTCCAGGTACTCCAGAGCTGCTGATGGCGTACCCCTTCACGCTCAGCCTCCGCTACGGCCCCAGCCCAACGACGCTCACGCTGTCGCTGCCGCCCAAGCCCTGGAGCTGGAAGAACACCAAGGTCGGCGGATCGCTGACGGTGGACAGCGGGGCCGTCGCGGTCTGGATCGACCGCACCGACCGCATGCTGGCGATCACCGCGCGAGTGCGCGAGAGCGAGTGGGCGCAGTTCGAGGCCGCGATCGATTTCGGGGTGGAACATCCCGGCCAGCTCTCCATCTCGCTTACGGGGCCAGGGGGCACGTTCTACCCGGTGTACTTCGTGGCTCCCAAGCCTGATGAGGAGTACGGTCCGACGCGGAGCGAGACCGGGGACCCGTCCACGCTTGAATTCGAGATGAAGGTGCGGCGGGTGGACGGAGGGTCGTGGGCGTCGCTGATCTTCTACGCGGAGTGATTCCGGCCATGATCGTGGACACACAGGGCGCAACGAAACCGCAGCCGCCCGCCACGCCCGCCGTCTATGCGACCATGCTCCTTGCCCTGCAGGAGGTGGCGCGGAGCATGGGCTACGCGCTGGCCGTGCATGGCAGCATGGCGCGGGACTTCGATCTGATCGCGGTGCCGTGGACCGGAGAGGCGGCGCCGGCGGGCCGGCTGGCGGACGCAGTGCGTGAGCGCATCGGCGGCTTCTTCTCCGAGAGCGATCACAATCCGCGCGAACAGCCGCACGGCCGCCGGTCGTGGGTTATCCACCTCGGCTGCGGGTGCTACATCGACCTGAACGTGACGCCGCGGAAGCTGGTTCCGGCGCGGTGCCCCTGGGTGCTGCCACACGCGCCGGGGTCGCTGCGCGACTGCACGTGCGCGGCCTCGAACCGCCCGCCCACGCAACAGGATGGCTGAGATGTACGTCTGGATTATGGCCGCCGCCTTCGCCTTGTGGTTCGCGTACCGGCTGGGGCTTCGTGCGGGGGAAGAGAGAGCGCTCGGACGGATGGAGAATACGGCAAGCAGGCTTGCCCGCAGTCCGCACCGGCCGGACCCTGCCGGAAAACTCAACACGAGACAGAGGTAAGCATGGGAACCTGGAGAATCGTGGTGGAAGGCCACGGCTGCCACCACAACGACCGGCAGGGCGACGCCAACGAGATGGCGGCCGTGTTCGTTGGCGAGCTGCGCGCGGCGGGGCACGGCGTCACGAGCGCCACGTTCGAACTGACCGGCTCCCGCGAGGACGTGCGTCCCCCGGACGACTACGTGTCCGGCCGCAACTTCGAGATCGTGAACGGGAGCGCTGCCGGAGGTGTCAATCCCGGCGACCCCACGATCCTGCGCGCGGCGTGATCCACGCCACCGATCCGCTGCTGCCCCTTTGGGCGGCACTGGCCGGATACACCGTGTGGCCGTGGCTCGCCGCAGCCGAGCGCCACCCAGCCGCGAAGCTCGCGGGCGCTTCGCTGCCGCCACCCACCGCCACACGCGCGGCGCGGCTTCCGGCGCGCCGCACCGGCTCCGATTTCCGCGCACGCATGAGCGGTTCGGCAGACGGCCACGCCGTGCCGGGGCCTGCCCGGCAGACGCCGTCCGGAAGCGGCTGAGGAGAGGAGGCGGAACGGGTAGTAGCGGGAAGCCACAGGGCTCCCGCGAAAGGCACCGGCAGGCGGGTTCGAGCCCCGCCCCGCCCCCATGAACACAATCTGGATTGATCCGGCTGAGATGAGCCCGGCACCCCCCCCCCTACGGGTGGCGCCGGGCTTTCTGTTTTCCCAGGGGAAAGGACTGGCCTGGCATGTTGAGGCTGCGGATCTGGCTTCTGGCCGCACAGGCGATGGACGCAATCGGGTGCCGCCCGGTCGCGGGGCCGCCTGCGGGTTGGTTTGTGACGGTACGCAGGACAGCGACGCGGCCCGGATACGTCGTGTATCTCACACGCACGCGGCAGCGCGTGCCGGCGCGCGTCGTCCATATCAAACGGACGGTGCGGGGCGTGCAAACGCACCCCCCTGGGATCTTCGCGGTTCCCGGGGAGGTACTCTTCGGCTTTGGCGCCACCCGGCAGGAGGCGTGGCTTAAGGCCACGCCTGCCTCTGCAGACTGAGGCGGCGCCCCCATGCCCACCTACTGGGACCTGACGATCTTCGGCGACGACGGCCAGCCCGTGCTGGGTTCGGTGGACGGCACCGGCGCGATCACGGAGGCCAGCTTCTCCACCGACCCGGCGCACCCGCGCCCCTTCCTCCAGCGGCCCTCCGACATAGCGGCGCAGGAGGCGGATTTTCAGAAAGGCCGCGCCAGCACCTCGCAGGTGAACTTCACCGTGGCCGACGTGCCGCTGGACCCGCTGGACCAGGCGACGGGCGTGTGGACGTCCATCCTTACCGACCTCGCCACCGGGGCCAGCCGGATCAAGGCGCGCCGGGCCGTGATGCAGCAGCGCACGGCAGGCGCGCGCACGCTGGTGCTGGACGGCTTCCTCGGCGGCTCCAAGCTCCACGACTCCCGGGCCGGGTTCAACGGCTACATCCGCGACACGTCGGAGCGCGTGCGGAAGATCCGCGCGTTCCAGTACACGAACACCACGTCGGTCTTCCCGCGCGGCGCCACCAACGGATACGGCCGCCTCTCCGGCGGCGGGTGGATGATCCCGCCCACCACGCCGCGCACGGGAACGTTCGAACGGTTCTCCGGCTCCGGCGTTGACGGGGGCCGCGTGGTGTTCCGCGACCGCTCGGACGCGTTCACGTCCGCCATGAAGCAGGCGGGCACCCCTCAGTGGCTCGCATCCGCCGGCGCGCGTGTCCTGCGCTACGCGCTGGTGCGGTGGCGGCTGTCCTCCGGCGGCGACTGGCACGTGCTCGCCAACATGCAGCTGCCCAACCGGTCCTTCCTCCTGCCCGCGCCCGACCTTCCGATCACCAACCTCTTCGGCCCGGAGGATGGCAAGGTCAAGTACATCTACATGCGGGCGACCGCGACCACGCCCGTGCCCAGGCCCGGGCAGCAGGTGCAGATCCAGGTGGATTACAGCGGCCCAACCACCTCCAACTTTCCCTTCCACTTCGAGGGCACGCACGGCGAGCTGCTCCGCAACTACTACCGCGGCGACTACTCCTACGTACAGAACGAGGACGGCGACTGGGTTCCGGTGCCGCCGCAGTTCTGGAGCGTGCGCTTCGACGAGGCCGCGCTGATGCTGCTGTCGGAGCCCTGCCGGGTGCGGATCACCGCGCCCGTGGACGACGATGGCCGCAAGTTCCCGGAGGCGGTCTACCAGTCGCTGGGCGCCGTGCCGCAGCTGGACGCGCAGGGCCGCATCTCGCCCGTGCGGTTCCACCTGCCGGACGCGTCCGTGGAGCTTCCGGTAATCGCCACGGCCGCAGCCGCCGGGTTCGACGACGACACCAGGGACGCCGTCAACCGGGTCAAGTTCACCTACCAGCGCGACTACTTCACCGACGATCCGGACCAGGGCGGCGGCGACGGGGTGCGCACGGAGGACGTGACGTACCAGACCCCGGCCGACATCTCGCCGATCCGCGAATCGGTGGCCCTGCTGGGGGAGCAGTCATGGGAGGTGAAGGCCACGACGCTGCGTGCCTTGGGCGGCGCGGATGGCCAGCCCCTGGCCGGGGACGTGATTGACGAGGTGGCCGCGCGCCTGGCGGCCGAGCGGGCGCAGCAGGCGCTGGACCGGTTGATCCTGGGTGGCAAGTCCGTCCCCGGCATCGAAGTTTTCCGCGACGATCTGCCGGACGTCCGCGCGGGTGGATGGGCCATCGTCCAGCTGCCGTGGATTCCCGGCGCCGCGACGCGCGGATCGAACCTGCTGGTGCAAATCACGAAGCTGTGGGAAAAGGACAGCGTTACGCGGAAGCTGGACGCGCTGTCCGCCGGGCCCGCGCAGTCGCCGCTCCTGCCGCCCACGCTTTCCGCTCCCACGGCCGGTGATTCCGCGGCCGAGGTGCGCGTCGCCGCGCTGCCGTCCGGCGCCACGCATGCCGCCGTGGAGTACGCGGAAAGCGACACGCTCCCGGCCGCGGAATCCGTACTCTGGCGGCCCGCTGGCCGGGCCGCGATCGGAGAGGCGGTCGCCACGCCGCCCCTTGCAGCGGGCCGCGGCGTCTGGCTGCGGGCGCGGTCGGTCGCCGCGGGCCGGCGCCCCAGCCTGTACACGGCACCCGTCCAGGTCACCCTTCCGCCCGCGGCCCGGGTGCTCACCTGCCAGCTGGAGGTGGCGCCGGACACGGGAGCCGTGGCTCTTCGCTGGACGGTCACCACGGCGACGCTGGGCATGCGGCTGCATTACGGCGCGGCGAGCCCGTGCGACGCGCCGTCACCCACCGCGTACGTGGACGTGGCGGCCGTGGCGGGGCTGGGCACGATTCCGCTCGCCGTGCAGCCGGGGCTGCAGCTGACCGTGGACCTGGAGCCGTGGACCGGGTGGACCGGCGCGGCCGTGACAGGGGCCGCGGGGGACCGAGTGCGGCGGCAGGCGACGCGCGCGGCGGACGACCTGGCGGTTCGCATCCTCTCCGTGGAACGCGTGGCCGCCCTGGGAACCGCCACGCACGACACATGGGAGTACACGTGCGGCCCGCTGGTGTCGCAGGTCTGGCGCGCGTACCAGGTGGTGGTGGGAGAAGCGTCGCAGGAGGCATGGGACGCCGTGGGCGACGTGGCCGAGCTGGGCGGCGACGTCACCGAAGGCACCACCGGGCAGGTCACCGTCGCGCTTCCGCCCCTGGGCAGCACCGGGCTGCTGTACCTGGTGCCCAAGGTCATCGCCGACACGACGCCGCCCTCGCTGGTGACGCCCACCATCCCCGACGCCGCCCGCAAGGTCACGATCCCGGGGCCGGGCAGCATTGCCCCGTCGCTGGAGGTGACGCCGAGCGGCGGCGCGACGAGCGTCACGATCGCGTGGAGCGGGGACGCGGTGGAGCTGTCCATCAACGCCGGGGTCTACGCCGCTCCGCCGCCGTCTCCCATCGTTGTGGCGCGGCCGGCCGCCGGCGCCGCGCCGCTGGTCTACAGCTTCCGCGCGACGCGCGACGGTGCCACCGCGACCGACTCCGTCACGATCCAGTCCCTGGACAAGGACACGGTCACGCCGGACCTGGTGGTGACGCCGGTCACCGCCAGCACCAACAACGCGCAGGCGGCATTCACCTGCGGCGCTTCGCGGCCGGACACCGGCGCGGCCGTGGCGGTGTCCGTGCGCCTGTCCGGCTGCGCGGGCACGAACAACGGCGCCACCCTCCCGGTCGACACCACGCAAACCGTGGCCGGGGCTATCGTGGTCACACGGCCCGCATTCGGCGCGGGCGCGGGTACGGTGACGTTCACCGCCAGCGTGGCGGGCGGCGGGTCGGAGGTGATCCAGCGTACGATCGAGCCGGTGCAGCGCGACACGGTAGGTCCGTCGCTCTACGTCACGCCCGGCGTGCAGACCGCCACCACCATGCCGATCAGCTGGGTTGCCACCACCTCGTCATCCACGTCCGCGCCGCTGGCGGTGCAGGTGACCGTGTCCGGCGTCTCCGTCTCCTACGCCTCCGGCAGCAGCGCCACGAGCCTCACCGGGACGCTCACCGCCACCCGGCCGGCCGCGGGGACCCCCGCCGGCACGGTCAACATCCGCGCCGGCCGTGACGGGCTGCTCCAGTCCGACACCGTGACCATCCCGCCGGTGGGCGCCGACACCGTCACGCCGGACCTCACCGTCACGCCGGTGGCGGGCTCCACCTCGAACACACAGGCCGCGTTCACGGCAACCGCCACCAACCCCCGCACCGCCGCGGCCGTGCCGGTGATCGTCACGCTGACCGGATGCACCGCGACGGTGGGGGGAGTGGCGTTCACCAGCGGCAGCGCGCTGGCCGCCGGCTTAACGCTGATCGTCGCGCGGCCGGCGTTCGGATCGGCGGCCGGGACGGTTACCTTCACCGCCACCGTTGCCAGCGCGGGGGAGATCTACGGGGGGACGGAGACGATTCAGCGGACCGTGCCGGCAGTCCAGCAGGATACCTCCTGGCCGGTCATCAGCTACGACTCGGCAGAGAACGGCACGACGGCAACGCTGTGGTTCAAGATCGTGGAGCGCGGGATTGCCGTCTCTTCGGCGCAGGTCCGTACGCAGGTGGGCGCGGCGGGGCTCTCCGCGCTGGCGGCGCCCACACGGGGGCCGGGCGGTGCGTCGGTGGTCAAGGGCGGGCTATTGGGCGCGGGGGAGTACGAACAAGACCTGGCGCTGGACCCAACGCGGTTCTCCCTGATCTACGGGTACAACAACCTGGCGAGCGGCGTCACGCAGAGCCACGGCCCGTACCCATTCGACCGCAACAAGAACCCGAACCTGATCTCGGTGGAGGTGGACGGGCAGTCCATCCGCGTCCAGGCGGACGCGGGCGACACGTTGTCGCTCAAGGCTTACCGCACGGACGTGGCGGGCTGGAGCACATCGGTGGATGGGATCTTCGCCGTGTTCACCGTGCCGGTCCCCAGCGGCGACACGTGGCCGGTCCGCGTCGTGGCGTATGCCGCCGGCGTGGTGGACGTGACCGGCGCGACGCCGAAGGACGAGCGCAACACCGTGGTGGCCGGCGTGTCCGCGCCCGCGGGGCCGGCCTGGTCGCTGGCATCCGTGGCGGCGCCCGCGTCGCTGGGGTCGGAGGACGTGACGCTCACCGTGCAGGCGACCTCCGCGCCGGCCGGCCACACGGCCAAGTTCTACGCCCGCATCAACGGCGGCGCCTACAGCGACGTCACGGCCTCGCTGGTACCGGCCGCCGGCGCCGTGCCCACCACGCCCACCGCGTACACGTGGGCGACGGGCTGGCCGCGAACGAGCCCGCCGGGCCTCACCATCACCGTGGAGATGCGAGCCGAGATCCTGAACGGAAGCGGCGTGATGGTGGCGTCATCCGACGACCTGCCGGAACGGCCCGTCTGCACCTACACCGTCACCTGAGGCGCCGATGCCGCTGCGCACCTCCACCGTCCATGCCGACGCCGCGCGGCCCCAGGGGCTGCGGGTGTTCCTGGTTCACGCGTACTCGCCGGGCGAGTACGCCTTTGTCACCGACCAGGCGGGGCTGATCAACCTGTTCACCGCCGCCAGCGAGGGCGGGCCGGACGCGGCCCTGCGCAGGCTGGCGCTGTACATCGACGGGGTGCCAGCGGGCGCCGATGCCTCGGTGGCCGCTGGCGCGACTGCCGGAGGCGGCGCGGCGGCCGTGCCGGTCACCGCTGGCCAGGCGGTCCGCGTCCTCTCCAGGGGCGGGAGTACCACGCTCTCCGGCGTCCTGCAGGTGGCGGGCGCACTTCCCACCCTCTACCGCCTCCGCCCCGCAAGTCCCGTCGCAGGGCGCTGGCGGATGGTGGGCGGCGTCTGGCGGCCGGTGCGCTCCACCGCCCGCCAGACTTCGGCGGGCTGGGACGGCGGGACGACCTACCGGAAGAGCGGCGGCGCATGGCCGGTGGTCTCCGGCTGATGGCCAAGCTGCCGACAAACCTGACAACGGAACGATCATGGCCCAGTTTTCCAACGAGCTCCGGGTGGACCAGAAACCCGGCTATGGCGACTTCCAGACCTGGACGGCCGCCATCAACGAGGCGGTCAGCGTCCAGGGTGCATCGGGAACGAACCCGTGGACGATTCTGGGAAACCGCCACCCGAACCCCTGGACTGAGAACCTGGTTGTTCCCGCCGGGCTCACTCTCCAGGGCAGGGGCAGGGCCCATACGGTGATTGACGGGCACGTGGACATTCACGGCGGGGTTCTGATGCGGGACCTTCGCGTGTTCGCGACCACCAACCCGTCCGCGCACAGCTACGGCGTGAGGTTCATCAACGACACGCCGGGCCGCTCTGGGTTCCTCCACAACGTGAGTGTGATCATCGCAAACACGAACGCATCCACCACGTCGTGCATCCAGGTGGAGGGCTCGCGCACGGACGCCCTCCTGCAGATCGATGTCTGCGACTTCTACGCGAACCTGAAGTACACGGGAGCGAACCCGGGCGGCTCGATCCGCAACGCGCTGTACCGGGTGATGGGCGATTACCAGGGTGTCGTGCAGTCCTGGAACACGCACCACAAGTCGTCCACCACAGCCACCGGCACCGCGGTTTCCACCTTCATTCTGAACGAGGCGGTGGCGCCATCGAGCGGGTTCGCGTACGTCCACGCGGAAGGTGGCGGGTGGGAAGACCTGTACGGCGGCAACGGTGTTACCCCGGCCCCCGTGCTCCTGCAGAGCGCGAACACCGTCCACCCGGGGGCTTGGCTGGACATCTCGTTCATGAGCCCTTACACCGATTCCGACGCGAGCTTCTCCCCCGCCTTAAACATGGCTTATGCCGGTTCCCTGTACGGCGTGTTCTACAACCGGCAGATGCGCAAGATCAGGCTCTGGGGCGGCGCAAGGCTCAAGCACTCACCCAACGACCTGCCCTACTATCCCTCGATCATGCTGGACCACGCGCCCACCTCCGCCGACCTCGCACCCGAGGGCACCACGGCAGACTTCATCTGACACGCCGCACCTGAGAGGGAGGCTCATGGCCATCGAGGAAGAAGAGGGCACGCCCGGCCCGGTGGAGCCGGATGATCCGCAACCGCCCGCGCCGCCCCCGCCCGGGGTGTGGGACGGCATCGCGAGCGCTTGATCGACCGCTGCTCCACGCAAACGCTTGCACGGTGGCGCGGGGCCGGTTTATCTTTGGCCCCAGTCCATCCGCTGAGATGAGCCACGGCCCCTGCCAAACGCAGGGCGGCCGTGGCTCTTTTCGTTTCTCCCCGCCCCTCATTCACTGGTCCCCCATGACACCGCGAGCCGCCACGGGCCTCTGGACCAAGCTGAGGGAGAACACCCTCGCGCTGGCCGCCCTGCTGACTGGCGCCCTGGCGCTGGCCAACGGCGCGTGGAGCGGGGCATCCCGCGTCCACGACATGGGCGCCGCCCCCGAACGGCTGGACCGCGTGGAGGCTCGCGTTGACTCCATCACCGACGAGCTGAAGAGCGTCAAGGCCAGCAGCGCGCAGGACCGCAAGGTCCTCTACTACACCGCGTGCCGGGTGGACGGCCAGGCGGTGGCGCTGTGCGCGGGGAAGTACCTGGCGGGGATGGACCGGCCGTAGGTAGCTCCTCCACCTCTTTCCTTGAGGAAAACGTGCGACAGGCATCCATCGCCAACGTCTCGCGCGTGGCGTACGCCCGCCAGAGGCTGGCCCGCATGCTGGCCGACAGCGCGTACGCTGATCCCGTGGACCAGCACCTGATCGGCCGCGCGCTGGACGGCCTGCCTCCGACGCGGGCGACGCGGGCGCGCGCGATCCTCTGCTGCCTGTGGTTCGGGTTCCTGCCGTGGCAGGCGTACGAGCGCGAGTGCCACTACCGCCCGTGTGGTCGTGGCTGCGCCACCTGTGCTACAACCTGCGGCTGGCGGCGCGTTGGGCGTTGTGGCGGGAGAGCGTGGAGGACCGGGAGTTTGAGCGGACGGTCAACGGCCGGCCCAACTGGTTCAGGTGGCAGGCGGAGGGGCGGCCATGAAGCGATGCGGAAAGTGCGGGGCGCGGCTGGACGATGCAGCCAAGTGCGCGAGGTCGGACACCTGTACAACCTGCGCGGCGCGCGACGGTGACGTGACGATGGTCGCGGTGATTCCGCTATACTGCGGGTTTGCCACCTGGCGGGACAGGGACCGGCTGGTTGACCAGTTGTATACGTGAGGCGCCGCTATAGACCTGAGCAGCAGTAAACGCCGAACCTACACGGGCGTCCTCGTTTCCTTGGGGAAACCCTCAATGCCCCTCCCTCCGCCAGACCCTTTCAATCTCGCTCCGCATCTCCGCCGCGCAAGCCTCCCGCGCTTCCTCCGGCAGGCAGGAGCAGAGGAGTTCCACAGCAGCCTGGCGGTCTCGTGTCCACCACAGGGGGAGCTTGGGGAGCCGGCGCCTTGGAGCGGCGGCATCACCGGTGCGGCCCCTCACGAGAAAACGAGCGGGCCGGCCCGTCCCACCGGAGAGGCTTCCGTCTCTCCGCCCATCAGACAAAGTGTCACCTGCGCCCCGCGTTTCGGTCCGGAGCCTACGGCTGTTCGGGTAAGTAATTGCTGCATTTGCCGCGTATCGAAAGGCTCCGCGCGCGGGTAGTTTTCAGGCTGTCCACGTTGGCAACAAACACGTGGGCATCCTGAGGTTTCCCAACCCCTCTCCCAAGGAGATCCCGCAATGCGCCGCATCCGCTCCCTCGTCCTGCCCGTCCTCTCCGTCGCCCTCCTGGCCACGTCTGCCGCCTGCGGCGGCGACGCGCCCACCACCCCCACGCGTACCATCACCGTGCAGCCCCGCATGGACGGGGACAGCGTGCCGCCGAAGTGTGACAACGGCGGGCCAACCGGCTCCGGAACGCGCTGCTAGGCCGATGCCCCAAGGGCGCGAGTTGCGGGGACGGCTACAGCAACGCTAGTAACTAGCCTCTCCCACCGAGCACGCATGGTATTCCCGAACGGCTTCCGGATCTTTTCCGGAAGCCGTTGTTCTTCAGCGGCCCGGAGGAGGGCTTCAGCCTGCGCTCGGACATCGGCCTGCCCTCGCGCGTCGGCTTCAACGAACGCGCACTCGGCAAGCATGAAAGCGCGCCTCCAAAGGCTCAGGTGTAGGGCGCCCTCAGCCAACCCAAGGTACGCCCGGGGTACCGCGTCAGAGTTCGATGCAGCCGCGATCATCGTATTCAACTCAGCGCACGTGCTGTCGTACTGGCGCACATCCCCGACGGCGCTGGCTACGATGGCAAAATTCGACAATGCCCGCATTCGGTCGCCTCGGTCTAGAACCGCCGAAAGAACGTACCGCAAGACCTTGAATGCTGGGAGGTACAGCGCTCGGTCGAGCAGGTACCACCCTACATCGTGGGCAAATAACGGCCACCTGGGATCTTCGCGGTCGTAAGAGCTGAGCGCAGACTCCGCGAAGCGCAGCGCTCGGGCGTCCCGGCCCGCCAGCGCCTCGAATACAAATGCGTCGTGCAGGGTGAATGGAAGCTGGGTGACAATCTTGTGTTGGCGGATGCACGAGAGGGCGGACGACAGTTGCCGCCGAGCGGCGGTCATATTGCCCTCGCGGTAAAGAAGCGTCCCGCTCGCGGTCAACGCCCTGCTCACGGTCAGCCAGTCGCGGTCCACCTTGCCCCGGCGTACCGCCAAGCCGAGAAGAGTCCGAGCGGCCTCGTAATCCGAGCGGCCGCGCGCAGTGCGCCCCAGCTCATACAGCTCACGGGCAGGAAGCCCCACAGGACATGCGGACCCTTCGAACAAGGCGAGTTCCGAGACCGCGCAGGCCCGCTCGCGTGCCCACATCGTTGTGTACCATTCCTCATCCAACGCCGCGAGATCGTCTTCGTGCGCGTGTCCTACGTGAGGCCGGACGCCAATCGTGGCGAAAACCTCTGCTGTAAAGCGGTCGGGCTTCACGCCGCCGATCCAAGCGCATGCAACTTCATAGAGCACGGCAAAGAGGCACGCGTTCCCCGGCAGGCCAATACGGAGAGTGAGGCATCGGCCGCCTTCGATCCTGGGACCGATGATTGCCGCTGGAACGATCTCCGCATGGTCAACGGAAAGGTTCGCTGCTTCAAGCAATATCCACAGGTCGGCCGCTCCAATCTCGCGGCAGCCGAAGCCAGGACATATCGCCCTGGCTCTTCTAATCAGACGCCTTAGCGTCTGCCGGAACTTCCGGGCGGCGTTCTTCTGAGTCACGCGGGTTTTCTCTCGCCAGCAACAGGTTCCGCCAGTGGTCCAACTTGGCCATCTCTTCCGGTGGCAGTCGCTCGCGCAGCGCCCGCCCGTACGCCATGAGGATGATATCCGAGAACGTCATCCCTCCGCCCCGACTCTGCATCCCCGCCAAATCGCTAAACGCCCGCATGATTTGCACGGCGGGCGACTCCTCATACCCAGCTGGCGGAAAGAGTGACAGGTCCGCAGCTGGCGCCAACGTCTCGGGTTCCCCGGTGACCCTAGTCGCCCACTGCTCGATGCGCCAAAGTGGGCGCTCGTCCGGAATACTGCCACGGACGAAGTTTCCGAGCAGCGTGTGCGACACGCCCCCGATCTCTTCCGCGAGTTTCCGAAGCGAACTCCCCTGCTGACGTAAAGCAGCCAGCACGATGGGGCGCACCCGCTCAGCACGTGCCTCCCTCGTCACATCACCCGCCTTGACATTCGTTCCACTTAGATTTACATTCGTTCCAGTGCCGCGCAAGGGCCGCACGATAGGCGTACGGCGTACGTACACGCAACCCGGCAAGATAGGCTGGAACGAATGGAAAGCAAGGCTCCTGTCGCGCCGATTACTCCGGGCGAGCTACGAATCGGGTCCGTTTCAGCCGAGCGCGCCGCGGATCTTCTCGGTGTCGGATCTACGGCCAGCGTTCGCCGATTTCGCAGAGACGGCCATCTGGAGATGGACGGAGCGCTCTACACGCTGAAGTCCATTCACGAGTTGGTGGAGCAACGCGTACGGCAGGCAATCGTTCCGGCCGACCGACTGGACGCCTTTCTCCCCCTCGTCGCGTCTGAGGTGGCCGCATGAATCCCTCCGCCTCCCCCACCTGCGTCTGGTGCGGCTCCACCTACGACGGCAGGTATGGCCAGCCGTACGGCGTCTGCGTCTGCGTCGCCGCCTACCGCATCACCTGCGCGCGCCCCACGGCGTCCACCGGCCCTGACCGGCCCGGCTCCGGCGCCGGGATTCCGACCGCCGTCATCAGCTTCAACGCCGAGCTGATCGCGTTCGCCAACCCTGCGCTCTACCGCGCGGAGGTGGCCGCGTGAAGCGCACCCCCTTGGCCCGCAAGGCCCCGCCCAAGCCCCGCGCCCGCGGCCTGCAGCACACCGCGCAGCTCGCGGCCAAGCCACGGCCCGCCAAGCCCCGCGCCCGGCTGCGCCCGCTCAACCCCGAGCGCCGCAAGAGGCTCCGCGAAGAGCAGTACGGCCCCCACCACCAGCTGTTCCACGCACTCCCCTGCGCGGAGTGCTTCCCGGAGCGCTACGCCACGCACCGCGCCTGCCTGGAGACGGTGCTGGCAGCCCTGCCCCGGCTGGGCTGGCGCCGCTCCGACCCCGCGCATGTGAAGAGCCGGGGCGCCGGCGGCAAGGCACGCCACGTCCTGCCCGGTTGCTTCACGCACCACCGCGTGATCGAACACGGACTGAAGCGAGGGCCTGCCGATCCGGTGGGCGCGCGGCAGCGGCGTGCCGAGCGCGTGGAGGTTGCGGCCCGCCTCGCGGCCGTACTGGCCATTCCAGAGCCGCGGTTCGACATGGCCGCCGCCATCTACGAATTGGCGGGCGGCACGCCGCACCGCTTCGCCCTGCGGGTGCCACTGGTGCTGGCGGACCTGGAGCAGAAGATCGGCGACGAGGGGTGGTGCTGGGAGCGGTGGGAGTCGTGCCGCGGCGAGGTGCTGGAGTGGGCGCGGCATCACGCGCCCTGGATGCTGGACGCACCGATGCTGGGCACCGGCGCCGCGCCGTGCGCGGAGGTGCGCCGATGGCCACCACGGCCGCGCAGCGCGCGCTCCTGCAGGCGGTGAGGGACGGCCAGGTGCTGAGCCGCGAGCCGCGCAACACGTACCAGCTCGCGCGCCCCGGCACCGGCAGCTCAATCACCGTTCGCGGGGCGACCGTGGAGGCCTGCATTGCCGCGGGGCTGATCCGCGACGAAGGAAGGGGGAAGCTCTCTCTGACGGACAAGGCCCTGAAGCCCGAGTACACCACGGGGCCGGGCGAGTCCCTGGAGGACTTCATCAACGGAACGGGGATCTTCCGCCCGAAGTGAGGAGGCGGCTCGCCGCCCCTCCGAGCGTAGCGGGGCCACCCGTGGTGCGGTCTGCCGGACGGCTGCGGGGAGAACATCCTGTGAACAGGAGAACCGGCGATGAAGAAGCTGAATCTGAATCTGGATGATCTGGCGGTGGAATCGTTCGGTACCACCTCGCCCAAAGAGCAAGGGCGAGGCACGGTGAATGGCCATGTCACGCAGCTCGGCCAGGACAGCTGTTACAACCTGTGCAGCGGGCAGCTCACGCAAATCGGCTACGACTGCGACGGCATCGCCACGAACAACGACCCCAGCTGCGCCTTCACGTGCGGACAGGTCACGTGCCACGGTCAGTCGTGCAACGACATCACGTGCCGTTACACGTGCGGCGACGAGATGGCGGGCCTTCTTTGCTGGACGCTCGCCTACTGTCATTGACGGCAACCCGGGCGGGCCAGGGAAACCACCTGGCAGTCCTTCAAGAAACCGAAGCGGGGTAAAATTCAAACACAAGGAAAACCATGAACAAACTGAAGCTCGACCTCAGCAACCTTGAAGTGGAGTCGTTCTCCACCGCGCAGACGAAGAACTCCGCCGGAACCGTCCGGGGGCACTCGGATGGCATCGCGCTCTGCGATCCCAACCAGGGCACCTACATGGCTGGCGAGTGCGACACGCACTACAGCGTGTTCTACGGCGCTTCCTGCCAGGCGCCCTGTTCCTTCATGTACTGCGACCGAGCCACCGACGACACGTACTGCGAGGGCTGCGCCAGCCACCTGTGCCAGAGCCAAAACAACCTGTGCACGGGATCGGGCTGGTAAGGTTCCCTGAGCGGCCCGGGCCTGAGCGGCGCGCCGCCGTGCTCAACCACCCCCCTATACAAGGACGCAACGCCATGCACAAGCTTCGCTGCCCGCAAACCGGAGGGTGACATGGTCGCATTCGCCTCATGGCTCCAGCCCGGCACAGGTGACCAGGCGGCGCGCATGCTCCCCACGCGCGTCCAGATGGCCCGCCTGGTCATCTCCCTCCCGGGCGGCGAGCACGCATCGTTCACGGGGCAGGTGGAAGAACACGGCCCCGGGCTGCACGTCATCCGCTGGCGGGAGGACGCGCCATGACGAGCCTGCGCATGTGCGCGAACGGCTGCGACCGGGTGGCGGAGCCCGCATCCCCGTTCTGCAAGCCCTGTCACGCGCTGGTTCCACCGTTCCAGCGGCGCGAGCTCGCCGTCACGAGGCCCGGCAGCACGCGCTACACGCGGTCGCTGCGCGAAGCCAGGCAGATCATCTCCGCCGCCCGCGCGCGGGCGGAGGCCAAGGCTCCGGCGGTGCGCCATGGGTAAGCGGAACACCGATCTGGACGACCGCGCTTACCACCTGGTGCGCGAGCAGGGCAAGTCGCTGCGCGAGGCGGGCGAGGCGCTGGGAGGCATTCACCGGTGGCTGGTGCACAAGATGGTCAACCGGGCCGAGAAAGGCCGGGCGGCGGCACGGCGTGGTAAAACCGGCGACGCCTGTGTGGGGCAGGCGCCCGCCGGGCCGGTAGGGGAGCCGGCCCACCCTGCCGCCCCCACGCCCGGCGTAGACGTGGAGGCGGAGCGCCGCGCGTCACTGGAGCGCCGCGCGGCGCGCGACGCGGCGGCACGCGCGGAATACGGGCAGCGCCGGCAGGTCCCCGTCTCGGCGTACCAGCCCAGGCACACACCGCCCGCGACCGGCTATGCGTCCACGGTCCCGCCCACTGTCCTGCTAAAGAGCATCAGGCGGTCGTCCCAGCGCGCGCTGGCGGAAAGCGTCTACCGCGCAGCGGCCGCGGCGGACGACTGCTGAATCCCAAACAAACGGATTCGAGTTTCCCCAAGGAAAGGGTTTGCACGCGATGGGCACATCCACCAAGACCCAACCGATCGGCATCCGCCTGCCGATCGAGGAACGGGCGGAATGGGAGGCGGCAGGCAGGCCGAACCTGCGCGCCTGGCTGATGGGGCGCGGCGCGGGCACGGCGCTCGAGGTCCCCGTCGCATGGATCGCAGGTCCCTACCTGTACCAGTCCGGGCCACGCATGGGCCAGGTGATGAATCCTCGGACGCACTTCCCGGCCGACAAGCTCGCCGACCTGGCGCGGTCGCTACGCGCCAACGGCCAGATGGACGCCGTCAAGCTCCACATGCCGCCGGACGCCCCGCCGCCGGCGCAGTGGACCGAGGACAGCCACCCCGAGATCCGCCTGGTGGACGGAGAGCGCCGCTGGAGGGCCGCGCCGGAGGCGGGGCTGGTGGTGCTCCGCGCCGAGATCAAGACGTACACGGACCGCGAAGCCCTGGAGACGGCGCGGATCACCGGGAGCGACCGGGAGAACCTGTCGCCCATGGACGTGATCCGCGCGAACGCCGTGGAGTGGGAGATCGCGCAGGCCGAGAACGAGCTGCAGTCAGCGGTCGCGCTGCGGTGCGGATACGACAGCCAGGCCACGTTCTCCAACGACCTGCGCCTGCTCCGCCTCCCCGCGGTGGCCCAGGACCTGGTAGACCGCGGCGTTCTGGCCAAGTCGCACGCCAAGAACCACCTGCTGCCCTTCGTCGATCTTCCGGCCGATGTGGGCGCCGGGTTCTACGCGGAGGCGTGCAAGCAGCTGGACGCGGCGGCCAGCGCGGATCCGGACGGCCGTGGCCTGACAGGGTCCCGCGTCCGCGACATCGTCGGGCAGGTGGCGGTGTCCATGTCGCTCCCGGTGGTGGGCGGCGTCGTCCCGGGCGAGAACGAAGACCGGCCGCTGTTCCCGGAAGCCGAGCACGACGGGGCGGACGGCTGCGACTGCGGCGCGCCCAGGTTCCTCTACGTGGCGCACGCGCCCGCCCACCGCAGGTGCTTCCGGCCGGAGTGGGTGCGCGCGCGGAACGCTGTGGTCAAGGAGGCTCGCAGCAAGGCGGCCCGGCAGGCGCTCGAAGATGTCCGGGCGGAGGCGGCGGAGATCCGTGACAGCCGCTCGTTCGAGGCCGCGCAGAACAGCCCTGCCAACGCCACGGCCGACAGCCGGGGGGACAGCCCGGACACGGGTGGGAGGGACCCGGAGCCATGCCCGCGCGGCGCTACCCTTCCCGCGCCGGCAGCCTCGCCCGCCCCAGCGCCGCCGCGCGCCGCGGAGCGCGCGGACAGCCCGCCGCCACCCTACCGGCCCGGCCAGGTGCTGGAGCCCGGCGAGATGGCGCGCTACGGAGCCGCCGGGTGGTCCAAGCTGGGCCGCATCGACAGCACCGGCGCGGTCCAGGCGGTGCCCGGAAACCCCATCCCCACGGTGCCGGCCGCCGTCGCGCCGGGGCACGTGCGGTACTCGCGCGGCGACCACGCCGGCGAGGTGGTGATCTGGTGCTCCGACCCCGGCAGTCTGGAGGCGGCACGGAGGGAGTCGGCGGAGGTGTTCGCCGAGCACCTCGCCGCGGCGCAGGTGGCGTTCGCGGATGGGCTCCGGCGTGATGCGGCGGGGGCGGACACCACGTCTCCCGCGGGCATGTCCGGCCTCCTCATGGCCCTTGGCCGCGTCAGCTCGACGTGGCTCCCGGAACTCGCGCGCGCGCTGGGGCACACTGCAGTCCCGCAGTCCGGCAGGCTGGACGACTACCGCCCGGCCGTCGAGGCGCTGGGCAAAGGCGAACTCCAGATCATGCTCCGCGTCGTCTCGCGCCTGAGCTCAACGAACACCCTGCAGCGCGTGTTCGAGAGGGATCGCTGGGCAACGGAACAGGCTTCGGTATCCGCCCTTCGTCACGCGTCGCAAGAGTTGTCCGTGCTGGTTGAGCAGGTGCCGCCCGACATGGACCCCGCGAGCGTGGGGCAGATCGTCGCGGACCAGATGGCGGCGGCTGAGATGCGGGTGCTGAAGGCCATCCGCCCCCCGCTGGCGGAGGGGGACGAGATCCCGCTTGCGATCTCGTCCCTGCGCGAAGCGCACGCATCAGCGGCGGCCTACGTTGCCACGGGCGGCGCCTCCCCCGTCGGCATCGACATGGGCGCGGAGGTGGAGCGGGTCGGCCTTTTCCTCAGGGAACATCCCGGCGTGCTGGATGTCAGCGGGCCGGCCGACCGAGTGGCGTGCTACATCACGACATTGCGCGTCTCGGTCGAGACGGGGCGCGCAGCCGCCCGCGACCGGGACGAGGGCCTCGCCTCGGAGTCGCTGGAGAAGGTGGAGCGGGTCCTGGCGCGCGTGCAGGACGAGATCGCAGCCGGCGTTGCCTTGACGGAGGATGGGCCGGACGTGCTGGCCAGCGCACGCGCGTTCGTGGAATGGATGCGCGGAGAGGCCGAGACGCTGTTCGGCGACGTCGCCCCGCTGGAGGCCGTGGCGGCGGAAGAAGCCGAGCCGGGCAGCGGCCCCGCCGCCCAGGCGTCCGGCCGGCTGCACGCGGCGCTCCTGGCCGCCTGCCGGTTCGCGGAGAACGTGGCCCTGACGGCGGAGGATGCAGCCGGCGCGCTCGGGTTGCTGGGGCAGCGCCACCGCGAGGCGCGCGAGTTCCGGCTCGCGAACGAACTGCCGCAAGGGGCGGCGTACCTGCTGGACGCCGCGATCGAGCGGGCCGAGGCGCTGCTGGCGGAGACGAGCGAATGAGCGATCTGGAAAGCGTCGCGGCCGAAGTGCGCGCCCTTAAGGACCTGATCGCGCGCATGCTCTCCGCGCCCCAGGAGATATACCCGAACCGCCTGTACAAGCCGGTTGACGCGGCTCGCCTGCTAGGAATCGACAGCGTTCGCGGCGTCATGACGATCGGTCAGATCCCGGACCTCCCCAAGGTCCGCATCGGACCCAACGGAGGGCTGGTGCGCTACCGTGGCTCGGACTTGCTTCAACTCATGAACGCGAGAACGGAGCGTCGTTGACATGGCTGCGTACCTTCGCAGGGATCGCCCGAACGAGGGGTACCGCATCTGGCCGACGCTTCCCCGCCCGTTCGGCCGGGTTGGGCCGTGGCAGACCGGGACGAAAAACAAGCGCACTGCCGAGGCAATGGAGAACTACGTGGTCGAGATGGCAGTCACCCGGCCAGACGTGGTCGAGTGCCTGGTGCGGGGCGAGTTCGACCTGCGCGAGCTGTGGATCGCCAAGGCGCAGAGCAGCGCGCGCGTGGACCGGGTTGGTGACCTGGTGCTGAACTCCAAGGACCCGATGCTGAGCGAAGCAGCGGAGCGGTACGCCAAGGTCGCGAAGGACGGCCGTGTCCGCGACGCTCTCCCCCGTCTCTCCGTCCTGGCGCGGGAGGTAAACGAAGGGCGGGCGGGCGGTGGGCCAGCCGCCCGGGAGCCGCGGCTTTCGTGGCTGCTGGAGCCTGCCAACGTCACCGATCTCTACCAGGCCGCTATGGACGCCGGCCAGAGTGAGGCGAGTGTCTACCGCAGCATTCACCGTGCGGTCTCCGAGCTGGTCAGATACCATTTCGGTAAAGCGCGGGTCCGCGACCTGATGGATGACGTCGAGACGCCCGATCAGACCACGCGGCGCGAGGTGCGTGTGTCCGCCGATGAAATCCAGCGCTTGCTGTCGGAGTTTGACGACGAGTTCAGGGATATCGTGTCGCTCGCGATCCTGCTGGCGGTTGACCGGGGGCCACTCCTGCGGGTAGCGCCGCGCTTCTTCAACGAACAGGAGGGGACGTTGGAGGTGCTGGATTCGAAGACGGCGCACCGGGGGCGTGTTGTCGTACTACCCGCCGCCGCAGTGGCAATACTGCGCCGGCTGTGTGCGGGGCGGCGCGCGGACGACCGGGTGTTTGACTGGACACCATCGGCTTTCCGGCACCGCTGGGAGGCAGGCCGGGACCGAGCGGCAGGGGATCAGAAGCGCGAACGAGGCAGGAGGCGGGAGGCGCGGCGGGCGGCTGGGACGAACATCGTCACCCTGCCGGACCTGCGGTTCAAGGACCTGCGACATCTCCTGCCGACCGCCCTGAACGCCCTCAAGGTCCCGCGCGCGGAGATCGAACGTGTGCTTGGGCACGCACCGGGCTCGACGGTCACCAGCCGTTACATCACCCCGGTGGGCGCGCGGGAGAACATGGACGCCGCCGCCGCGCGGCTCGGGCTTGACCGCCTCCACCTGAAGGTGGGCTGATGAGAGTCCGCGTAACCCATCCTGTAACCCGAAGCTTCGCACTCCGGGCCGTGTCAAAACGTAACCGCTGCTGGTGCAACGCTTTGGTAAGAGCCGCCTGTCGGAATCGAACCGACGACCTTCGCATTACAAGTGCGGTGCTCTGCCAACTGAGCTAAGGCGGCGAACAGCCGCGTAATCTAGCAAAACACGCGCGATTCTTCCACCCTTTTGCCGGAATGCGAAGGGCGGCCCCTCACGCGGAGCCACCCTTCTCACTACCCGGTCGGCGCATGGCCTCCGGGTCGGCCGCTCAGAGGTAGCAGCGGCAGGCGCTGTTGGGGCTGGGGCACACCCCGAGCACCTCCTGGCCGGGGTACTTCCACTCGCAGTAGGCCTGGCACTCCTCATCGGTGGTGCAGCTGATGGCCGCCGCCCGCTGCGCCTGCACCGGCTGGTGCGCCGAGAGAACGTACACCCCCGCCGTGATCACCGCCCCTGCCATCAACCTTACCCTGCCGTGAGCCGATCCGCGCATTGCCGCCTCCTGTGGGGAGAGGGATGGATAGCCGTCCACCGCATGGCCCAAAGTATTCCATCGTCGCAGAATTCACAACGATTTTGTGCAGCCCACAACCCTGAAGTCCGTCGCAATCCGAACCTTCCACACCTATCCTGAGTCCCACCGCGCTACGAGCTACCGCGGGGATGATCGAGGGTCGCACCAAGTCCCGGCTGGTGGTGCCTCGCGCAGTTTGCGAGGCTTCTCGTTGTTGTTGCTGCGGCTTCAGCCGCCGGTCCGGAGCCGGCCGGGGACTTTCCCGCCGCGGCGGCCGATCGCTGCCCTGGCGCGCCTCGGACGATGGATTCCGAGGGCCGGCGATAGATCCTTCGTCGCCGCCAAGGTTCGGCGTGGACGCGAGCCGGGGCGCGGCGGCTCCTCAGGATGACCGGCCGTGGAGCGATCTCGAACAAAGCCGAAGCGCCCGCCTGCAACACGCAAGCGGGCGCTTCACTCAGCACTCAGCACTCAGCACTGAGAGACTCACCCCGCCAACGACCACCTCGGCCCCTGCGCGGTATCCTCGACGACCACCCCGCGCTCCGTCAGCTCCGCGCGGATGGCATCGGCGGCGGCGAAGTCGCGGGACTGGCGGGCGGCCTGGCGGGCGGCGATGCGCTCCTCCACCCACGCGGCCAGCCCCTCGTCCACCGTGCTCTCCGCGTCGGCCACGGCAAGGAAGCCGAAGACGGAGTCGATGCGGCCGAACGCGTCGAGCGCGGCGTGCTTCTCGGCGGTGCTGATGGGGTTCGCGCCCAGCGCCTCGAGCCGCTGGTTGACGGCGCCCGCCAGCGCGTGCAGCTCGGCCAGCGCCACGCTGGTGTTCAGGTCGGCGTCCATGGCGTCGGTGAAGCGCGACAGGATGCCGTCCACCGTCTCGTGCAGCACCGGCTGGTCGTGCGGGCCGGGGTCGCGCGCGTCGGGGTGCGCCTTCAGCCGCTCGCGCGTGCCGCGGATGCGCCGCACCGCCTCGGCGCTCGCCTCCAGCGCCGCGAAGGTGAAGTTGAGCTTGCTGCGGTAGTGCGCCGTCAGGAACAGGTAGCGGATGCTGGACGGCTTCACGCCCCGGTCGATCAGGTCCTGGAGGTTGAAGATGTTGCCGGTGCTCTTGGCCATCTTGTCGCCCTCCAGGAGGAGGAACTCGCCGTGCAGCCAGTAGCGCACGAACGGCTTCCCCGTGGCTCCCTCGCTCTGCGCGATCTCGTCCTCGTGGTGGGGGAAGATGAGATCGACCCCGCCCGCGTGGATGTCGAACGTCTCCCCCAGCTCGTCCATGGCCATGGCCGAGCACTCGATGTGCCACCCCGGGCGCCCGCGGCCCCACGGCGTGTCCCACACCGCGCCCACCTGCTCGTCCTCGGGCTTCACCGCCTTCCAGAGCACGAAGTCGCGCACGTCCTCCTTCTCGTACTCGTCGGCCGCCACGCGCTCGCCGCGCCGGGCCGAGGAGAGGTCCACCTTCGAGAGCCGGCCGTAGTCGGCGAACTTGCCGATGGAGTAGTAGACCGACCCGTCGTCGGCCGCGTAGGCGATCCCCCGCTCCTCCAGCCGGCGGATGATGTCCACCATCTGCCCCACGTAGTCCGTCGCCCGCGGGTGCTTGTCGGCGCGGCGGATCCCCAGGCGGTCGAAGTCGCGGAAGAGCGAATCGATGAACGGCTGCGTGTAGTCGCCGAGCTGGACCCCCTCGCGCAGCGCGCCGCGGATGGTCTTGTCGTCCACGTCGGTCAGGTTCATCACGAACTTGACCCGGTAGCCGCGGAACTCCAGGTAGCGGCGGACGGTGTCGCTGAAGAAGAAGGTGCGCAGGTTGCCGATGTGCGGCGGCGCGTAGACCGTGGGGCCGCAGGTGTACATCCCCACCTGTCCGGCGGACAGCGGGACGAACTCTTCCTCGCGGCGGGTCAGCGTGTTGTAGAAGCGAAGCGGCATCTGGGTTACCGGCAATTCCTTTCAGGATGTCAGGCGATGCAACGGGGCCGCGGGCGCGCCACGGTGCGCGCCCGCCGATGGGGTGAAGGCCGGGTTACATCGCCTGCTAAGCGGAATCATCGTCCAGTGACGCGTCGGTCGTGTGTGGCGAGGCCAGGTACTCCGCGGATGCCGGAGCGGAGCCGTCCTCGGCCCCGGGCGAGTCGTCGCCCAGGGAGGTGTGCGCGTCGGCGCCGGCCTGCGGCGGGCCGCCGGCCCCCTCCCACACCAGCTTCTGGTGCGGAAAGGGGATCTCGATGTTCTCGAGGTCGAAACGCCGCTTGAGGCGGCGGCGAAGCTCGCGGGCCACGTCCCACTGCTTGAGCGGGAGCGTCTTGGCGGTGATGCGGATGGTGACCGCGCTGTCGTTGAAGCTCTCGATCCCCGGCACCTCCACCGCCTCCACCAGGAGGGGGCGCCACTCGGGGTCGTCCCACAGCTCGCGCCCCACCTCGCGCATCACGGCCACCACGCGGTCGGTGTCTTCCTTGTAGGCCACGCCCACGTCGAGCACCACGCGCGCCCAGGTGCGGGTGAGGTTGCTCACCAGCTTGATCTCGCCATTCGGCACGATGTGCACCACCCCGTGCACGTCGCGGAGGACGACCACCCGCAGCGTCATCCGCTCCACCGCGCCCGAGACGGAGCCGATGCGGATCACGTCGCCCACGCCGAACTGGTTCTCGATCAGGATGAAGAGCCCGCTGATCACGTCCTTCACCAGGCTCTGCGCGCCGAACGAGATGGCGAGGCCCACCACCCCCGCGCCCGCCAGGAGCGGGCCAAGGTCGAGGCCGATGGCGCTGAGCAGCATGAACAGGAAGATCACGAAGATGATCACCCTGCCCACGCTGCGCAGCAGCCCGATCAGCGTGCGCGTGCGCTGCTCCTGCGCGGTGAGCGCCCCGGGCTGCGGCTCGCCCAGCGACCTTTCGATGCGCCGGATGATGAGCCGGAGGATCCACCACAGCAGCAGCGCGACCCCGAAGGCGCCCGCCACCCGCAGCAGGCTCCAGATCAGGACCTCGGGGTTCAGCAGGTCGCGCGGGGTCTCGGGCTCACGCCGCGCGGCCTCGCGCAGCGCCTGCAACAGCGAATCGGCCTTCTGGAGCATCCGGTCCGTCGGTCGGGTGGAAACAAGCGCCGAAACGACGGATACTGGCCCGTTGCAGCAAGCGATGTCAAGGCGAGACATCCTTCACCCGCTCGCCGATGGGGTGGAGAATGCGCCTCCGGCGTGGTGGAGGATGCGACTGAAGTCGCCGCTACAACGGCACAAAGTCCGCCTTCGCGGACTGCACGCCGACATCCGCCCGTCACCGAAGCCCGGCGCCTACACGACCGCCGCTCCCACAGCCTCGCGCAGTTTGCGAGGCTTCCTGTCGTTGTAGACCGCGGCTTCAGCCGCCCGGTACGCCCCCGAACGATTCCAGGCCGCATCGGCACGGGCGCTCGTCGCGAACCGCGGCACGGGACGAACAAGCCTCGCGCGGTTTGCGAGGCTTCGTGCCCTACCTGGCCGGCGGGTTCACCCTCTGGAACCCGGCCAGACGCGCGACGAGACGCCAGCGGGCGCACGGCAGCCCCGTGCGCCCGCATCATCATAACCGGGAACGGTCAGGCAAGGTCCGCCGTTGCAGGCTGTTCCCTGTTCCCTATTCCCTGTTCCCCGCAGTTCAGAAGCCCGTGACCGCGCGGTACGCGTTCATCAGCCCGTAGCCTTCCTCGCTGCTGCGGCTGGGATAGTACTGCGCGGTCTGCTGCATCCGCGCGCGCACCTGGTCGCGCGTCATCCACGGGTTGCGGCTCCACACCAGCGCTGCGATGCCGCCGGCCACGGCGGTGGCGTTGGAGCTGCCGCCCATGCTCACCACGTCGCCCGTGTAGCGGCCGGTGCTGGGCACGTCCAGGTAGCTGGTGAGCTCCACGTCGCTGCCGTGGTGGATGCCGCAGGGCACGCCGCCGTTGGGGTAGCTCACGCCGGTCACCGCCACCACCTCGGGCATGTCGGCGGGGAAGACCACGTTGCTGTCCAGGATGCCGTCCCAGCACCCGCTGGTGCCTGCGGCGCCAAAGAACAGCACCTGCCGGCCGTAGTGCCAGTACTCGATCTCGTCCGACACCTGCCAGAGCCAGTTGAGGCTCTCCCACGCCATCACGATCACCTGCGCGCCGTTCTGGTTGGCCGCGCGCACGCTGGCCTTGGCGTCGCTGCTGCTGACCGTGGCCACGCCGCTGGCGTGCCGCACGCTCACCAGGCTGGAGCGGTAGGCGATGCCGCCCACGCTCTGCCCTTCCCACGGCGAGGCGATGATGCCGGCCATGCGCGTGCCGTGGCCGCACTCGTCGTATACGCTCGACTGCGAGGAGACGCGCAGCAGGCTCAGGGTGCGCCCGTAGCTCTCGCCGCCGGCGAAGGTGCTGACGAACTGCCCCTGCCCCGACGAGATCCCGGTGTCGATCAGGCCGATCTTGACGCCCGATCCGCTGCTGTAGTTCCACGCGCCGGGGATGCCCATGGCGGTGAACTTCTGCGAGTACACGTCGCCCGTGAAGGTGTACTGGCGGTCGCCCGTCCACGCGTCACCCCAGCCGCACCCGCCCACGCCCGCGAACTGCGGCACGTCCTGGTGCACGGTCACCGGCTCCACGTAGTCCACGAACGGAAGCTTGCGGATCGCCGAAAGCGCCGCCTGGTCCGACAGCCGCACCTCGATCACCGGCAGCAGCTCGTCGGTGGACACCAGCTGCACGCCGCGCTGCGCGAGCACCGCCGCGCGACCCTGCGCCTGCTGGGCGCGGTCCACCAGGATCGCCCCCCGCCAGGTGCCGCGCACGCCGCCCGGCGCCTTGAGCCCCACCGCCACCACCCCCTCCGACGCCTGCACGAACGACCACAGCTCCGCGTCGCTCTTTTCGATGAAGGTGCCCGGGTGCTGCTGCTGGCGCGTGGGGATCGGCCCCTGGGGCTGCGCGGCGAACGCGGGCTGCCGCGGGTCATTGGCGGCCGGGCCGGTGAGCCCGCCGTCGGAGCAGGCCGACAGCACGGCCGCGGCGAGCACCGCGGCATAAAGGCGACGGAAGTGCATGGACGTCCTCTCGATGGTGGGAGCGAGAAAAACAGCGCCAGCCCCGAGTGGGGGACGAGGTGCCGGGAGCGACCGCCGTATGTTTGGGAAGCTCCAAGGGTAACACACCACCGCTTCCCGCCGCAACCTGCGCGACCTCAACCTCGCCAGCCCGTTGTCCGACACGTCTCGATCTACCAACCCGGATTCTTCGGCTGCGTACGCATCCAGCGGGATCGCAAGAGTGCGTTAATGGACGCAGAGGACCCAGAGCACCAGAGCACCAGAGAAAATGCAGAGGCCTGCTCGTAGTTCCTCTGGTTCTCTGGTCCTCTGGTGCTCTGGGTCCTCATCAACGTCAGCCCGCATTCACGAGCGGTGTCTCGGACGGTATGAAATGCGGCGGGCGGGCTTCGCGTGGAAGCCCGCCCGCCGTGTTCATCATCGGTCCGATTGACGATCAGCGCAGCACGCGCAGCTCGCGAATCCTCCAGGCGTTGTTCTCCCAGACGGCGCCGATGTACACCGTGCTGCTCTCGCTGTCGGTGACGCCGCGCGGGCGTGACGTCCAGCTCAGCTCGCCGAAGCCGCGCACCGGCTGCCCGCCGGCGATGTTCACCTGCGTGGGCCGCACGGCCAGCGTGGCGCGGTCGCGGAAGAGCTCGCGGAGGGCGGCGGCCACGTGGCGCGCCTCGGTGGCCTCGGCGCCGCCATTGCCCAGGTCCAGCACCATGCGGTCGTCGCCGGGCGCCAGCGCCGCCACCCCGTTGGCGTCACCCGCGGCCCACATGCGCGCGATCGACGCCACGAAGCCCTCCAGCGGCGCGGGCCGCCCCTGCGCCGCGGCCATCCGCGGCGCACAAAGCGCGAAGATACAGAGCAGCGCCAGAACGGCGCGTCGTGCGTTCATCCAGTTCCTCTCGTCAAAACCGCGGCGATGTGCCGTCGCCACGGTGTACTCCCGCGGGGCGCCGGACGTTCCCACCTGCAGGCGCATCGCGGTAGATGGAAAGAGTTTGCGCCTGCTCGGCGGGAACCCTCTCTCCCACGGCTCGGGCCGGCTCGGGAGAGGGCCAGGCATTTCAGGTCGTGAGCGGCCGCGTCACTGGATCGTCATCCCCACCCCCGGCGCGGCCACGCAGCGGCCGTTCTCGATGCGCGTGGACGGCGGCTCGCGGAACTCGCAGGTGGACGCCATCTGGTTGCGCTGGTTGAACGCCTGCTCGGCGCGGGCAAGCTCGTCGAGCTTGGCGAAGAGCGCCGCCGAATCGGTTTTCGCCGCGCAGTAGACGATGTAGGTGCGCGGGCCGCCACATGGCCGGCTCCCCACCGGCGCGGTGCGGCACTGATTGGCCGTGCACCCGTCGGCGTGCGCGATCGCGCGGGCCTCGCGCTCCAGCCGGGCGATGCGCGTGGTGTCGGCCTCGCTCGCCGCGGGCGCGTTGCCGGGGCCGGCCTGCACGGCGCTCTCGGCGGGCACGGTCGCGCGCGGGTTCTGCGGCTCGCCGCCCTGGCCGCTTGGCGCGGGCGACGGCGCGCACCCCGCCAGCGCGGCGGCGACGGCTGCGAGAAGGATCGGCTTCATCGTGAGGTCTCCTTGCGGTTCGGTCCCGCGAGTGCGGCCACGTCCACACGCACGGTGCGTACTCGCGCGCCGCGCGGCAAGGTCCCACAACATTTGATGGCTTGCATTATCGGACAGGAATCATCAAATCTAAACCGTCCCTGTCGCGCCGCCCCGTTCGGCGGCGGGCACGTGGACGGAAGCGCCCGCGGGTGGCCTCGGCCCGCTCCCTTCTACCCATGGAGGAACCCTCATGCGCAAGCTGGCGCTCAAGCCCGACGAACTGGCCGTCGATTCGTTCGACACCGCGGGTGAGAACGGCACGGTGGGCACGGTGCGCGGCAACGACACCATCGAGACCGAGTGGTGCACCGGGTACCCGGACTGCGGCGTCTCCAAGCCCCGGTGCCAGACGCCGTACAACACCTGCTACGGCACCTGCGGCTGCACCGAGAACTGCGAGACTCACACCCTCGCCTGCGCATAGCGCGCGGAACGAGCAGGAGCAGGTCACCCCCTTCACGAGAAGAGGAAGCCATGCGCAAGCTGACGCTGAAGATCGACGAACTGGCAGTCGACTCGTTCGACACCGAGGGCGCGGGCGGCGGCCGCGGCACGGTGCGCGGCAGGGACACGGTCTACACCGAGTGGTGCACCGGCTACCCCGACTGCGGCGTCTCCTACAAGCCGCGATGCGCCACGCCGGCCGACACCTGTTACGGCTCGTGCGGCTGCACCGAGGGGTGCGACAACACCGTGATCACGCCCGTCCCCGAGTGCTAGGAACCGGGTGACGGCGGCGAACGCCCGCCGCATCGCCGGCGGGAGAGCGGGACCTCATTTCCCAACCACCTGGAGAGAAAACCCATGCGCAAGCTGACGCTGCAGATCGACGCGCTCACGGTCGATTCGTTCGACACCGCCGAGGCGAAGGGCCGTGGCACCGTCCGCGGCAACGACACCGTCTACACCGAGTGGTGCACCGGCTACCCGGACTGTGGCGTTTCCAAGCCGCAGTGCCACACGCCTGCCGACACCTGCT
>DASSJS010000531.1:0-21684 GCA_035691085.1 Longimicrobium sp.
GTGAGTGCGTGAGTGCGTGAGTGCGTTCAAGGGCTCGGATCCCGATGCGAGAACGCCCCGCGCCAGCCGAGGCTGGGGCGGGGCGCTCGACCTGGGCGACGGCGAGGTGATCGATCGCCGCGGGTGGGGCATCAGCACGGAATGCCGACCATGGTGCATTCCGGGAAGCTGCAGGTGGCCTGGAAGCAGGTGTCGCCATCGCACGTGTAGGCGCCCGCTTCGCAGGTGTTCGCGCCGCAGGTGAGGTGGTTGTAGCACGTCTGCGTGCACGGGCACTCGCTGAACGACCCGGCATCACAATCGTAGTCGGTGTTGAGGCAGTTGTAGCACTCGTCGCTGTAGGGGCCGCTGGCGTTGGCGTGCACCGTCCCCGCTTCGGGCAAGCGGGCCGCGGGAGCGAACGACTCCACCACCAGGTCGTCCAGCGTGAGCTTCAGCTTGTCCACCTGCGCCTCCGTGCATGTTTGGATGAAGGCGGCGCGCACCCGTGTTGGAACGCGCCCGAAGACGTCCGCGCTGCGGAAACGATCACCCTCGCCTGGCGAGCCATCGCGAGGCGGGGGTGATCATCCGTCCGTCAGCGGGCGCCGGAGGTCAGCAGGCGGCGCCGGGGCCCGTGCAGTTGTTGGTGTCGCACGCCCACGAGGTGTCCTGGCAGCCACAGGTGGCCATGGGATCGCACGACCAGTAGCCGTAACAGGTATTGGCGGTCGGGCAGCCGCAGCTGCCGTTGCAGCTCACGTCGCCGGTGCAGCCCCCGGGGCCGCCGCATCCGGTCACCACGCCGCAGCTCTGGCATTCGTCGGTGAACGGGCCGGAGTCGTGCGCGTGCACGGTCCCGCGGTCCGGCCCTCGGGCTGCCGGCGCGAACGATTCCACCACCAGGTCGTCCAGGGCGAGCTTCAGCTTTTCCATCACGCGCCTCCCGTGTGTCGGTGGACTATCTGTGGCGCGGACCGCTCCGCGCCGGCGGTTGGTATCCACCATCCTAAGGCGCTAAACGGAGCGCGCAAGCAGGTGCTGAGGCTGATCCCCCGTTTGTCTCGTCGTGATCCGTGCGGAACCGGTCACGTCCCCGTGGGCTGCGCGAAGACCACGAGGTTGCCGCCGGGCTCGCGGACGGCGATCTCGGCCATCCCGTAGAAGGTGGTGCGGCGCGGCACCACGATCGCCGCGGGGTCCACCGCCCGTTCCACCGCGTCGAGGTCGCCGGTCTCCATGAAGAGCACGCTGTGGTGCGGCCCATCGGCCAGCGCGGGAAGGTCGTCGCGCACGCTGGCCACGCTCTGGTACATCAGCTCCACGTCACCCTTCTGCAGGATCACGAAGCCCGTCTCGCCACCGTGCGGCACCTCGGCCGTGCGCTCGAAACCCAACGCGCCGGTCCAGAACGCCGCGCAACTGTCCACGTGATCCACGATCAGGATGGGAGTCACCTTCTTCATCTTCACCTCCGGGGCTTGGGTGTGCGGCCGGAACGCCGCGGTCGCGGCCAGGGCCGCCAGCACCACGATCGGCAGAGCTCGCTTCATTTCCACCTCCCGCGTACGCTGCTAGTCTAAATTAGACTATGTTCGGTGATAGTATTATCGATTAGACTAGTGGCCGTCAAGACTCTCGATCGCACCTTCAACCGGGGGAAGGATCGGATGGCGGATCGCGCGGGGCGGCTCACCGTGGCGGACCTGGTGGTGCTGGCGCTGCTGCACGAGCGGCCGATGCACGGCTATGCCGCCAGCGCCGAGCTGGAGTACCGCGAGGCGCGCGACTGGGCCGGCATCTCGCGCCCGCAGGTCTATTACTCGCTGAAGAAGCTGGCCGAGCAGGGCTACGTGGCGCCCGCCGGCGCAACCGACGCCGGCGAGGCCGCCGCCGGGCCCGAACGCCGCGTCTACACGCCCACGGAGAAGGGGAGCGAGGCGCTCGCGGCGGCGCTGGAGCGGCCGGACTGGGCCGAGCAGCGCCCCCCGCCGCCCTTTCTCACCTGGATGGCGCTGGCGCACCATGCCCGGCCCGGCGCGGTCGCGCGCCAGGTTCGGCGCCGGCGCGAGTTCCTGCGGCGCGAGGCGGCGCGCGAGCGCGAGACGCTGGAGTCGTTCGGCGCGCACGGCGACGGGGAGGCGCACGTGGCCGCGCGGCTGATGGTGGAGCTCACCATCCGGCAGTTCGAGGCGGAGCTGGCATGGCTGGACCAGGTGGAGCAGACCCTGGGCGGCGTCGCCTGACTTCCTTCCACTCTGTTTTGTTTCCTCTCACGATGGCTAGAACTGGACGCCTTCCTGTGCGTCCAGTTTTTCGTATGCGCCTCGCCGTCACGGTTCTCCACGTGTCTGGCCGTGACTGGATGTTTGGACGGCGTATACAGGTGGATGGCAAGGAGGGCCGCATCACGGGAGAGGAAGATGGCGTTGTCCAGGATGTATTGTTATTTCATTGGGCGACGTTCGAAGCAGAGCTGCTACGCTCACTGGCACGGCGGCTCAACGAAGACGCAGGATACGCTGCTACAGCCGTTCCCATAGTGCCGGCGGAGCACGCGCGCAAGGGGTTTGCAAACCGAAGAAAATCCAGCAGCCATGCGGGCTTCCTTGACTTTTCCACACCCCGGGAATAGCTTGGGCGCCTACCTGTATGAGGCCCGCGCCCCACCGCCAGAGGTCATGGAGCACACCGCCGGAGAAGTCTGGTCCCGCATTCTCAGCACCGCCCAGACAGCTCTTCCCGAGCAGGCGTTCCGGACGTGGCTCGCGCCCACCGAGGCGGTGGCGATCTCGCAGGACCTGCTGGTGGTCTCCACGCCCAACCCGTTCGCGGTGGACTGGGTGGAGGACAAGTACGCCGAGCTGCTCACCGCCATCGGCGAGCGTCTGTTCGGCCGCCGCTTCACGTTATCCGTCCAGTTTCAGGCCAACGGCAAATCCGTTGCCGCGCCTCCTCCCCCGCCCGAGACCGCCCCCCCTCCCGTGCCCGTTCTTGCGCCCGCGCAGGCCCAGCCCGCCGCCACCCCCGCGCCCCAGGCGCCGGCGGGTGGAATACGCGGAACCGTGCCGCTGAACCCGCGCTACACTTTTCCCCGCTTCGTGGTGGGGAACAACAACCAGCTGGCCGCCGCGGCCGCGCACGCCGTGGCCGAGGCGCCCGCCAAGCACTACAACCCGCTGTTCGTGTACGGCGGCGTGGGGCTGGGGAAGACGCACCTGATGCACGCCATCGGGCACGCCATGCTGGAGCGCGAGCCCACCAAGCGGGTGATGTACATCAGCAGCGAGCGCTTCACCAACGAGCTGGTGAGCGCGATCCAGGAAGGGTCGATGGCCGAGTTCCGCCGGCAGTACCGGCAGATCGACCTGCTGCTGGTGGACGACATCCAGTTCCTGGAGGGGAAGGAGCGCACGCAGGAGGAGTTCTTCCACACCTTCAACGCGCTGCACGACGCCCAGCGGCAGATCGTGCTCACCAGCGACCGGCCGCCCAAGGAGATCGGGCTGGAAGACCGCCTGGTCAGCCGCTTCGAGTGGGGGCTGGTGGCCGACATCAAGCCGCCCGACTTCGAGACGCGCATGGCCATCCTGCGCCGCAAGGTGGACGAGGACGGCCTGGTGATCCGCGACGCCGAGGACGTGCTGACCTTCATCGCGCGCAACCGCACCAGCTCGGTGCGCGAGATCGAGGGCGCGGTGATCAAGCTGCTGGCCTACTCGTCGCTCACCGGGCGCCCGATCGACCTGTCGCTGGCGCAGGAGGCGCTGGGCGGCGCCATCCGCCCCGGGTCGCCGGGGATGAACGGCGCGGAGCTGAGCCCCGAGCGGATCCGCGAGCGGGTGGCCCAGGCGTTCAACACCACGCCCGAGGCGCTGCAGTCCAAGAAGCGCACCAAGGACCTGACGGTGCCGCGCCAGGTGGCCATGTACCTCACCCGCGAGCTCTTCGACCTGCCGCTGGTGGAGATCGGGAAGCTGTTCGGCGGGCGCGACCACAGCACGGTGATCCACTCCATCGGCAAGGTGGAGGAGGACATGGCCGCCGACGCGGGGTTCCGCCAGCGCGTGGACCAGATCCGGGCATCCTTCCGCTGACCGCTTGCACGCGTTGTCTTGACAGGCACCGGGGCGTGCGCGTATTTGCGCGCGTCCCGGGCGCACGTTCAGATACCGTGGTTCCCAGTGCGCGGTGCCCGGTCCCAGGGTACATCGGCCGGGAGAAGCATGGTTCAGGGGCGAGCGGCGCGGCATGGCGGGTGTCCGGAGTTCCCGGTTGCGCGTAGGTTGAAGGTCCGTTGCCCGATCGATATCCGTGGTGACGGAGTTGTGGAAACGACCGTGGACAACGTGTGGGTAACCGGGCGGCGGTGTGGGAATGTGGAGCCCGTGGAGAACGGGCGAGTTCCCCACAGCGTGTTCCCACAGAGGATGACGGTGCCCAAGTGGTTGCGGGGCAGCACGATAGGGATGGGGAGAAGCGGTTATCCACGGCTCCACACCCTCTACTACTAAGACTGATTTGAGTAACTCGTTGAGTGGTAGTTTGGTTTCCGGTGGAAAAGCCCCGCCGGTCACTCCAGCCTGAGCTGCGGACAGCGTATGCGATTCACCATCACGCGTGAGAACCTTCTGCAGGGGCTGGGGGCGGTGGCCGGGAGCATCCCGACGCGCACCACCCTGCCCGTGCTCTCGAACATCCTGATCGAGGCCGAGGACGGTGCGGTGCGGATGAGCGGCACCGACCTGGACACCAGCGTGAGCGTGCGCGTCCCCGCCGAGGTGGCGGAGCCGGGCGCCATCACCGCGCCGGCCAAGAAGCTCCAGGAGATCGCCCGCGAGCTTCCGGGCGCCACCGAGCTGAGCACGCAGGGCGACTCGATCTTCATCAACAGCGGGCGCACCCGGTTCAAGCTGAACGGGCTCCCGCGCGACGAGTTCCCGGCGTTTCCCCGGGTGGATTTCACCGAGAGCTGGCGGGTGACGGGGGCCGAGCTGCAGCGGCTGATCACGCACGTCTCCTTCGCCGCCAGCACCGAGGAGACGCGGCCGATCCTGAACGGCGTGCTGTGGCAGCTGCGTGACGGCGAGATGCGGATGGTGGCCACCAACGGGCACCGCCTGGCCAAGATGACGCTGCCGGTGGAGGCCGCCGCGCGGGTCCCCGCGGCCGACCTGATCGTGCACCCCAAGGCTCTGCAGCAGGTGCAGCGGCTGTTCGCGGGCGACGCGCAGGTGGAGGTGGCGCGCAGCGAGAACCACATCGGCTTCCGCAGCGACACGGTGCAGGTGTACACGCGGCTGATCGAGGGGCCGTATCCGAACTACGAGCAGGTGATCCCCAAGGACAACGACAAGAACATGGTGGCCGACAAGGGCGCGCTGCAGGGCGCCGTCCGCCGCATGGCGATCGTTGCCAGCGACCAGACGCACCGGATCCGCATGAGCCTGGGAGGGGCCATGCTGCGCTTCAGCGTGGAGAGCCCGGACCTGGGCGCCGCCAACGAGGAGCTTCCGGTGGAGTACGACGGCGAGCCGCTGGAGATCGGCTTCAACGCCCAGTACCTGCTGGAGCTGCTGCGCTACATGCCCACCGAGGAGGTGCGGATGAGCTTCAAGGCCCCCGAGCGCGCCGCCACCATGCAGCCGCTGGGGAACGAGGACACCCCCGACTACCTGTGCCTGGTGATGCCGCTGCGGCTGCTGAGCTGACGCGGCAAAGCCGGATCCGGAGCAGGTTGCGGTCAAGGGCCGGGGAGGGAGCCAGCACGGTCTTCTCCCCGAATCCACGTCACCGCGGCCGCGGCGCCCCGGAGGACGGATCACGACGATAGGACCGGTTGGAAGGCCTCGTCGTGTACGTGGGTGTTCACTTCGTTTACTGGACTCGGTTCGCTCCATCGCGGACACGCTTCTGCCCGAGAACGCCCGATCGTCAGGAGGAGGATGAGCACACCGCATCGCAACGACCCATGCCCCTGCGGCTCGGGGAAGAAGTACAAGGCGTGCTGCCGCGAGCGGGATCGCGGGATGGAGCGCACCCTGCGGCTGCTGGGCGGCGAGGCGCCGCCGCGGGGTGAGATGCCGTGGATGCCGGCCGTGCGCATCGCGGAAGTGTGGGAGGCCGACGTGGCGCCGGTCCACCTCCGCTTTCGTGAATCACCCGACGCGCATCCGGCACTGGCCATCGTGGGAGCGGCGGGTTTCATCGTGCATGGTGACGTGCTGGCCGACCGGCCGATCGGCCCCGCGGCACGCGCCCGGGCGGTCGCCGACGCGGTGCTCGCGGCGGGGCGATCGACAGGCGCGCTGCCGCCCCGCCTGCACGTGCGCGACGAGGTGCTGGCCCGTGAGCTGGCACCCGGGCTGGCGGCGCACGGGATCACCGTGTCCACGGCGGAGATGCCCGACCTGGACGACGCGATCCGGAGCTCGCTGGAGCACCTTTCGGAGAACCAGGCGGCCGCCTGGGCGACCACGCCGGCCACGTGGGCCGAGACGGAGGCCACGCCCGGGGAGACCGCCCAGCTGCACCGCGTGGCGGCCGCGTTCCACCGTGCCCGCCCGTGGGACCTGGCGGGCGACCACGAACCGCTGGAGCTGCACTTTGACGATGGCCGCGTGTTCATGGCGGCGGTGATGGGCGCCGGGGGGATCGACTACGGGCTGGCGCTCTACTCCGATCCCGACGACCTGGCCGCGTTGTACGAAGGCGAGGGTGAAGCCGACCCGCACCAGCATCTGCAGGGGATGCGCGGCTGGTCGATGAGCGTGAGCTACGAGCGCCGCTCGCGGCTGGACCGGGCGATGCAGCGCGAGGTGGCGGCGGCCGGTTGGGAGGTGGCCGCGGCCGACGCCTACCCGATGCTGTTCGGCATCCGCATTCCCGGCCAGCGGATCACCGCCGAACATGTGCGGATCGCCACGCGCGCCATGACGGCCGTGCTGCGCGAGATCAAGGGAGATGAGGCGGTTGCCGGGCTGGCGGACCCGGCCGTGGAGGTGGTGGACGAAGAGGATGCGGTGCTCCCCTGGGAGCCGCTGGACGAGGCGCACCCGATCGGCGCGGAGGGCCCCGGCGCCAGCCCTTCGGCCGCGCTCTCGATGATCTGGGAGGACTTCGACCCGGTTGCCATCGACCGTCTTTTCCAGGACGAGGAGGACCGGGTGGACCGGTTCGCGGCGTACCTGGAGGCGCAGCCGCTCAGAAAGGCGGCGCGGCGGCGGCACGTGCGCAACGCGCGGGTGTGGAGCGGGTACGTGGTGGGGGTGACGCGCTCGGCCGGCGCGGTGACCGAGTACGACCTGCGCAGCTACCTGTACGACTGGTTCCCGCGGAAGGAGCAGGTGCCGCGGGACGTGGAGCGCGCGCTCCCCGAGTCGCTCCACGTCTTCTTCGAGTGGCTGAAGGGGAACGAGGGGATCGTCTACCCCTGGGCCGGCGTCGTGCTGGACGAATTCGAGCGGGTGCGCGAGGAGCGCGGGCCGCCGCCCGAGGGTGGGTTCTGGGAGCCGGAGGTGGTGGAGTGGCGCGGGCAGCTGTGGGAAGACCTGGACGAGCGCGTGATGCTGCACGACACCGAGATGCCCGGCACGGAGGATGGCTGGCCGGCGGCGATGACCAGGGAGGTGGCGCAGCTGAGCGAGGAGCTGCACCGCCGCTGGCTGATCTGGTATGACGAGGAGGTGCGCGCGGGGGTGACCAACCCGGGCGCCTTGTGGATGGCGCTGGAGCGGCGCCAGCGCGCGTGGGAGACCGCGCCGCACCCGGCGCTGGACGGCCGCACGCCGCGTCAGGCCGTGCTGGAGCAGGAGGCGAACCCTCCGGCCGCCCACCCGCTGCTCCAGGGCGGCTGAGCGCGTGTGGGAGGCTCGGACCGCCTCATCGTTCCGGGAATCGGTTTCCAGTGACGTACACCGCCGAAGCTGCGCGTTGCAGCCGTGCGGTCGATCGATGGGAGAAGGGGAGAAGAACAGCACGAGGGCGGCCTGCGCGGGCCGCCCTCGTCGTTTTTGGCGGTGGCGGTCAGGCGCGCTCGGCGCCGGGCTCGCGGGGGAGAAGGCGTTCGAGGATGAGCTCGGCAGCGAAGCGGTGGTCGCGGTTCAGGTTGTGGCCGGCGTCGTCCACCTCAACGTACTCGGCCAGGCCGGGGGGGAGCGCGGGGCCCAGCGCCGCCGGATCCTCGCTGCCGTTCACGCAGAGGATGGGGATGCCGCGCACCGCCTGCAGCTCGGGGATCACGGGGACGTCGCCGGGGCGCGCGTGATAGCCCAGCAGGTCGCCCCAGTGGAAGCGGAAGTTGGTGGTGGCCGCGGCCGAGAAGAGCGCCAGGAGGCGCACGCGCTTGCGCAGGTCGTCTGGCAGGCGCCGCGTGACGAAGGGAAGCAGGTCGGCCCCGCGCGACAGGCCGATCAGCACCACGCGGTCCGCATCCCACGCGGCCAGGTAGTGGCGCAACACGCGCTCCACGTGCCGCGCCACCGTGGCGGGGCGGCGGCGCACCAGCAGGTAGGTGCGCGCCTTCAGGCCCACGCTCGAGATGCCCGCCGCGGCCAGCTCGCGCGCCAGCTGCCGCACCAGCATGGCCCAGTTCCCGTCGCCCGTGAAGATGAACACGAAGGTGCGGCCTGGCCGTTCCGCGATCTCCTCCACCAGTGGCAGGGTGCGCAGCCCGCGCGGAAGCCGCCGCGGATGCGTGCCACGCAGCGTGCGGAGCGGGTCGAGGAACGGAAGCTTCACGGCGAACCGGGGCGACGGGTGAATCCGCCGGCGGGGAAGAGCAGGGGATGTACCACGCCCGTTTTCCCGGAATGCGTGGAGAGCGATCAGGGAAGCGGTCGCGAATCCGCCCGGCTCGACGCCGGAGGGCGAACCGCAACGGCATGAACGCGCGAAGCACCACGCAGTTGCAGTTCACAGCCGTTCATCGCGCCAAGGTGCCTCGTCAGCGCCGCGGCGCCACCAGCGCCTCGAACTCGACCCGCGTGCCGTTGAACGCGTCCAGATCCACGGGGCCGCTGACGCCGTTCACGCGGGCTCGCGCGGCGTACTGCCAGAACGCCCACTCCCCGCCATACCGCGGCCGCCGAAAGAGGCTGCGCACCCACAACTGGTGCCCTGCAACGCCGCCCCGCAGATACGCATCGTGGAACTCGGGGGTTACGTACAGCACCGCCGGCTTGCCGTACGCCCGATCGGCCAGTTGGAGAAAGCGGCCGATCTCCGCGCGGACCGAGTCGGCCGGCGGGCGCTGGCCGCAGTTGCCGCCGAACTCCAGGTCCACCGCGGGCGGCAGTGAGCGCGCGGTGTCGGGCGGCTGCACGGAAAGCAGGTGCGACGCCTGGGCCGCCGCATCGGTGCAGAGGGTGAAGAAGTGGTATGGGCCCGTGACCAGCCCGGCCCGCCTGGCCTGGGCGCGGTTCCGCGCGTAGGTGCTATCGATGAAGGTCGCGCCCTCGGTGGCCTTCAGGTACGCGAACTCGTACCCCGCCGCGCGCACGTGCTCCCAGTCCACGCGCCCCTGGTGGTGCGACGCGTCCACGCCGTGCACGGGGAACTCGGCGCGGCTGGGATACACCGGGCGGACGTACCCGAGCGTGTACGCCACGTACCCGGCCACCAGCACCACGGCCACCGCCGCGGCGGCGACACCCAGCCCGCGCAGGCGGCGCTGGCCGCGAGCGGATTTGAACACGTCGGGATTCGGTGGAACGGGGGGGACGAGATCCGCCGGCGCGCTCAGCTGCCGCGCAGGCGGTCCTTCTTGGTGAGCCGGCCGATCTCGATGTGGACCTTGGTCAGGTCGCCGGAAAGGTCGGTGATGCGCTCGGTCAGGTCGAGCACGGTGCGCACGCCGTCGCCCCATACCTCGGCAACGTAGCGGTCGCCCGCCTTGAACATCACCCGCTGTGCGCTTTCGAGGATCTGGAGGGCCTCCCACAGCATGTCGCGGCTGTGCTCCAGGTGGTCGTACGCGCTGGGCTCTTGCTCGGGCATGCGGGCGCGCGGGCGCGGGTGGCAGGGGCGTCGGATGTTCCAACATGGGGAAAAACGGCGCCGCGCGCAAAGACCCGCCCCCAATGCCACCCGCCGACCGCCGCGCACGCCCGGGTCGTGTGCCTTCGCGCACGATCCGCCGAGGACGTTTTACGTGGGTCGTGGAGATGAACCGCGCGCGGCGGAAGGATGGAACGCCGCGCCCGCGGTTCCCGTCAACGGCCGCGCCGCCGGAGCCCCGCCGCGTACGCGACCCACACGATCAACGCCAGCTGCAGCGGGAGCCGCGCCCAGAGCAGCCCCTGCGCGAGCGCGGACGCGTGCGAGGCCCGGGCGTTCAGCAGCATCTGCACGTTGGCGGGAAGGACGGCGATCAGCAGCAACACCAGCCCGGCCCCCGCCGCGCGCCGCACGCGCGGTACCAGCAGCCCGATGCCGCCCGCGATCTCGAAGACACCGCTCAGCAGCACCAGCTCGCGGTGCCACGGCAGCCACGGCGGCATGATCCGCATGTACCGCGCGGTGATGACGAAGTGCATCACCCCCGCGAACACGAACCCCGCCGCCAGCAGCGCCCGCGACACCCGCCGGCGCGCGGAGCCGCCGTACGGCGGATCGATGGCGGCCGTCACGGGCCGAGCACGGCGAGCTTGTACGCGATCATCACCGCCACCATCGCGATGGAGACGGCCACGCTCGCGCGATGGCGCCCGAAGAAATGGAGCGTGACCGCCGCCCAGCAGAACACCGCCGCGATCAGCCCGCCCGCCACGAACGGCTCCGCCTGCGCGAACGACAGGCGCCCGCCCGCGGCCCAGCGCAGCCGGTACACCTCGGCCAGCGTGCGCACCAGCGCCAGGAACTGGATGGTGATCCCCACGCGCGCCCAGCGCTCGGCCGTCCAGCGGCGCGCGGCGGGCGCGGGAACGGGGCTCACGCCGCCTTGGCGGCGGTGTGGGAGAGGAGCCAGTCCTTCGCCTCGTCCAGGTCGTTGAAGGCGCGCATGTTCTTGCGCCGCGACAGCGCCTGGATGGCGCGGAAGGCGGTGAGGTACACGCCGGTGAGGCCCACCACCACCGCGCTCCAGCGCACGTACGGCGCGTTGAACTGAACCAGCTCCTGCATCGCCTTCACCGCGCCAGGCGTGATCTTGGAGCCGCGCACGTCGGTAACGGTGAGCACCGAGCCGGGGAGCTCGTGGGCGATCACGGCCTTGGACCGGTCGATCTCGGTTTTGAGCTGGTCCAGGTCGGTGCCCAGGTTGGTGTAATCGAGCAACAGGAGGCGCTGCCCCCGGTGGTTGATGAAGCGCGTGCGGTCCATGCCCGGCCTTTTACGGGGGGTGATGCGTCCCCGCGGGTGAGAGGGGTGGGTTTCAGAAGCGGCCAAAAGAGTCCGGAAGGATAATGCATTCCGGCTCGCCGCGCACCCCCTTCCTGATGACAAAGATGGACAACACGAAGCCCGCCGGTGCAACGCGCCGGCCGGGCGTAAGGGGTTGATGGCGCTACGAATGCGCCAGCAGGGGGACAGCCATGTGTGTATGTCCACGCGAAGAACCGGACGGTGCCACGAAAACCCCAGCCGCCGCGCGGAATCCGCCGCTCAGCGGCCCGATCCCGTCGCGCCACCCCGGGCACGACGAAGGATCTCGCGAACCGCCTGGATCCAGTGCTCGGGGAATCGCTCGGGATCCGTCACCCACTCCTCCAGCGCCGGGACCGCCCGGCCGATCCCCAGCCGCTCGTCGGCCGCGGCACTGAGGAGGAGGGTGCCCATGTGCGGAAAGCGCCCGCTCCACTCGGGGCCCACGCGCTGGTCGAACTCGGCGGCCTGGCGGCGGCAGAACTCGTCGCCGATCTGGCCGGTGCGCAGGGAGCGCAGCAGCTCGGCGGCGCGGAGGAGCTTGTCGTACCCCTCGCGCTTCCCGGGGACGGCGGCGACAAGCTCCTGGTGCAGGAACTCGAGGTGGCGCTCCAGCAGGTACTGCGGCATCCCGCGCGAGGAGAGGACGCTCCCCAGCCACATCACCTCGGCGTTCACCTGCTCCTGCGGCCCCTCGGCCACCAGCGCCAGCCACGCGCTGTCGCTGTGGCCGAACATCCGCCCGCGCTCGCCGTAGCGCGCCTCGTAATACGGGAACTCGCGCCACGAGCGCTCCCCCGCCGCCACGCTCGCCGCCACCTCGCGCGGGTCGCTGGTCACCGGGTAGCTCCCCGCCGAGGGGTTGATCAGTCCCGCGCCGATTTCAGGCATGGTGGGTTCGAGCGTTCAGTGCGACCGACGGGTCCGTACCAGGATCGCCCGGAAGATACGCGCACCCCTCGGGGCGCGCAGGTTCGACAAAGCATGGGCGCCCGGCGGAATCCGCCAGGCGCCGTTGAACAGCCGGTCGTGGATTGCGGCATCCAGTCACGGGGTGGAATGCGTTCCCAATCGGAACTCAGGCGGCCTGGCCCATGGCTTCGCCGGCGTGCCGCAGTTTCTCGAGCCGATGAGCCGTCTTCAACTCCCCCGTAGCCGCATCCGTAATTTCCGTGGTGGTGATCAGAGCTTCACAGTCGCGATCATAGAAGTCCCGCAGCTGTTCGAGCACTGACTTCGCCACCGCGCCACTGAAGACGTGTTTGTCTTCCGTTATGAACTGAAAGAATCCCTTGGTCTTGATCGCGCCATCAAGAACCCCGCGGGACCAGGCGATCCTTTCCGCGGTCTTCTTGAATTGGGCCAGGCGTGTACTGACACGTTCCGCTCGTTGTGCGGTTAGCCGGACGCGCTTGGCGCCGGTTGCGGAGTGCCACTGTAGGTCGAGGTCTGCCCCGCTGTTTTTCAGATGTTCGAGCATATGCCGATAGTTCGCAATTGCTCTCGCATCAAACGGGGCAAGGGCATCCATGACCTCGGACTCGGCATCGGCCTGCATCAGATCCATCAGGTTCCTGACTGCCTCGGATACGAAGCTGAAGTCCTCCAGGTCGAGTTGCTCCACCGACGTTTCGAGGTGTACACCAAAGGAACCAGCAAACGTTTCCACAACGCGTAAGGTGGTGTCCGCGCGCAATGTCTCACTGAACCGGCCCGACCGGGCCATTCGCCCCATTGCGCTGCCAACCGCGGATGTAACCACGGTCTGGAAGTTTCTCAGTGCAGTCGCGAGAAAAGGCACCTCCACCGAATTGCCTCTCACCGGCCGTCCCTCGAACCGCAGACTGAGTTCCTGGCTCGGAAGCTTCTCGTCTCCAAGCGCCGCCAGAGACTCCTTCAGTGATGTGACCCGATTCTCCCAGGAGAGAATCGCGAGCTCGGACGCCGCATCCAATCCATACTGCTCCGCGAGCTGCCGCTCTTCCGCGAGCATGCTTTCGGCTGCGAGGATCTCGCGCTGAAAATCCGCGGCGGACATCAGCTTGCTCATACCACACCTCGCTGAGTGACGAGGAGGAAGTTCTTGGGGCGATTGCGACGGTCGGTTCCGAAAACGCGCGCCCAGTAGGTAAATCCGCGCGGTACAAGCGGGAATCGGGGACTGCTCATGGGATACAGGCGCAGCAAGTACGTATCACATAGATACAATAACTTAGTATAGCTCGTGTCGGTGAGTTTCCGAAGCGCTTCGAATTGCCCGCGATCAGATGCTTCCAGTTGATTGATGCTGTCTGCTTCCATGACCAGACAGATGTCGACATCACCCGGATCTTCTTTCATGGTCACGAAGCTCCCGTTGACCATCGTGGCATACGGGATTCCGAACGCGTCCAAGTCTTGCCGATGCCGCATCCATCCGTCCCATATCCCAGGGCGCGTGTTCGACTTCGGGAACTGCGCGACGAACCTGTCGTGAACGTCCTGGAGCGTAACATCGAGGAGCGTCAGACGCTGCGCACCACTTTGAAACAGGTCTCCAACCGGAAGATTTCCGTGCTTGTCGAAGGGCGGAATGCTCGTCATCGGCGTGGAAGAGCTTGAGTAAGACGCCTGATCTTCACACTCCAATAATTGCGAACAAAATGTGATCTTGCAAGCACTGTACGAATTCTAGGCAGCCTTCACGGCGCTCCTTGAACAAACAATGATTCACTCCGCCATCGCCAGCAGCTCGGCGGTGTGCAGAGACTTCCTCCCGCCGCAGAAGTCGGAGATCTGGTGGCGGCAGCTGAAGCCGGGGGCCACGATCAGGTCTTCCGCGCCCGTCTGGCGGACGGCGGGGAAGAGGACGCGCTCGCCGCACGCCTGGCTCACCTCGTAGTGCCCCTTCTCGTAGCCGAAACTACCCGCCATTCCACAGCACCCGCTGTCGAGTACGGTGAACTCCAGCCCCTCCACGCGCGACAGCACCTCCGTGGTGGGTCCCATCCCCACCAGCGCCTTCTGGTGGCAGTGGCCGTGGACGATGGCCTTCCGCTCCAGCCGGCCGGGGCTCCAGTCGGGGAGGCTGGCCAGGAACTCCTCGAAGGTCACCGCCGCCGTGGCCAGCTTCTTCGCCCGCTCATCGCGCACCAGGTCCGGCAGCTCGTCGCGGAGGGTGAGGATGCAGCTGGGCTCCACGCCCACGATCCAGGCGCCGCGCTCCACGTCGGGGAGGAGCGTTTCCAGCATCTCCTTCTGCAGGTCGCGCGCGTGGTCGAGCAGCCCCTTCGACACCGCCGCACGGCCGCAGCACACCTGCGTCTTGGGCAGCCGCACCTCGTACCCCGCGTCCGCCAGGACCTTGGCGGCGGCGTGGAGCGGGCCGGGCTCGAAGTAGTTGTGGAAGGTGTCGTCGAACAGGATCACGGTCGCCTTCCCGCCCACCACGGAGCGCTTGCGGCGCGAGAAGGCACGGCGGAACGGCTCCTTCGCCAGCGACGGCATCTGGCGGCGGGGATCCATCCCGGTGGCGGCCTGCATCACGCGGCCCATCACCCGCTGCCCCAGGTTGGCGGCGCGCGGGGCGATGCTCCCCATCCTGGCCAGATCGTGCACGCGGCCGAAGAAGAGCGCCTTGCGATCCACGCCATGCACGCGGTGGTGCTGGGCCAGGTACTCGGCCTTGTAGCGCGCCATGTCCACGCCCACCGGGCACTCGGTCTTGCACGCCTTGCAGGCCAGGCAGAGATCCAGCGCCTCGAGCACCTCCTGGCTCTTCATCCCCGGGAGCGCGCCGCGCATGGCCTCGCGCAGCGAGTTGGCGCGGCCGCGGGTGCTGTGCATCTCCTCCTGCGTGACCATGTAGCTGGGGCACATGGTCCCCGTGTCGAGCTTTCGGCAGACGGCCATCCCGTTGCACTTCTCCACCGCCACGTCCCACCCGCCCTCTTCGTAGTGGAAGAAGGTGTCGGCCGGCGGCCGTGCGGCGTAGTCCTCGCCGAAGCGCAGGTTGTCGCTCATGCGCTGGTACGGCGGGGTGATCTTGCCGCCGGGGTTCATCCGCCCCTCGGGGTCGAAGACCCGCTTCACCTGGGCGTGCAGCTCGATCAGCTCCGGGCCGAACATCTTCGGCAGGAACTCGGACCGCGCCAGCCCGTCGCCGTGCTCGCCGCTGAGCGAGCCGCCGAACTCCACCACCAGGTCGGCGATGTCGTGGGCGATGCGCTGCATCCGGTCGCGGTCGTCGCCGCGCTTCAGGTTCAGGTCCACGCGGATGTGCAGGCACCCCTGCCCGGCGTGGCCGAAGAAGCCGGTGGTGGTGCCGTGCCGCTGCACGATCTCCTCGAAACGCCGCGTGTACGCCCCCAGCTTTTCGGGCGGGCACCCGGTGTCTTCCACGAACTCCTGCGGCTTGATGTCCTTGCTCGGCGTGGTCAGATACAGCAGCCCGGTGGCCGCCTGCCGCAGCGACCACGCGGCGTTCTGCTCTCGCTCGGTGAGGTAGACGGCGGCGGCGGGGTTCCCCGGCAGCCGCGGCGCCCGCGCGGCGAAATCTTCCGCCAGCCCCCGCACCTCGGCCGCCGCCGTCCCCGAGAACTCGCAGAAGAGCACGCCCAGCGCGTCGGGCGACGCCATGGCCGCCGTGGGGCGGAAGGAGAAGATCTCGCGCGCGCCCTGCAGCACCCGGCTGTCCACCACCTCCAGCGCCGTGAGCCCCGGCTCGGGAAGGATGGAGGGGACCGCGTCGAAGCTGGTGAAGCGCTCGCGGAAGGAGAGGAGGACCAGCGCGCGCGCCGGCGGCACGGGGACCAGCCCCACCTCGGCCTCGACGACGGTGGCGAGCGTTCCCTCGGAGCCCACGATGAGGCGGGCCAGGTTCAGCTCCTCGTCCTCGAGCATGGCGTCGAAGTTGTAGCCGCTGACGCGCCGGGGGATCTTCGGATAGCGCTGGAGGATCTCGGCGCGCCGGGGCTCCAGCAGCGCCATCACCGCGCGCGCCAGCTCGCCCTCGGCCCCCGGCGCGCCGGCCAGCGCGCCCCGCCGCAGCGCGGAAAAGTGCGCGCAGCGCCCGTCGGACAGCACACAGTCGAGCGAGTGCACGTGGTCGCCCGTCTTGCCGTAGACCAGCGAGCGGGCGCCGCACGAGTTGTTGCCGATCATCCCCCCGATGGCGCACTGGCGGATGGTGGCCGGGTCGGGCCCGAACTGCAGGCCGTAGGGCGCCGCCGCGCGCTGCAGCCGGTCCAGCCGCAGCCCCGGCTGCACCTTCGCCCGCCGGGTGTCGGGGTCGATGGAGAGGACGCGGTTCATCCGCTTGGTGAAATCGAGCACCAGCGCGGTGCCCACCGTCTGCCCGGCCAGCGCCGTCCCGCCGCCGCGGGGGAGGACCGGCACCCCGTGCTCCGCCGCCAGCGTGACCGCCGCCACCACGTCGTCCGCGTCTTCGGGGACGACGACCCCCACCGGGAGAAACTGGTAGAGCGAGGCGTCCGTACTGTAGAGGAGCCGCGAATGCGCGTCGAAGCGGACTTCTCCGCGCACCTTCTGGCGCAGGGCGCGCTCCAGGCGGGCGGCGCGCGGGTGGGGCTGAACGACTGGAAGCATGCGTCGGCCGGCGTGGGTTTGCGGGCGCCCCAGAAAGTTCGTGCGTTCCGGGGGCGGCGCGGCTACATTCGGGTCTGGCGATCGCGTGGCGCCACCGGTGACCCGGGAGCGGCGCGGTGCGTCAACATACCAGAGCCCCGCCGGGGGGCAATTCCCGCGCCCCGTGGCCGGCGTGGGGGAACCTGCCTGCCGGGCGGGGTTAGAAGGAAAAAGCAGGGCCGCGATTTCCGCTGCTCCCGTCTTCAAGTCGCTCCACCCAAAGGAGATCCACGCCCATGCACGTCTACATCCGCGAAGAGCCCGTCGAGCTCGTGATGCGCGAGGTGGACGCCGAGGGACTGGTGCCCACGGACGGCGAGCTGGTGCCCATGGCATTCTTCGTCGACGGCAACCAGCGCCCCTCGTTCCGCGCGTTGCTCCCCTCGGAAACGCTGAACCTGCTGCGCCAGACGCTGCACGCCCCCGTGCAGCTGGGCCTGCTGGCCGAGGAGCCCGAGGACCCCAACGCCGAGATCAAGGCGATGGTGGGGATCTCCATTCCCGTGCACTCGCTCCCCGACGGGATGGTGCCCGAGGAGATGGAGGAGGAGGACGACGACGAGCCGTGGAGGAGCAGCGCCAACTACGACTCCTGGCGCGGCGGCGACGACCACGACGACGAGGATGAGGACGGCGACCGCACCGTGCTGCTGGCGTTCGCGCCGCTGGTGCGCATCAGCCGCCGCCGCCCCGACGACTTTGGCGAGGAGCTGGTGGACCTGCTGGAGAGCGCCATCAGCGGCGCCACCCTCCCCTCGCTCGAGGCGCGGGTGAACAAGATGCTGGGGCTGTGACGCGCGGCACCGTTCGTTCGTCATGACCGAAGTACACAGGGCCGCGGCGCCCCTGCCATAGTTCCGGCCGGGGCGCCGTTGCTCAGCCGCGGGCCACCCGCCGCATGGCGCCACCACGTTCACTCCGCTCTTCCCACCCCCGCGCACCCACCATGAACCGCATCGGCGAACACGATCCGCACCGGCGCGAGCTGCTGGAGCTGGCGCGGAAGGGCATGCAGGCGGTGCTGGAGCGCTCGGCCGTGGACATGGAGTTCCGCCGCGAGCTGCTGGCGGACCCGCGCGGCGCGCTGGAGCGGCACTTCGGGTACAACCTCCCCGAGGGGTTCAACGTGGCGTTCGTGGAGAACCTGGCCGATGCCACCATCGTACTTCCGGACATGATCGGCGGGAGGCAGAGTGCCACACCGCCCGGCACGGCGCCGGCGGCCGGCGGGTGACGCGGCCGCGGCCCGTGCCGGGGTGGCGGTTACGGACGTGCGAAAACGAGGGCGGCTCCGTGAAGAGCCGCCCTCGTTTGCGTCCGTACACCCCTGGGCCCGGCGCGTTCAGGCGCCAGGCGCGGCGATCACATCGCCTCGAGGGTCGGGTAGGTGGTCAGGATGGGAAGGATCACGGGATCCACGATCGGATCGGTGATGATCGGCCCGATCACCGGGTCGGTCTTGGTGCCGCCGGCCACCTGCTCCAGCGCTTCGTCGTTCAGCTCGGTCTCTTCGGCGCGGGTGTTGTTCTGCTCGGACATGGGCGTCTCTCCGGGTGGTCGGGGGCGTGCCCCGGGTTGTGGCGGGCGGAAGGGGAACCGCTCGCGGTCGGCAAGATGGGGGATGGTGTGCGTGGGCTTTGCGGGCTGGCCCACCGGTGAAATCAGCGGACGGTCGATCGCGCGGCCGCCGGCTCGGTTCCTTTGTCGCGGGACCCCGGGGCGCCTCGGGGCCGTGGGGTTCTGCCCCGAGGGGTACCGAACGGGTTTCAGGACCGGCGACAGGCGTTCTTTCGCCCCGAAGGGGGCAAGCGCCATGCCTCCGGGCCGTTTCGCGCAAGTATATGTTTCACATGGACTTGCGCGGTCAGTTCGGCGCGGCGGGCGGCGGGCGTGGAGCGCGTGCTCCATGGGGTAGAGCGGGGGCTCTATCCACCGAGCGGCGGGGCCGGGTGGGTGAAACGCAAGCCGTTGCCACGCAAGAGCTTGGCGATCGGGGATGCGGGGCACGTCCGCTGCATTGAGGAGGGGCCGAACCGTCACACCTCCGCACCCTCCCCTGAAGCCGAGAGCCACCCATGTCCGAGACCGAAAAGCAGCCCACGCAGGAAGAGACCATCGCGCAGAACGAGCTTGCCGAGGGCGAGCTGGAGAGCGTGGCCGGCGGCACCAGCATCGGCATCCTGCCGCTCATCATCACCGTGCCGATCCTGACGACCATCCCCGAGGGGACCACCACCATCTCCTGAACCATGGGATGATGAGGTGCGAACGGGCGCGGCGGGCGATTCAGCCCGCCGCGCCCGTTCTGTCATCCGGCAATCCGCGACAGCCGTGGGATGACGAGGACGCCGCGGGCCTGGAATGGCTCGCGGCGTCTCTGTTTATTCCTGATGTGTTCCCGCGGATACCGTGAATGGCCGAAACCGCCGGATTCAACGCAGAGGGAGCAGCGGGAGCAGAGGAATGCGATCGGGCTCTTTCCGATACCGCCGCTCCTCCCCGTCATCGATTCCCCTGCGTCGCAAGCGTATGGCTCGCTGGCCGCGTGCCGCTCCGTTTCTCAGCCCCAGGAGAGCACGGGGGGGAGAACGTGGGGGGGGGCGGCGCGCAGCAGCTGATAGCCGATGCCCGACAGCCCCACGAACAGGCCCGGGTGCGCGAACGGCTCCCACCCGGTGCGCCACCCGCCGCGCGCCGTGGCGCGGGCCGCCGCGTCGACCGCGGTGCGCCGAGCCTCGGCTGCCCATTCCGGCCGGCCGAGCGCCTGCCCGGCGGAGAGCATCAGCTCCACGCGGCCGGGAAAGCCGCCGCACGCCGCGTCGCCGCCGTGCAGCCGATGGGCGAGCGACCGCTCGACGGCGCGCTCCAACGCCGCGATCTCCTCCGCGCCGGCGTGCGGGCCCGCGGCGGCGAGGGCCAGACCGATCCCCGTGTCGCCCGTGCTCCATGCGGCATGTGCCTCGGGCGTGTTTCCGCCGGACTCGGCCACCATCCGGCGCTCGAAGACGAGCGCCTCGCGCGCGGCGGCGGCGAACTCGTCATCCCCGCTCGCCGTGGCCAGGCGGAAGAGCGCGGAGGCGATGCCGGACTGGCCGTGCGCGAGCCCCGCCTCGGCCAGCCCGCGGTTCCCCGCCCAGAGCGCCAGGCCGTCGCGCGGCTCGCGCACCCGCGCCTCCAGCAATCCCCGGCCGGCCGCGCGGGCGCGCTCCAGGGCGTCCGCGTCACCCAGCCGGTGGAGGAGGAGAAGGCCGGGGATCACCCCCGCCGCGCCCGAAACCAGGTCGCAGCGCATGGGCTCGGGCGCGGGGAGGCCGTCGAGCAGGGTGGAAAGCTCGCGCGCGGCGCCGAGCAGCGCGGGCTGGCCCAGCCACGCGGCCAGGTGCGGAAGGGCGTACAGCAGCGAACCGAACCCGGTGCCGGCGCCCAGATCGCGGTCGCGGCGCTGCCGGAACATGCCGGCGTAGGTATCCAGGTGCGCGGAGAGCGGCCGCAGCGCCGCCACCGCCAGGTCGCGGACGCCGTCCTCTGGCGACACGCGGTGCAGCGCGGCCAGGAAGAAGGCGGTGCCCACGTACCCGTCCAGCAGGTTGGCCGCCCCGGCGCCCGCGTCGAACCGCCGTGCCCGCGGCGCGTATGACGCCGAGAACCATCCCGCCTCGCCGTCATCTCCCCACACCGCGCTGGCGGCAAGGGTGCGGGCGATCTCCCGCGCCTCGCGCAGCGCCACGCTCTCGATCTCCGCATCATCCCCCGCCGCCGCCGCTTGAGAGGACGACGGGGAGACGATGGAGCAGAGGCCGGGCGACTCGTCGGCCAGGAAGGCGGCGTGGACCAGGCGCACCTGCAGCGCCAGGTCGGCCTCGTCGAGCGACTTCAGCCGCCGGACGGTTTCGCCGAACGCGTCGCGCTCGAAGCACCCCGGCGCCTCCTCTCCATCGCCCACGGGGAGCGAGGTGGAGTCGGACGCGGGGGTGAAGATGGGGACGTCGAGCTGCTCCAGCTCGCGCATCTCGGCGCGCAGCGCGGGCCAGGCGGCGGGCTTCTCGCCCAGCGCCACGAACGGCCGGCAGAGCACGTCGAGCTCGATGCCGCGCGCCACGCCGTCGCCCAGGAACGAGGGGTGGAGGCAGCGCTCCAGCAACGCCGTGTACAGGCTGGTGTGCCGCAGGATGAAGCGCACGGGCTGGCCGCGCATCCGGTCCACCGCGCCGCCGGGGGCCAGCAGCGCCTCGCGGCCGCCCATCAGCAGGCGGTAGGTGGTGGTGAAGCCTTCGACCAGCGCGTCCACGTGCTCGGCGGCGGGCACGGGGCGGCCGTCGGCCGTGGGCAGGCTGGCATCCTCGGGGGGCAGCTGCACGCGGCGGCGGCCGGGGCGCATGGTGTCGGCGTTGCAGTCGAGCCACGCCGGCACCTCGCCCTCGCGCGCGGGGACGGCGCGGCGCAGCGCGCCCGACGAGGCACCCTGGCCGTCGGCGGCCAGCTTCAGGTGCGGAAGCATCTGCGTGGCCAGCACCGACAGCTGCATCCGCTCGCGCACCACCCGCGCGCCGAACGCCTGGTTGGGCACCCGCTCCACCAGGTCGAAGCGGTGCGCCAGGAGCGTTTCCAGGTCGATCAGCACCGGGTGTTCGCCGCACGCCAGCAGGTTCTCGTGGTGGAAGTCGGTGCCGCCCAGCGCGTAGACCAGCGCCAGCAGGGCGCCGCAGCGCTGATGGTAGC
>DASSJS010000532.1:0-49835 GCA_035691085.1 Longimicrobium sp.
GCCGCGATGGACTGGTGTGGACGCGGCTTTGGTGCGGTGGCGCCCTCAGGATGACGGTCGGATGGCGGGCGGGAGGGGGAGATGAGCCAAACCAATCGTTGGAATGGAACCGAGGAATGATGCGCACGATCCTGTTCCTGATGCGCAAGGAATACCTGCAGCTCTTCCGCGACCGGCAGATCCGGGCGCAGGTGCTGATCCTGCCGATCGTGCAGCTGCTCCTGATCTCCAACGCGGCAACCTTCCAGGTGCGCCGCAGCCCGCTGTACGTGGTGGACCAGGACCGCAGCACCACCTCGCGCGAGCTGGTGGCGCACATGACCGCGTCGGGCTACTTCCGCATCGCCGGCCAGTCGCCCTCCGACGCCGAGGCCAACGAGGCGCTGCTGCGCGGCCGCGCCAGCATCGTGCTGCACATACCGCGCGACTTCGAAAAAGACCTGGTGCGCACCCGCACCGCGCCCGTGCAGCTGGTCCTCAACGCCGAGAACGGGTCGACCGCCGGCGTCGTCCAGGCGTACGCGGCCGAGATCCTCCAGCGGTACGCCGTAGAAGCGGGCCGCGAGCTGCGCCCGTCCATCCGCACCATTGGGCCAACGGGGATGGCTGGCGCGGCGGCGCCGGTGCCCGGCACGGCGCGGATCGAGATGCGCACGCGCGGCTGGTACAACCCCGACCTGAGCTATTCGGACTACATGGTCCCCGGCATCCTGGTCGTGCTCGTCACGATGAGCGGAACGCTGCTGGCGGCCATGAGCATCGCGCGCGAGAAGGAGATCGGCACGCTGGAGCAGCTGAACGTGACGCCCATCACGCGCACGCAGTTCATCGCCGGAAAGCTGGCGCCGTTCTGGATATTGGCGATGGGGCAGCTCACGCTGGGGCTGATCGCGGCCAAGCTGGTGTTCGACATCCCCATGCGCGGGAGCCTGCTGGTGGTGTACACGGCCGCGGCGGTGTACATGGTGGCGGCGCTGGGGGTGGGGCTGTTCCTGTCCACGCTGGCCGAAACGCAGCAGCAGGCGCAGTTCGTGAGCTTCTTCGTGCTGCTGCTGTACCTGCTGATGAGCGGCCTGTTCACCCCCGTGGACAGCATGCCGCACTGGGCGCAGATCGTGGCGCAGGTGAACCCCGTCACCCACTTCATCCGCATCATGCGCGCGGTGATGATGAAGGGCGCCGGCTTCACCGAAATCGCCATCCCCCTGGCCGGCCTGGCCGCCTACGCCGCCGTGGTGCTCACCATCGCCGTGCTGCGCTACCACAAGACCACGGCGTGATGCGGACCCTCGGGGGATGAGGGCGAATTCAATGGATTCCGGCGGGCCACCAGATCTACCAGGCGGATGAATCCGCGGCAACAACGGCCCAAAGTCCGCCTTCGCGGACTCCCACACAGACATCCCCTGCGGCCCGATCAGCCCCGCGCGCGAAGTGCTCCCCTCCCCCCGCGAAGCGCGGGGGAGGGCCGGGGAGGGGGGCTCGACGGGGCTCGGCCGGCGCCTCCCCGGCGCATCATCCTCATCTCCGAGCCCCTCCACGCCACTGAGGTGTGGACAGCCGCCCTCGGTGGCCGTTTCCTCGCGGCGATTGCTCGTTGCGCGGACGAAAGGTTGCGATGACGCCTTTCGCGCGGAATCTTCCCCGCCACACGCACCGACGACCCGCATCCGCGCCGCCCCATGTTCACGCTCACGCAAATCGGCCGTGTCCGCTCTCCGCTGACGGACCCGGCGCATGCGCCCAAGCAGGGGCGCGAGGGAGGCCCCGAGGCGTGGGTCGAGATCGGGGCGGACTACGGCGACGCGCTGGCGGAGGTGCGCGAGGGCGACGAGCTGCTGGTGCTCACCTGGCTCGACCGGGCCGACCGCACCGTGCTGCGCGTGCACCCGCGCGACGACGAGAACGCGCCGCTCCGGGGCGTGTTCAGCACCCGCTCGGCCGACCGGCCGAATCCCGTGGGCATCCACCGCGTCCGTGTCCTCGCCATCGCCGGCACGCGGCTCCGCGTGGACGCGCTGGAGGCGGTCGACGGGACGCCGGTGATCGACCTCAAGCCCGTGCTGGACGGCGCGATCGAGCGCTGAAGCCCGCACGCCGCTTCCATCTCCCGAAGACAGATCGTACCCGTGGCCGTTGCAGCGCACGACATCCATCGCACCATCGACGCGGTCTGGCGGATCGAGTCGGCCCGGCTGATCGCGGGGCTGGCGCGGATGGTGGGCGACGTGGGGGAAGCGGAAGACCTGGCGCAGGACGCGCTGGTCGCCGCGCTGGAGCGGTGGCCCCAGGCCGGCGTGCCCGACAACCCGGGCGCCTGGCTGATGGCCACCGCCAAGCGCCGCGCGCTGGACGGCATCCGCCGCGGCAAGATGCTCGAGCGCAAGCACCAGATGCTGGCGCACGAGCTGGACGGCCGCGCCGAGACCGCCGAGGCCGAGCTCGACGCGGCCATCGACGACCACGTGGGCGACGACCTGCTGCGCCTGATCTTCACCTGCTGCCACCCCGTGCTGGCCACCGAGGCGCGCATCGCCCTCACCCTGCGGCTGCTGGGCGGGTTGACCACCGAGGAGATCGCGCGGGCCTTCCTGGTCGCCACCCCCACCGTGGCCCAGCGGATCGTGCGCGCCAAACGGACGCTGGCCGAGGCGCGCGTCCCCTTCGAGGTGCCGCGCGGCGAGGACTTCACCGAGCGCCTGTCGTCGGTGCTGGCGGTGATCTACCTGGTGTTCAACGAGGGATATTCGGCCACCGCGGGGGATGACTGGGTGCGCCCCGCGCTGTGCGAGGAGGCGCTGCGGCTGGGGCGCATCCTGGCCGGGCTGATGCCCGACGAGCCCGAGGTGCACGGCCTGGTGGCGCTGATGGAGATCCAGGCCAGCCGCCTGCGCGCCCGCATCGGCCCGCGCGGCGAGCCGATCCTGCTGCTGGCCCAGGACCGCGCGCGGTGGGACCGGCTGCTCATCCGCCGCGGGCTGGCGGCGCTGGAGCGCGCGGAGGGGCTGGGCGGCGCGCTGGGGCCGTACACGCTGCAGGCCGCCATCGCCGCCTGCCACGCCCGCGCCCGCACCGCCGCCGAGACCGACTGGGTGCGCATCGCCGCGCTGTACGGCTCGCTCAGCAGCCTTTCTCCGTCGCCCGTGGTGGAGCTGAACCGCGCGGTGGCGCTGGGGATGGCGTTCGGCCCGGAGTTCGGGCTGCAGGTGGTGGACGCGCTCCGCGACGAGCCGTCGCTGAAGGACTACCACCTCCTCCCCAGCGTCCGCGGCGACCTGCTTGCCAAGCTGGGCCGCGGCGACGAAGCCCGCGCCGAGTTCGAGCGCGCCGCGTCGTTGACCCGCAACGCCCGCGAGCGCGAACTTTTGCTGGAGCGCGCGCGCGCCACGCAAGCCTGACGCGACCCGGGCTGATGCCGGAGCTTTCACCGAGGGGACCCGCCGATGTGCCGCAACATCAAGCTGCTGTTCAACTTCGATCCGCCCGCCACCGACGCCGAGATCCGCGATGCGTCGCTGCAGTTCGTGCGCAAGCTGACGGGCTTCAACAAGCCGTCGCAGGCCAACCAGGCCGCGTTCGACCAGGCTGTGGACGACGTGGCCGCCGCCGCCCGCACGCTCTTCGACTCGCTCCAGACCACCGCCAGGCCCCGCGACCGCGTGGTGGAGGCGCAGAAGGCACGCGAGCGCAACCGCATCCGCTTCGGCACCGCGTGAGCGCAGGGCGAACGACAACCGCATGAACGCAGAGCAACGAAGATAAGCAGAGAACTTCATTGCGGTTCTCTGTCTATCTCTGCCTATCTTCGTTGCTCTGCGTTCACAATGACGGAACGTCGTCGCGAGCGAACGCCGGCGGTTTAGGCAGGCGGTCAGTCGTCGATGGCCTGGTAGGCGCTGGTCCAGAAGTCGGACCAGACCCTGGGGCCGGCGGGGCTGGTCCACGCCACCTGCGTCATCAGCACGCCCACCAACTCCTCCGCCGGATCGCAGTACCAGCTCGTCCCCAGCCCGCCATCCCACCCAAAGCGGCCGGGGACGGCGGAGATGTCGTCGCGGCCGGTGACCACGCTCATCCCGAAGCCCCAGCCTCGGTGCTCGGGGATCAGCATCTCGCTCCCCGCGGTCTGCCCCGGCGCGAGCTGGTTGGTGGTCATCACCTGCACCGCGGGGCGGGAGAGGATGCGCACGTTCCCTGACTTCCCGCCGCCCAGCATCATCCGCCCGAAGGCCAGGTAGTCGTCCACCGTGCTCACCAGCCCGCCCGACGCGGAGGGGAACGCGGGCGGGCGGCTCCACTCGCCGTCCGGCTTGTCGTACAGCGCCAGCCCGCCATCCGGCCCGGGCGCGTACGCCGTCGCAAGGCGGTGAATCTGATCGGGCGCCACGTGGAACGCGGTGTCCTTCATCCCCAGCGGTTCAAAGATGCGCTCGCGGAGGAATTCGCCCAGCGGCTGCCCGGCGGCGCGCGCGATCAGCACGCCCAGGACGTCGATCCCCAGGTCGTACAGCCAGCGCTCGCCGGGGTGATGGACGAGCGGGAGGGTGCCCAGGCGGCGCATCCACTCGTCCGGCGGCACGGTGGTGCCCGGATGCGGCGGGCCCTGCAGGATGTTGATCTCGCGGAACGCCTGGTGGATGGGGAGCTCGCCCCAGCGGTCCATCACGTGGCCGATCCCCAGCCGCAGCGTGAGCAGGTCGCGCACCTTGATCGAGCGGCGGGCGGGTTCCGTGTCGTCAATCGGCCCATCGTGGCGCTTCATCACCCGCCGGTCCGCCAGCTCGGGGAGAAGGTCGTCCACGGGGTCGTCCAGGCGGATGCGGCACTCCTCCACCAGGATCATCGCCGCCACGGCCGCCACGGGCTTGGTGAGCGACGCCACGCGGAAGAGCGTGTCGCGCCGCACGGGCTCGGCGCCGCCCATCGCCCGCGTGCCCAGGGTGTGCACGTGCGTCTCGCCGCGGCGGCTGACCAGCGCCACCAGCCCGGGGATGTCGCCGCGCTCCACGTGGCCCTCCATCACGCGGCACATCCGCTCCAGCCGCTCCTTCGACAGTCCTCCCGCCATCATCCCCATCTCCTGTCGGTTGATCATCCCCGTTGGCCGGGAAAAACTGCAACTGCACAACAGCTGAACGTCGTCGCGAGAGAACGCCTGTTCCATGGCAGATCCGCATCGCACGGCCCTTGGCGAGCCTCAGGAATTCACGAGTTCACGCGCTCGCCGCGGCGGCGCGATGGCCGCGTCCACGCTCCACTCGCCCGGGCCGGCCACCGCGAAATAGAGGAAGAGCCAGCAGTACATCACGGCGCCGATCCCCATGTTCCGCTGCGGCCAGAACCCCTGCGGGAAGTGGAACTGGAAGTACGCCACCGCCATCTCGCCAGCCAGGATGAACGCCACCGGCCGCGTGAACAGCCCGATGGCGATCAGCAGCCCGCCGATGATCTCCATCCACCCGCCGATCCACATCTGCGAGAATGGAGGCATGGGCGGCATCGGCTGCGCCACGGTGGGCCAGCCGAAGATCTTCATCGTGCCGAAGGTGATGAACAGCAGCCCGGACGCGATGCGGAGGACGCTCAGGGCGCGGCTGGGCCACGGCGCGCGGGCGGGGGTGAAGATCGACATCTCATTCCTCTCCGTCGTTGTGGTGGGACAGCGGTGTGGGTCGCTGGATAATCAATCCGCGGCCAGGAGCTCCGCCAGACGCTCCAGCGTTTCGGCCCAGCCCTGGCTCTCGCCCTGGTCCACGCCCAGCCCTTGGTGGCGGATGGTGACGCGGGTGCCGCCCTCCTCTTCGGCTAAGGTGAGGGTGACGCGCGTGGACTTCGCGAAACCGGGGTGCTCCACGCGGTTCCCGTCCGCGTCGCTGAAGCCCCAGTCGAGCACCAGCCGCTCGGGCGCGGCCACCTCGCGGTACACGCCCTTCACCCACACCCCATCCCCGTTGGCGTGCTGGTGCCGAAAGTGGAGCACGCCGCCGGGGCGCACGTCGAGCGTGCAGAACGGGAGCGTGGTTCCGTGCGGCCCGAACCAGCGCGCGAAGTGCTCGGTGCTTGTCCACGCCTGCCACACGCGCTCGCGCGGCGCGGCAAAGACGCGGGTGAGCACCAGGTCCTGCCCCTGCAGGTCGATGGCGGGGTGCGCGGTGAGGGTGTTTTCCGTAGGCATGACTCGTTCTCCCGGTTGCGTTCACAAGGGCGACGAACGAGCCCGCGCCGTTTCGACATCGCGAAACGGCGCGGGCTGCAAGCGGTCATTCCATGCCGGCCAGGTGCTCGGCCAGCTTCTCCAGCGTCTGCTGCCCCAGCTCGATGGCGCCGAAGCTGACCACCGCCGCCCGTGCCTCGACCGTGGGGAAGAGCGAGCGCTGGGTCACGCGCGTGCCGCCCTCTTCGTCGGTGAAGGTGATGGTCACCTCGAAGTGCTTGGGATCCTCGGCGCTGGTGCCGTGGTCCCACACCAGCCGGTTGGGGCGGTCGATCTCGCGGTACAGCACACGGTTGGGGTACACGGTGCCGTCGGGGGCCGTCATGGTGAAGCTCCACGCGCCGCCGGGGCGGAACTCGATCGCATGCGTGGCGGTGGTAAAGCCGCGCGGGCCGAACCAGCGGTCCAGGTGCCCTGCCTTGCTGTACGCCTCGAACACGCGCTCGCGCGGGGCGTTGAACACGCGCGTCAGCACGATCTCGCGGTCGGCGGCGGCGTCGGGAATGGTCTGCGCTGTGGACATCGTTGAAGCACCTCGGTTGATGGTTCGGTCGATGCGCCGGCCGCGTCCACGGCCGGCGCGGCGGATCACAGGCTTTCCACCAGCTCGGCCAGGCGGTCGATGCTCTGGCGGGCGCCCCACTCCATCCCCATCTCCAGCGTGGCCGTGCGCCCCTGGGGTGAGTCGAAGCGGGTGACGCTGGTGAGCGTGGTCTGCCCCTGGTACTCGCTGAGGGTGATGGTGACCACCAGCGGCGGGAATTCCATGAAGTGCTGCGTGTGCACCAGCAGCTCGGGGCGCTCCACCTCCAGGTACTCGCCCCAGAAGCGGAAACGGTTGCCGTTCGGCGCCGTCTGCTCGGCTTCCCACCGGCCGCCGGGGCGCACGTCCAGCTCGCGGACGGCGCAGGTGTAGTCGCGCGGCCCCCACCAGCGCGCGAAGTGCCGGGGCTCGGTGATGGCGCGCCACACCAGCTCGCGCGGCGCGCGGAAGGTGCGCGTCATCACCACCTCGCGGTCGCCCTGCGGCGAGAAGGTGGTGGCGAAGGGGCTATCGGCTGTGGTCGTCGTCATCGGTCGTCTCCCCGGTCTGGAGTTCACGAAGGTATTCCTCGAGCTTGTCGAAGCTCTCTTCCCAGAACCTGCGGTACTGCTCGATCCAGTGGTCGGCCTCGCGCAGCGGCTCGGCCTGCAGGCGGCAGGGCCGCCACTGCGCCTCGCGCCCACGCTCGATCAGCCCGGCGCGCTCCAGCACCTTCAGGTGCCTGGAGATGGCCGGCATGCTCATGTCAAACGGCTGCGCCAGCTCCGTCACGGTGGCCTCACCCCGGGCCAGGCGCGCCAGGATCGCCCGCCGTGTGGGGTCGGCGAGCGCCGCGAAAGTGGTACTGAGGCGGTCCGTTTCGATCATGTGCTTAACGATGTGGTTAAATAACCTGGTTGTTAAATAAAGGATTCACGTCCGAGTGTCAAGAGGTTCAAGCGAGCGGCCGACGCGCCGCGCCCCCTCCGCTCGCTTAGGCTCGCACCTCCCCCGTACCGGGAGAGGTTGGCGAGCGTCAGCGATTGCGCTGAACTCAACCATCACCGCGAGATGATGTTCACCCCCTCCCTGCGAAGCGGGGAGGGGGCCGGGGGGGGGCCGGGGCGGGCCGGGGGGAGGGGCCACCGAGAAGCGCCGACGCCAGTTCAACGCACCTCGCACCTCGCACCTCGCACCTCGCACCTCGCACCTCGCACCTCGCACCTCGCACCCCCGTACCCCCGCACCGAACTACTCCGCCCCCGCCTCCTGGCTCGCCCACAGCGCGCGGAAGCGCCCGCCCGGCTTCTCCATCAGCGCCGCCCAGTCGCCGCTCTCCACGATGTGGCCGGCTTCCATCACGTGGATGGTGTCGGCGTCGCGGACGCTGCTCAGGCGGTGGGTGATGAGGAGGATGGTGACGCGGCCGTGCAGCGCATGGATGGCGTCGCGGATGCGGCGCTCGTTCTCGGTGTCGAGCGCGCTGGTGGCCTCGTCCAGGATGAGGAGCGCGGGGCGGCGGAGGAGCGCGCGGGCCAGCGCCAGCCGCTGCCGCTCGCCGCCGGACAGGCGCACGCCGCGGTCGCCGACGACCGTGCCCAGCCCCTCCGGCAGCGCGCGCACGAAGCCTTCCGCCGCGGCGGCGCGCAACGCCTCCCACAGCTCGTCATCCGTAGCATCCGGCCGCGCCCAGCGCAGGTTGGCGCGCACGCTGTCGTGGAAGAGGACGGTGTCCTGCGCCACGTAGCCGATCCCCTGCCGCCACCCGCGCATCCACTCCTCGTCCAGCTCGCGCCCGTCCACCACCACCTCTCCAGCGGACGGGCGGACCAGTCCCATCACCAGGTCGGCCACCGTGGTCTTTCCCGAGCCCGAGGGGCCGACGATCGCCGTGGTCCGGAAGGCGGGGATGCACAGGTCCACGCCGGCCACGGCCTCGCGCCCCGCGTCGGGATAGGCGAAGCGGACGGAATCGAAGCGGATCCCCTGGGCCAGCGCGTGCGGGGCAGCGGCGGGGGAGAGCTGCTCGCGCTCGCCCTCCATCTCGGCGACGCGGTGGGTGACGGCTTCCCAGGCGGGAAGGTCGTGCAGCAGCGTCTGGTGCATGTTCACCAGGTTCTGCAGCCGCGGCACCAGGCGGAAGAAGATGAAGGCCAGCAGCAGCGCCGACGTGCCCGGCAGCCCCAACACCGACACCGCCACCCAGGTCACCAGCGCCAGCAGCACCACCGACCCCAGCGTGAACAGCGCGCGCGAGTCGCCGTAGACCCGCGCCACGCCCAGGTGCACCGCGGCCGCGCGCTCGGCCGCGGCGCCGAACAGGGCGGCGTTGCGCTCCTCGGCGCCATAGCTCTTCACCACCTTCATGCTCTGCAGGTGCTCGCCCGCGGCGGCGGTCATCTCCTTGTGCGCGCTGGAAAGCCCCTCGCCGTGGCGCCGCACCGTGCGGTTGTAGCCACGCAGCGCCACCATCAGCACCGCGCCGCACGCGGCCGCCACGAGGGAGGCGGCGGTGGAGACGCGCAGCGCCAGCGCGAAGTAGGCGGCGCTCACCAGCGCCAGGGTGAACACGGCCAGCAGGTTGCTGGCGGCGCGGCCGGCACGGTCGCACTCGTGGGTCAGCGCCTGCAGCAGGTCGCTGCCGCGGATGCGGGTGAAGTGCAGCCACCGCGCGCCGGCGATGGCCGCGTACAGCTTGCGGCGATAGTGCAGCGCCGTGCGCAGCTCCATCTGGTAGCCGGCCAGGTTCTGCGCGCGCTGCACCAGCGCCTGTGCCACCGTTACCGCCACCAGCACCCCCAGCGCCGACGCCAGCGTGGGCCGCAGCCCCACCGCCGCCATCACCCGCGCGCTGATCCCCCCCAGCCGCGCCGCGCCGCCCCCGGGCGAGGGGAGCCCCACGGCACTCAGCAGCGGCACCAGCGCCAGCACCGCCGCGGCCTCGGTCACCGGCGCCAGCAGCATCACGGCCATCGCCCTGAGCACCACGCGCCGGTCCATCCGCCAGAGAGCGGCGGCGAACGCGCGCACCGTGGCCCGCGGCGGCGAAGACGCGGCGCTCATCGCTCCGCCTCCGCCCCGCCGTGGCGCGCCAGCAGCCGCAGCGGCCGCAGGAGGCGATAGAGCGGAAAGAGCGCGTCGGGGAGCGGCTTCCACTTCCAGTCCTCGGGAGTGGGCCCAAAGAGCCAGCGGGCCGCGTACCGCGCCCGGTCCACCGCGCCGTCCCTCAGCCGCAGGTTGAAGCGCAGGTTGCCGCGCGTATCGGCGCCCTCCCCCGGCTCCGCTTCGAACATCCGCTCCACCGCCTCCGCCGCGAGCGCTTGGATCCCGTCATCCGCCGCGATCTCCCGCGTCACCTCCCCACTTACCGGCGCGTGGAGGAGGGAGTGGGCGAGATGAAGGCCCAGCAGCACCGTCCGCCGCGCGCGCAGCTCCGCCGCCTCCGCCAGCACCCGGCTTACGTCGCCGCGGCCGGCGCCCAGGAGCGCGGCGATCGCCGCGAGCCACTCCAGACGCTTCCAGCGGTGCTTCGCTCCATGGACAAAAAGGACTAGCAAGAGGTCGTCATCCCCCAGCGTCCGCACCTCTCCGCCGCCAACGGGGATGTTGCGCGAGCGGCGGATCAGCGCGTCCGTATCGATCGCCATCCCGAAGCGGAGGGACGAGACGCGGGCGTGCAACTCCACCAGCGTCCCCGTCTGGCGGTGGACGAGCGGATAGTCGCCGTCCACGCGCCGGAAGCAGCGCTCCTGCGCGGGTGACATCGCGAGCGCGCCGTCGTACCCCGCCTCCGCCAGCACGGTCATGGACCGGGGGATGTCATCCGGACGGACGAGAAGATCGAGATCCACGAAGGAGCGGAGGGAGAGGTCTCCGTACGCCTGGACGGCGAGTGCCGGGCCCTTGTAGACCAGCGCCTCGATTCCCGCCGCGCCGAGCGCGTCCAGCAGCCGCCGCGCTTCCCCCGCGAGGCGAAGCGCGCGATGCACTTCCGCCGCGTTGCGCGCGCGCAGATCGCCCGCGAGCGGCGCGGGGAGACCCGCGTCACGAAGGTGGCGATGGAGGAGCGGGATCATCCGGTGCCGCTCCGCCAGCGCCAGCAGCCGCGCCCCGTCGAGCCCGGACGCGTCGATATCTCCCGCCTCCCCGCCCGCCGCGGCGCGGAGCAGGAGCAGGGCTTCGGGAGATGGATGGAACGGCGGCTCGCTCACGGCGGATGGAACCCCCGATGCGGAGTGCGGCATTCCGGACCGGGGAGTTTGGATGGACAAAGAAGACAGAAGGGAGACGGTCACTCGGCGTACTGGTCGGCCAGGCGGCCCGCGTGCGCCAGCGCGGCCTCCCAGGTGGCGAAGCGCGCGGGGAAGCGCTCCCGCAGCTCGCGCGCAATCTCGCCCAGCGACGCGCTCCCGTCCATCCGCTGCAGGACGAACGCGCCGACCCGCCCGTCCTCGCCCAGCGTGGCGCGGAAGCCGTCGTCGCGTTTGCGCAGGCGGGTGGGGGAGGGGACGATGGTGTGGAAGGTGGACTGCCGGAAGGTGAGCGGCGGCTGGCCGTTGCGCACGATTTCGGTGTTCCACGACCAGACGTAGTCGCCGCCCACGAAGCGCGCCGACAGCTCCGCCCGCACCCGGTCACCCGGGGCCAGCTCCACGCCCTGCGGCCAGGGCCAGAACGCGGTCTGGTACAGCGTGTCGTGCCCCGGGCCGGTGTCGAAGAAGGCGCCGCCGCCCAGCTCCGCGCGGAACCACACGGCCAGGCCGTGCGCCGTTCCCCCGCGCTCCACCGTCCACTCCGGGGCGCCGCTCACGTCGGGGTGGGTGATGGTGCGGTAGTCCATCCGCGCCCACTCCACCCCCGGCGCCAGCAGCTGCGCGCGGTCGAAGAGGCCGCGCGTCCACAGGTTCACCGCCACGCGCTGCGCCGCGTCGAGCCGCACCCCGTGCGACTCGGCCGGCCCGGCGGCATGGTCCCACACGCCGGCCGCCTCGATCGGGGCGGCGAACAGGATGTCGGCATTGGGGATCAGCACGCCGCCGGGGGCCAGCAGCCGCTCGCGCGCGTCGGCGATGGCGGCCACCCCCTCCTCCAGCGGTGGAAGGACCCCGCGCAGGTCGAAGATGATCACGTCGGCGCGCTCGGCCAGCGACAGGCGGGTGGAGAGCGTCTGCACCAGCTCCACGCGGTCTTCCACCCCGTTGTCGCGCACCACCTGCCGCGCCACGCGGATCGCGTCGGACGGGTCGACGCCGATCACCTTGCGGGCGCCCAGCCGCGCCGCGTACACGGCAAAGAAGCCGGTGCCGGTGCCCAGGTCCAGCACCACGCTGCCGGGGCGCACGGCCGCCTCCAGCGCCCGGCAGTACGCCTCGCCGCGCACCCGGTCGGCCACCATGCGGCCGTAGCCGCTCACGGTGTACATCCTGGCCATCAGCCCTCTCCCATCCCGTTGAAGTGCCGCTCGATCGCGGCGCACAGCTCGTCCAGCCGCGCGGCGTCGGTGTGCGCGGCGATCACCACCGGCACCTGCCGCCCCATCCGCCCCAGGAACGCCAGGTCACGCGCCTCGGCGGCCCGGTTGGGCAGCCACGCCGAGTAGGTGTTGGCGACCAGCGCCAGCACGCCCTGTCCATGCGGCAGCGGCGGCTCCAGCCGCGGCGCGGCGCCGGGCTCGCGCGGGGCCAGCAGGTACACGGCGGCCACCGGCAGCGGCTCGGGGTGAAAGGCGGCCTCGCCGGCCGACAGGTCCAGGTAGCGCTTTTCCCAGTTGGGCGTCAGCGGCGGCAGCTCGCCGCGCGGGCCGTACAGCGCGCGCACCGCGTCGGGCCACAGCCGCAGGTGCGGGTACGCGGGGCGCACGCGCGGGCCGCCGTCCCACTCCAGCGCGGCCACGTCGTCGGCCAGCACCTGGTAGCCGCGCGCCGCGAAGGCGGCGGCGGTGGTCGACTTTCCCGAGCGCGACGGGCCGCACAGCAGGAGCGCGCGGCCCTGGACGGCCACCGCGCTGGCGTGCAGGCAGGTGACCCCGCGCCGCCGCAGGACGATGCCGAAGACGGGGCCGAGAAGGTAGGTGGCCGTGTCTTCCAGCGTCATCGGCGCGCGCCAGGTGCACCCCACGCGCGTGCCGGCCGGGTCCACGGTGAACTCCGTCCCGTCCGCGTAGCGCAGCCGCAGCCAGCCGTCATCGGACGACTCCACCGCCACCGTGGGCTCGCCCTCCTCGTTCACCCGCCCCGCCACCTCCACCGGCCGCCATCCATCCGCGTCCGCCATAGGATGCGCGCCCAGGGTGACGCGGACGTCCGGCTCTTCCGTGTCTCCCGAGAAGGGAAGGGCGGGGATCGGCTCGCTGCACTCCACGGAAAGCCCGTACAGGCGGTAGCGCGCGGCGCCCGCTTCGCCCCCGGCGCGAGGATCCACGCGGCTCATGCGCCGCCCCCGGTGCGCGATCGCAGCCACACGGAGAGCGACATCGGGCGGAGGTCCAGCCAGAGCGGCGCACCCTCGCCCGGAGCCAAGCCGCCGGCGATGGCGGGCACGAGCGCGCGGTTCACCCACGGGTCCACCTCGGGACCCAGCGTCCGCCCGCCCAGCCAGCCGTCGCCGTGCGCGTGGCGTCGCACCTCCAGCGGGTCCTGCGCCAGCGGCGACTTGGGGCGGCGCAGCACTGCGCGCGGCAGGCGGCCCTTCATCGCCATCCGCAGGATCCCCTTGTCGTTGTACCACTGCGCGGGGGGGATGGAAAGAAGGAAGCGGACCAGACGCACGTCGAAGAAGGGATGACGAATCTCCAGGGGGATGCCGGTGGCGCCGGGGTCCAGCGCCCCGAACAGCTGCGGCCACAGCGGCTCGGCGAGCGCCGCGCGCGCCTCGGGCCGCGTGGCGTGCGCCGGCGCGGCGGGGGCGCGGTACGCCTCCATCCGCTCGCGCAGCCCCACGCGTCGCGCGAAATCCTCGTCGATCCAGCCGGGGATGAGGATGGGTGAGGGCGGATCGTTGCGCCGGAGCCAGGTGCGCACGCCGGGACGGGGGATGCGCCGGTGAAGCGCAGCGTAGCGCACGGCTTCCATCGCCGCGCGCAGCAGGTGCCCCCTCACGGCCAGCCGGGTGAGGCGCGACGGCGATTCGCGCAGCACCGCGTCGCCGCCGAAGCCGGTGAGGAGCACCCGTGCGTGCCCCGCCGCCTGCAGCAGCTGGTCTACCTGCAGGGCCAGGAACGGCGCGTCCACCGGCTCGGGCCGGTCCAGCCGCGGGTCGCCGCCATGGCGCTCGAAGGCGCGGTAGCCGTCCACGTCCAGCCAGGTGACGGGGAGATGGAGCGCCTCGGCCGTGACCGCGGCGTAGTGCCCCTCCTCCTCCCGGATCAGCCCCGACGAGCGCGCGGTGAACGCCCGCATCCCAGACCCCGATTCTCCACCCATCGTCGCGGCGGTCAGGGCGGCAACGGAGGTCGAGTCGAGCCCGCCGCTCATCATCACCCCCACCCCGCCGGCGGGCGTCCGCTCGCGCACGGCGGTGGCGAAGATGTGCATGAAGTGCTCGACGTACTCGCTCACGCGGCGATAGCGCGGCGGCGGGTCGTCGGGCCACGTCCAGTAGCGCTCGATGCGCACGCGGCCGTCTTCCACCGACAGCGTGTGGCCGGGCGGCAGGGCGCGCACCTCCGCGCGGATGGTGCGGCCCAGCTCCAGCGGAACCGAGCGCACCAGGAAGTCGGCGACCGCCACGTCGTCGAGCGCGGAGCCCACGCCGGGGTGCAGCCGCACGCATTCGAGCGTGTTGGAGCAGACGAAGCCGCCCGCCGGAGACGCGTGGTACAGGAGCTTGACGCCCACGGGATCGCGCGCGCAGAACAGCCGCCGCGCGGGCGCATCCCACACGGCGAAGGCGAAGTCGCCCACCAGCCGGTGGACGCACGCGGGGCCCCACGCGCGCCAGGCGCGCGCGATCAGCTCGGCCGCGGGCGCACCGGCGTCCGCCGCCTCGCCCGCGTCGCGGAGGGCGCGCAGCAGGCCGGCGCGCGCGTCCAGCCGCGCGTCGCACACCACGTGAAGGGAGGGGCCGAGCGAGAAGGGGCCGGCCGCGGGCTCGGGCCGGTCGCCGGTAAGGAGGCGAGAGTACGCCAGGCCGCAGCCGTCCAGCAGCAGCGTGCCCGTGCCGTCGGGGCCGCGGAAGGAGAGGAAGTCCGCCATCCGCTCCACCAGCGCGGCGCTCACCCGATCGCCCGCCGGCGGCACCACCGCCGCGAAGCCGCTCATCCCCGGGAGACGCGCGGAACGGCCGCGGACCCCGGTGCGGTGATGCGGGCAGCGGGTCCATGGCCGTTCATCCTGGCGAGCTCCGGCTCCCGGGCGCTCCATCCCCCCACGGCGTACGGGCGGGGCCGATTCCGCCGCGCGGCGGGCTCGGGCGTGGCGGCACGGGCGAGGCGGTCAGGTCTTGAGGTTGGTCTGACCCTGGAGCGAGTCGTTCTTGTTCTTGTTGTCGTTCACGGTGAGCGTGAGCTCGCTCATGGTGCCGTACACCTTGAGCCGCGGGGGCTGGTACGGCCGGGCATTCGTCGGGCGATCATTCATGGCGTGGCCTTCGCGCTGCTGTGGTATCGGGATACGGAAAGATGGAACTCGTTGTACACCAGTGTCCTGCGTGCGGTTCGGCGCGGCCGCGCACTCCAGGCCGCGCGGGGACCGGGGATGGGGCTCCGTGGATCTACCCGCCGGGCGTGATCTCCACCAGGCGCTTCGTGGCCAGCTCGGCCAGCAGCCCCTCGAGGTCGCGCCAGGCCGTCGCGGCGTCCACGCCGAACTCGGCGGCCACGGCGTCGCGGATCTCGGCGGCGGGGCGGGGGGTGGAGAGCAGCTCCCATACGCGCGCGCCCACGCCGTCCAGCCCGTAATAGACCCCGTCGGCCAGGTTCAGGATCACCGCCTCGCCCTCCAGGCCGGCCGACACCTGGTCGCGCGCGGCCACCACCACCGTCTCCGGCGTGATGGAGGGCGCGCCCGCATCGCTCACGGGTGGCTGAGGGCGTGGCTGATCACGCTCTGCAGCGCGTCGTGGATGGCCACCAGCTGCGGGGCCGGGGGCGACATCATGGAATCGGGCGCGGTGCGCACGTAGTCGTTGAAGGCGCGGATGGCCTCCTGCCACTGCGGCGCCTCGGTGTAGGCGTTGCGGTCGTCGGAGCAGCCGCCGCGGTTGCGCAGCAGGCCGTTCAGCGCGTTGGCCAGCGCGCTCGCCGCGCGCCCCACGTCCGACGCCGGGTCGGCGCCGTGGGCCAGCGCGCTCTCCACCGCGGCCGGGTCGGCGGTGCCGTCGAGGGCGCCCAGCAGCGTTTGCACCTGCGCCTGCGACGGGGTGCGCGGCGCGGTGGCCACGCTGTCGCGGTACGCCTGGGCGGCGTTGCGGATGGCGCACCCGGTCTTGGCGTTGCGGAACACCACGCCGTTGTTGTTGCGCCCGAACATCTCGTTCTCGGCGCGCAGCCCGGGCCCCAGGAAGCTTCCCGAGCCCGCCCCGCTGATGGGGGGGATGGGGATGTCGCTCTGGTTGCCACTCTGCGCGCGCGCCGGGGCGGCGGCCAGGATCAGCGCCACGGGCGCCAGGAGCCAGCGGATGTGCATGCGATTCATGATACCATTCGCCATCAGAAGAGCGGCGGAAGCCAGCGGAAGCCCACCCCCGCCGAGATGATGAAGCGCGCCCCGTCGCCCGCGTTGCCGGTGATGTCGGCGAAGCCGGCGTTCACCAGCAGCGGCACGCGGCGCACCGGCGCGAAGCTCACGCCGGCATACAGGTCCTGCCCGTTCCAGTCACCCACCACCGACAGCGGCTCGATCACCTGCACGCCCACCGAGCCGAACACGTTCACGGTCGCCTTGTCGTCCACCACGTCGGCCTCGCTGCGGAAGCGCCCGGCCCCCACGCCCAGCGACGCGGCCACCGCGCTCAGCGCGGCGCGCGGGTCCTGGTTCAGGCGGAACACGCGGGTCACCACACCAAACGGGCTGTTGCCGGCGTCGCTGCCGCCCCAGCTGATGGCGTTCTCCCACCCCACGGCCACGCCCAGCTGGTCGTTGAAGGCGTGGTGCGCCTTGAAGCTGATCCCGCCGGTCTCCAGCGGCCCGCCGCCACGCACGGTGGAGTACGAGGTGGCGGCCACCTCCAGCGCCACGTAGCGCCGGTCGCCCAGCCCGATGCCGATGGCCGCGGCGCCGTCGTCGGTGCTGGTGAAGCGGGTGCGCTCCTGGTAGGCGAACCCCAGGAACCCCTCGCCCATCTGCACGCCGAAGGCCGTGGGCGAGCTGAGGCTGGCCGCGGGGACCGCCACCAGGCGGTTGACCGGGCGGCGCAGCGTGAGCCGGCGGCGCCACTCGCGCGCGCTCCCCTCCTGCGGCGGGGCCTCGGCCAGGGTGGCGGCCGGCTGCGTCACCGTGCGCCCCTCCGGCGCCATCCCCCCCGGCCCGGTGTCACGCGGGGGTGAGGGAACGCGCCCGCCGGTGTCGGCCGCGGCCTGCGCCGTGGCCACGCCGGCCTGGTGGCCGGGCGCGCCGGGGTCGTTGGCGGCCAGCAGGCACTCGCCCTGGGGCGGGGCCGAGCGGTCGGGCGCGGGGGTGGCGAGCAGCTGCCGCGAGGGGTTCTCGAAGCGGGCGGCCACCACGCGGCAGTCCTGCACCACCACGTAGTCGGCGGTGCACCCCGCGCAGCCGTTGGCGTATTCCATGTACGCGAGATCGCCCTCGCGGCGAACGCGAACGGGCTCGCCCAGCACCTCGCGCACCTGGGCGGGCGTCATCCCGCGAGAGATGGCCAGGGTACGCTTGCGCGGGTGCGCGGGTTGCTGCGCCGCCGCGTGCACGGAACTCAGCAGCACGGCCGCCAGCAGAAGAGCATGGGTACGTGGCATCGGGAGTCCGAACCTGCCTGGAGGAAGGAAGGCGGATTGAGGGATGGAGCGATTGTAACGGCGAGAGGAGGGCGAGTCAGGCCGAAGCCAAGCCCTGTCCGGAATATGCGGGTTGGCACCGCTCCACACAAGCCTTCCGCTCTTTACGCCACAATGCCCGCCCCTTAGGTTGCGCCGCACGCCCCGGTCATCCCCCACGCCGCGCCCGCCGACCATGCGCCGAACCCTGCTGCTCGCCCTGCTGCTGCCGCTGGCCGCCACGTTCCCGCACCGCGCCGCCGCGCAGGTCTCGCCCAGTGCCGCGCTGGCGGCCGACTCGGCGGTGCTGACCCCGGGCGACGTGATCCGCATCGCGGTGTTCCGCCAGCCCGAGTTCTCGGGTGACTTCGCGGTGGGCCCCGAGGGCACCATCCAGCACCCGCTGCTGGCCGACGTGAGCGTGGTGGGCGTGCCGCGCCACGTGGTGCGCGACCGCCTGCGCCAGGCGCTGTCGCGGTACGAGCGCGACCCCAGCTTCGTGTTCGGCTACCTGTACCGGATCGCGGTGGGCGGCGAGGTGCGCCTCCCCAACCTCTACACGCTCCCCCCCGAGACCACGCTGGGGCAGGCGGTGGCGGCGGGGGGGAACGTCACCGAGTTCGGCCGGCTCGACCGCGTGTACGTGCTGCGCGACGGCCGCGAGATCGTGGTGAACCTGCAGCGCCCCGACGCCGCGACGGCCTCCATGCGCATCCACTCGGGCGACCAGATCCGCGTGGCGCGCCGCCGCAACGTCCTGCGCGACGTGGTGGGCCCCCTGGGCGCCGTGGTCGGCGCCGTCGCCGCCCTCACCGCCGCCGTGCGCATCGGCAAGAACTGAGATCTACCGGCGCGGGCGGATGAATGATGGACGGGACCGGGTGGATCGCGCCCGGTCTCGTTCCGCCACCCGAAGGAAGCTTCCCCACATCTGGGGGATGTCTCAACGGCCGCGGCGTTCTTTTTGTAGACACGGAGGGCACGGAGGTACACGGAGGCCACGGAGAACTGCAATGAAGTTCTCCGTGCCCTCCGTGGTTCTCCGTGCCCTCCGTGTTCACGAATGCGGGCCCAGCCCCGCCCCGTCAGCCGCTGGATCCGGCGCGGCGCTTCACACGTCCAGGATCTTGCCCTGGAACTGGCTTCCCGGCGGGCGCCACCTGAAGGCTATCGTGGCGCCGGCGTCGAGCGGTTTGCGAGGATTCCCGTAGTCGTTGCCGTGGCTTCAGCCGCCCGGTGCGGACTTCTCCCCCCGACTCCCCGCCGACGCGCCACCCAGCCCCTCCCCATCTCTCCCCTGTCGAATTTCTCGACACCGTGTCTACACCCGTCGTCCCCCGCTGCAACCCGCGATTCGACAGGCCAGATGAGGAATCTCCTCCTCCGGCTGTAGGATCTTTCGGCAGATGACCCGGATCCCCAGCGCAGGCAAAAATTCATCTATCTAATTGTCAGTAAATGACTTAGGAAGACACGGCATCACGGTACGCGGCTGGCTAGAGGACGGACCCGGCCGCGCCGATCCAGGCGCGGCATGGACCCGGAGAGCCGACCATGCCCGCGACCCGCTCGCCCCTCGCCATCACCGCCGCCCTGCTCACCCTCCTGCCGCTGGCCGCGTGCGGCGGGTCGGGCGGCGGCACCGGCGCCAGCAGCTCGCCCACCGCGCCGCAGCAGCCGCAGGCCACCGCCACCTGCGCCGCGCAGTCCACCGTCGACCTGCAGCCCGGGCAGACCGCCTCGCTCACCGCCGCGCAGGCCGCGTGCTTCCGCCTGGCCCCGCACGCCGGCGCCCGCTACGCGCTGGCCGGCTTCGACGCGCGCGCCATCGAGGGCGCCCGCGTGGGCCCCGAGCCGTCGTTTGGCAGCGACCCCGTGTACGTGGTGGGCGACGGCTCGGGCGTGGCCCCCGCTCCGGCGCCGTCGGGGAACCGCGCGCCGTCGGCCGACCGCGCTCCAACCGACCTCCACGTGCGCGGCGACGCGGCCACCGACCCGCTCAGCCCCTTCAGCCGCGCCACGCCCTGGCAGCAGGGCGAGCGCTTCACGTTGCGCGGGCTGGAAACCGGGGTCGCCACCGCGCAGGTGGTGAAGGTGATGGGGCGCTACGTGCTGGCCGTGGTGGAGGCCGATCGCGAGGGGCACACCGGCAAGTTCATCGAAGACACCCAGACCGCCATCGAGTACCTGAACGGCGAGGGCGGCGCCGTGCTGAACCAGGTGTGGAACGGCGTCCAGCCGTCCACCAGCGCGGGCTCGGGGCAGGTGCTGATCGTGCTGGCCGCGTGGAACCCCGACAACGGCGTGGCCAGCACGCAGACCAACGCGGCGCCCGACGGCAGCGGCATCGGCAGCTACGTGTGGATGAACCTGAACGTGCGCCCCGGCGTGCGCGACGGCTACAACATGGTGGACGTGCCCAGCTACCGGCTGAAGGTGCTGGCGCACGAGCTCACCCACGCCTGGCAGCTGCGCTACGCGTACACCACGCAGCCAGCCGGCCCGCGCACCCTGGCCTTCGGGCCGGCGTGGGCGCTGGAGGGCACGGCAGACCTGGTGGCGCTGGACCTGGTGCGCCGCTCGCTGGGCGTGCAGCTCACTTCCAACTGGAACTGGCAGGACCGGCTGCGCGCCCCCAACGCCGGCATCACCCTCGCCCTGCAGCCGGCCGACACCCGCGGCCGCCTGTCACGCGGGTACGCCGACGCCGCCTCGTTCCTGCAGGACGTGCAGGTGCGCATGGTCCGCCGCGGCGCGGGGGCCGACGAGGCGCTGGCGCAGGTGGCGCGCGGCGCGGTGGAGGGATGGTACGGCACCGACGCGGCCGGCGTGCGGCGGCAGGGGCTGGCGGCCCGCGTGCGCCCCGTGCTGGGCGCCGCGTGGGAGCCGGCCGACGCCGTGCTGCTGTGGACGCTCACCCAGGCGGCGGACGACCAGACCGACTTCGCCGACCTGAACAACGCGATGTTCGACCACGCCGCCGACCCCGGCAGCGACTACGCCTGGAAGGCCGCGCTCGACGAGGTGCAGCCGGGGAAGGCGTTCGCCTACCAGGTGCAGCGCAGCGCGGGGAGCAGCTTCTTCGTGCGCGTGAAGGACGGCGGCAGCGGCGGCACCGTGTCGCTCAGCGCCAGCGTGGACGGCACGCGCTGGATGATCGCCCGGCTCAAGTAGCCGCCGTCAAATTTCCGTACGCTGTCCGCCGGGCCGACAAATCTCCGGACAGCGAGCAACGGCGCGGATTTCAGTGGACGGCCGGCGGAAGATCGTACGGAGGATGGACGGATCGAGGCGGTGGGCGGAGCGGGGCGGAAGATGGCTAAGTCGCTGTGGATGCACGGCTTGAGATGATTGGCCCCGCGTGGCGCGAACCTCGCCTTTCAGCGCGGCGGCAAGACGACGAACAACGCACCCGACGAACGGAGACCCGACCATGAAGATCGTGCGCATGACCATCATCCTTGGCACCCTGGCACTGGCCGGGCTGGCGGGCGGCTCCGATCGCGGCGTGCTGCACAGCGCCGTCTGCGGGCTCGACGGCGTGGCCAACGCGCTCTCCGGCAGCGCCGGCGGCGCCACCTGCCAGCGCTGACCCCGCATCCACCGCTTCGAACGCGGCGCCGCACGATGCGCGGTCTCGCCTCGGCGACGGCGTGTTCGGCGGGGAACGGACGGCGGAAGGATTAGCGGGCCGTGAGAAAACCGGCCGGAGTGAAACAGAGGGCGCCCGGGTGCGTAAGACATCGTGGGAGACCAACGCGGGGGGTGTTTGCGGCGCCCCCCGGAACTGGATGGGGCATGCGTGGAGCATGCCCCTTCTCCGTTTTTGTGAGTGCTGAGTGCTGAGTGCTGAGTGCTGAGTGCTGAGTGCTGAGTGCTGAGTGCTGAGTGCTGAGTGCTGAGTGCTGAGTGCTGAGTGCGAGGTGCGAGGTGCGGTCAGGGGGAGGACGAGGTGACCGGCTCCAGGATCAGCGACGGCGGCGCCTCGAAATCGTGCGACGGGAGGATGCCGCGCGCGGGGTCCACGCAGAGGGGGCGCCACAGGTCGTACAGCGCCCAGGCGCGGCCGGCGGCGGCAAGGGCCAGGTGGCGCTGCATCGCTTCCTCGCTGGGCCAGCGGAACAGGGGATAGCGCTCCATCTGCGGAACGCCCCTCGGCACCTCGCCGCGGCGGACGATCCCCTCGACGGCGTCGGCCATCATCCCGGCGGCCAGCTCCCAGCAGGCCAGCTCCAGCTCCGCCAGGTTCGTCGCGTCCTCGTCCACCGCCAGCAGACGGCGCTCGATCACCTCGCCGGTGTCGATGCCGCGGTCCACCCGGTGGAGCGTGGCGCCGAGGGCCACCCCGTTCTCCAGCGACGCGCCCGTGGTTCCGCACCCGCGGATCCAGGGCAGCAGCGCGGGGTGCGCGTTCAGCACGCCCGCCCGCGCCGTATCGATCACCTCCGGCTTCAGGATCCCGCCGCCGCCCAGGATGATCCAGTCCGGCGCCAGCCGGCGCAGGTCGCGGATCAGCTCCCGGCTGTTCATCGCCCCCGTGGCGATCACCCGCGCACACCGCTCCGCGTACCCCGGCTTGCGCTTGCGATGGAAGTGCAGCCGCCGCTTGAGCACCCCCGCCGCCGCGCGCGGCCACCGCGCCAGCCGCCCGCCCAGCCCCACCCCGCGCGCCGCCGGCACGCCAAAGCTCCCCGTCAGGAACAGCACCGCGTCGAGCGTGATGCCGCGCCGCCAGACGGTGTCCAGCACACGCTGCCCATGCTTGCTGTCGTTGGTGATCAGTACGATCCGCGGCATGGGCAGGCCGGTGGGGCGAAGGCGCAAAATGGTGGCGGAGCGGGGAAGCTAGCGCCGCAATGCCGCCGCGGGGAAGGTGGGGGAGGGATCGGGGCGGATGGGGAGGAATATGGGACTGAAGTCCCCGCTACCACGGCACGCAGTCCGCCTTCGCGGACTTCAACGCGAGGCATTGCGCTACGCGTCCATTGATCGATCTTCATCGAACAGATCGTTAACCTTCTCCCACGGTGGTGCGAGATGAAGGCCGAGATGTTCAGCGAGCTGGTCGCGAGCATCAAGGAAGCGGGTGCGTACCTTCGCGGCGAGCCGGCGGACGTGCGCGTCACCTTCGTGGACGAGCCCGACCCGCGTGAGATACGCGAACGGCTAGGCCTCACGCAGGAGCGCTTCGCCGCGCTCCTCTGCATCAATGTCGAAACGCTGCGCAACTGGGAGCAGGGGCGGCGCGAACCGCGAGGCCCGGCCATGCGTCTGCTCCAGATCGCCGACAAGCATCCCGAGATCCTGCTCGAAGCTGCCTGAGCACATCGGCCCACTTTTAGAAGCGAGCGCCAAAACGCTCGAAGGCTGGCCCGGAACTCTCTCCGTCCTGCGCCGCGGTAGCTGACGAACAGCCTCGCGCAGTTTGCGAGGCTTCCCGTAGTTGTAGCCGTGGCTTCAGCCGCCTGGTGCGAGCGGTGCGCGAGGGTGTCCACCATCTGCATCTCGCCATGTTCGTGGGACCGACGGCGCCGCCGAACGCGCCGCCCGTTGCCGCATCGTGCGGTTCGGGGCTAAATTTCTTGGTTCTACGCCTGAGTTCTACCCGGATTCGAGACGGACAGATGACGCAGGTTCGCATGGCGGAAACGCAGGAGAGGAGTGTGCCGGCCCGGGCTTTGTGGCCCTGGGCCGTTTTCACCGTGGCGCTCGCCGCGGGGCTGGCCCTCTTTTTCGTTTATCCTCCACGCTGACACGGCGGCCCGTGCAAGGGCCGCAGGGACATAGAGATGAGCATCGCAGAACAGGCAGATACGGTAAAGGTCACGCTCCCCGACGGCTCGGTGCGCGAGCTGCCGCGCGGAGCCAGCGTCCGCGACCTGGCCGAAGGCATCGGCTCGCGCCTGGCCAGGGCCGCGCTCGCCGCCAAGGTCGACGGCAGGATCGTGGACCTGGGCCGCCCCCTGGAGGGCGACGCCAGGGTCGAGATCCTGACGGAGAAGAACCCCGAGGCGCTGGAGGTGCTGCGCCACTCGGCCGCGCACATCCTGGCCACGGCCGTGCGCAAGGTGCGCCCCGGCGCCCACATCGCCTTCGGCCCGGCCATCCAGGACGGCTTCTACTACGACTTCGAGGTCGATCGCCCCTTCACGCCCGAAGACCTGCAGGCCATCGAACAGGTGATGGCCGAGGTGGCGAAGGAGGACCAGGCGTTCGAGCGGCGCGTGGTGAGCCGCGACGAGGCCCGCGAGCTGTTCGCCGACGACCCGCTCAAGCTGGAGCGGCTCGAGGAGCTGGGCGAAGGGGAGACGATCACGGTCTACCGCAACGGTCCCTTCCTGGACCTGTGCCGCGGCCCCCACGTGCCGTCCACGGGGCGGCTGAAGCACTTCCGCCTGCTCAACACGGCCGGGGCGTACTGGCGCGGCGACGAGAAGCGGCAGATGCTGCAGCGCATCTACGGCACGGCCTGGTTCAGCAAGGAAGAGCTGGAGCAGCACATCCACCGCCTCGAGGAGGCGCGCAAGCGCGACCACCGCAAGCTGGGCAAGGAGCTGGACCTGTTCCAGTTCCACCCTGTCTCCCCCGGCGCCGCGTTCTGGACGCCCAGGGGGACGACGCTGTACAACGCGCTGGTCGACTTCGTGCGCGAGCGGCAGGTGGAGGATTTCCTGGAGATCAAGACGCCGCTGCTGTACAACAAGGCGCTGTGGGAGCAGAGCGGCCACTGGGGGAAGTACAAGGAGAACATGTTCCTCGTCCTCGATAGCGAGACGCAGGAGCATGACATGTCGCTCAAGCCGATGAACTGCCCCAGCCACTTCCTGTACTTCGGGTCGGCGAAGCACTCGTACCGCGAGCTGCCCACGCGCTACGCCACGTTCGACGTGCTCCACCGCAACGAACTGTCGGGCGCGCTGAGCGGGCTCACGCGGGTGCGGCAGTTCCAGCAGGACGACTGCCACGTGTTCTTGCGCGAGGACCAGATCGCGCAGGAAGTGCACTTCCTGCTGAAGTTCATCCTGGGGTATTACGAGACGTTCGGCCTGACGGCCACGCTCAAGTTCGCCACGCGCCCCGAGCAGCGCATCGGCAGCGACGAGATGTGGGACCGCGCCGAGGCGGGGCTGAAGGCCGCGCTCGAGGCCACGGGGATGCCGTACGAGTTGAAGGAGGGCGACGGCGCCTTCTACGGCCCCAAGATCGACTTCGACGTGACGGACTCCATCGGGCGCGCGTGGCAGCTGGGGACGATCCAGCTCGACTACAGCAACCCCGAGCGCTTCGACCTGACGTACGTGGGGGAGGACAACCTCCCCCACCGGCCGGTGGTGATCCACCGCGCGGTGAGCGGGAGCTTCGAGCGCTTCATCGCCATCCTGATCGAGCACTTCGCGGGGGCCTTCCCCGTGTGGCTCTCTCCGGTGCAGGTGGTGGTGATCCCCATCAGCGACGAGCAGGCGGGCGTGGCGCGGCAGTACGCGGCCGAGATGCGCGCCCGCGGCATCCGCGCCCACGCGGACGACCGCAACGAGACGCTGAACTACCGCATCCGCGAGGCCGAGACGCAGAAGGTGCCATACATGGCCGTGATCGGCGCGCGCGAGGCCGAGGGCGGCACGGCGGCGGTGCGGGTGCGCGGCGCCGGCCGCAAGCAGGAGGTGATCGACCGCGCGGCGCTGGCGGAGCGCATCCTCGAGCAGGTGAAGAGCCGCACCCTGCAGGTCGGCTTCGAAGCGGCCGAGGCGGCGCAACCCGCCGAGCCTTCGCAGGCGTAAGCGCCTCGAGCCCGGGGTAACGAACGAGCCCCTCTTCCGGTGATCGCGGGAGAGGGGCTCGCTCCGTCTCCGTCCGATCCGCGGGGCGCGAGGCGAGGGTGCGGGCGTCGTGACGTGTCAGGATGGGCGGGCGTCATCCTTTCCGGCACGATGCCGCGGCCACGGCCTCGCGCGGTTCGCGAGGCTTCGTGCCGTGTGTGGCTGGCGGGTTCACCCGCCGGCTCGGGGATGGGATGGGCGCGGGCGGGCCGTAGCTCGCTTGCTTGTAAGCCCTTGCGTCCGCTGCTATCTTCCTCGCACCAACGGCACAACGATCGTTCCGCGCCGCCGATCTGGCGCCCGCCGCCCATCGCCCGCAGTCCATGGCCATCACCCCCGCAAAGCTGAGAGAACAGGCACGCGCCTACGAGGCGCGGGGGCAGTGGCGTGAGGCCATCATCGCCTACCGCGACCTGCTGGAATCGCCCGAGGCGGGCGGCGGCGACGTGGACATCGGCGCGTGGAACCGCGTGGGCGACCTGCACCTGCGCGTCAACGAGACCGAGCAGGCGGTGCAGGCGTACGAGCAGGCCGTGAACGCCTACGTGGACGTGGGCCTGTACAACAACGCCATCGCCCTCTGCCGCAAGATCCTGCGCCTGGTCCCCGGCCGCGCGCAGACCTACCTGCGCCTGGGGCAGATCAGCGCCGCCAAGGGCTTCTTCGCCGACGCGCGGCAGAACTTCCTCGAATACGCCGAGCGCATGCGCAAGGCGGGGAAGCTGGACGCCTCCTTCGCCGCGCTCAAGGAGTTCGCCGACCTTTCCCCCAGCCCCGCCGACATCCGCCGCCTGCTGGCCGACCAGCTCCTGGCGCACGGCCGCAAGGACGAGTCGGTGGAGCAGCTGCGCATCCTGCTGGGGCTGGTGCTGGCCGAGGGCGACGCGGCGCAGGCCGACGACATCCGCGCGCAGATCCTGAACGCCGACCCCACCGCGTCCACCGACCCGCTGGCCCGCCAGCAGGCCGCCGCGGCCGAGGACTTCGGGTTCGACACCGGCGGCTTCCACGAGCCCGCGCGCGACCGTCCCGCCGCTCCTTCTCCCGCGGCCGCCCCGCCCAGGACGTCGTCCACCCAGATCCCCACCGAAACGGTGGCGGACGTGTTCGCCAGCGCCGACGACTACGGCAACATCGAGATCGACGTGCAGCCGCTGGCCGGGCTGGAGCACACCTCGCTCGACACCAGCCGCCCGGCGCCGTCGGCGCCGCCGCGCCCCGCCCCGCCCGCCGCCTCATCCGCGAACGACGAGGACGGGGACGACGCCTTCGCCGACCTGCCGCTGATCGGCTTCGACGACGAGCCGGTGGCCTCGCCCCGCGCGTCCGCGCCGACGCCCGCTCCAGCGCCGCCGGCTCGCGGGGCCGACCCGTCGCGCTTCGGCGAGGTGTCGCTGGACGAGGAGCCGGTGGACTTCGGGCCGGGGATGGACGACGGGGACGAGGACGAGCCGCTCCCGCTGATTGACTTCGACACGCCGCCGGCCGCGCCCAAGGCCGCCGCCCCGGCGCCCGCCATCCCCGACCGGCTGGAGGACCTGCGCGCCCGCGTGGCCGCCGCCCCGCACGACGCGTCGGCGCGCGAGGCGCTGGTGGCGTCGCTGCACGACCACGGGCTGGGGCACGAGGTGCCGGCGCTGCTCGAGGAGCTTCACCGCACGCTGGCACAGCGCGGGCTGTTCCGCGACGCGGTGGGTCCCATCTCGGCGCTGATCCGGCTGCGCCCGGGCGACCCCATGCTGCTGCAGAAGCGCGTGGAGTACGCCTTCCGCTCGGGCGACCGCGAGGAGCAGGTGGTGGCGTACCTGGCGCTGGGCCGCCACTTCGCCGCCGCGGGCGAGGGGCCCAAGGGCGAGGCCGTGTTCAAGCGCGTGCTGGAGCTGGACCCCCAGAACGAGGAGGCGCGCGCCGCCATCGCCGCGCAGGCCGCCGCGCGCCCCGCCGCTCCCCCGGCCCCGGCCCCGGCCGCTCCCGCCGAGCCGGCCCCGCGCGTGGACGACTACGTGGACCTGGGCGCGCTGATCCTGGGCGAGGACGACGGGCGCGAGCCCAGCACCCGCTTCGTGGTCGAAGAGCACGAGCCCACCGGCGACGAGGACCGCGACTTCGCCGAGATGCTGGCCCACTTCCGCCAGAAGGTGGCCGAGAACATCGAGGTGGAGGACAGCGACAGCCACTACGACCTGGGGGTCGCCTTCAAGGAGATGGGGCTGGTCGACGAGGCCATCGCCGAGTTCCAGGTGGCGCTGCGCGGCGGGGCCAACCCGCTGGCCACGCTGGAGATGCTGGGTGCCTGCTTCGTGGAGAAGGGGCAGTACGCCGTGGCCGGCCGCGTGCTGGACCGGGCGCTGCGCCTGCAGGGCGCGTCGGACTCGGACCTGGTGGGCGTCCTCTACCAGCTCGCGCGCACCGAGGAGGCGCTGGGGCGGCCCCGGCAGGCCATGGACTACTACGAGCGCGTGCTGTCGGTGGACATCCGCTTCCGCGACACCGCGCGGCGCATCGAGACGCTGCGCGCGGGGACGCCGCTTTGACACCCCGCCGGGCCGGGCTTAGCTTGTCGGCTCGCCGAAACCCCTGAATTTACGCAGGCAACGCCCGCAGGCATGACGCTGCGCACCGCACCCATCCGGCTTTCCGACATCCACGCGCCCGTCCGCGACCGTCTGGACGGCGTGGTGGACGAGATCCGCCGCATCGTGGTGAGCGACTTCGCGCCCATCGACGAAGTCAACCACTACCTGATGAAGATCCGGGGGAAGCTCTTCCGCCCGGGCCTGGTGCTGCTGTGCGACCAGCTGGGCGGCCGCTCCAACCCCACGGCCGAGACGCTGGCCGCCATCATCGAGCTGGTGCACCTGGCCACGCTGGTGCACGACGACGCCGTGGACCACTCGGTGCTGCGCCGCGGGATGCCCACGGTGAACGCGCTGTGGAGCCACCAGGTCGCCATCATCATGGGCGACTACCTGTACTCGCGCTCCATCACCGAGATCACCCGCCTGGGCCAGATCGAGCCGATCCGCGTGATCGCCGCGGCGGCCAACGCCATGACGGTGGGCGAGATGCGGCAGCTGGTGAGCCACGACGCGCTCTCGTTTGGCGAGGACGACTACTTCCGGCTGATCGACAGCAAGACGGCGTCGCTGATGAGCGCCGCGTGCGAGATGGGCGCGCTCACCGGCGCGCCCGAGCACCGCGACGCCCTGGCGCGCTACGGCACCGAGCTGGGCCGCGCCTTCCAGATCGCCGACGACCTGCTGGACTACACCGCCGACAGCGCGGTCACGGGGAAGCCCACCGGGCTCGACCTGCGCGAGCACAAGGTCACCCTCCCGCTGATCCACGCGCTGGGGCGGCTGAGCTCCGCCGAGCGTGCGAACGTGGAAGCCTTCTTCCGCGACCCCGAGCCCACCGACGCGGCGATCCACGAGATGGTGGCGCTGGTCACGCGGCTGGGCGGGCTGGAATACGCGCGCGAGCACGCCCTGCGGGCGGCGCAGCGGGCGCACGAGGCGCTGGAGGGGCTGCCCGAAGGGCCGGCGCTGGACGCGTTGCGTGACAGCATCGTGTACGCGGTGGAGCGGCGCCGCTAAGCCACGGCACCGCATTTGCCGCAGGCGCGGCTGCACAGGGCCGGGTGTATGGGGTCCGGCCGGGGTACTTCACGGGGTGGGGGAGAATAGATGAACGCGACGCGGCGCCGGATGGGACGGCTCCTGGTGGTGGTGCTGATCGGTCTGTTGCTGGGGGCGCTGCTGTCGGAGCTGGCCGTGCGCTTCATGCCCGAGAGCTCGGCCCGTACCTTCTTCACCACCAGCGTGGCGGCGGCGTTCGGGCCGCTGGTGGTGGACCTGGTGGCGGTGGGCTTCACCATCGGGCCGCTGGTGATCCGGCTGGACTTCCTGAGCGTGCTGGGGGTGCTGGTGGTGGCCCTGGCCGCGCGGACCTGGCTGTAACGCTCCAGCGTATCCACGAGGTCGACGAGGACGCACCCGTTCGCGGTTGCGTCCTCGTCGTGCTTTCCCTATCCCGAAGCATCGGGGGAGCACGGGGATCGTGCGCATCCTGCGCGGGGCTCGTCTCCAAGCCACGGCAACCTCGGTCGCGCCGGGGCGAAGTATCGAAATTTTTAAAACTGGACACTACTGAGGAAAAGCACGGCGCCTGGAATCGCTTCGATCCACCCGATGACGTAGTTGGCGGCGCCGCGCCCGGCAACGAATCTGGCTCCGCGCTGCCCGACGCTCGTGCATCGTGGATCCTTGCCCGCGCGCCGGCACCGTCAACCGCGAACTGCGTCGTCAGGGGGATACCGAGCACGCGAGTGGTGACGCGCGCCCAGCAGAGGCCGGGGCGGGAGGGCGACGACGCGCCGGCGTCACTCGCGCGACGAGGATGGAAGACGCGGCTGCGAGTGATCGACCGCCTTCGCTGCGTTGATGCGGGCCCGAGACGCCACGAGCGGGCATGGGCCTTCAGAAAAAAAAATTCGATACTTCGCCCCGGCGCGGACGCGGTTGCCGTGGCTTCTTGAGACGAGACCCGTGGCATTGCACGGTCGGCGCCGCTCGTGGGACCCTTCCTTCTACAATGCGGATGGAGGAAACGACGAAGCCCCGTCTCCTTCGTGGAGCGCGGGGCTTCGTGCGGGGATCGAGCGAACCAGCCCGGCGTTTTACTCGTAGCAGCAGGGGCCGCACGACTTGCAGATGACGATGCCGTTGGTGGCGCTGCAGGCGCTGAGGCACGTCGCGTAGCCGCTCTCGCAGCCATCCGCGAGGCGCGTGACCTCCCATCCGTAGACGGTGCCCTGCGCGTCGCCGCGCCGGGTGGTGGTCGGATACGATTGTACCGACAGATCATCCAGGTCCAGCCGTACTTTCTTCACAGTGTTCTCCGGTTGAAGGCACGTGTCTGTTCGCCCATCATCGTATCGCGGCCACCCCCGCCGCGTAAAGTGCGCCGCGGGATGGACGGGACGATCATCCCCGCCCCGACGCACGAAGCCCCGCCCTCCATGCCGGAGGGCGGGGCTTCGTGGCGGTCGGGCGATGCCGGCGGACGCTTACGACTGGCCGAGGGCGTCGCGGTTGTCCTTGATGTCGGCGGCCTTGCGCAGGCTCTCCATCCACTGCTGCCCGGCCTGCTGGCGCAGCTGCATCATGATGGCGGTCCGCATGGCGGCCTTCTCGGCGTTGAAGCGAGCCGGGTCGGCCGCGGTGCGCTGCGTGGGGCGGATGATGAACAGCCCGCCCTCGGTCTCCACCACGCCGCTCAGCTGGTTCAGCGGGGTGCCGAACGCCGCGCCCACCGCCGCCGAGGCCTGCCCCAGCGCCGGGTTCGGCGCGCCGCGGGTGAAGGGGCCCGCCGTCTGCACGCTCAGCCCGCGCGCCGCGGCGGCCTGCTGCAGCGTCTTACCCGCACGCACCTCGGCCACGATCTTCTCGCCCTCGGCGCGGGCGCGCTGGCGCTTCTTGTCCAGGATCAGCTTCTCGCGGATCTGCGGCGTGGCCTCGGCCAGCGTCATCTCGCCCTTGGGGAGATAGCTCTCCAGGCGCACCACGTACAGCGCGCCCTCGCCGTCCATCACGTCGCTCACCGGGTGCGCGCCGGGCTCCATCACCCGCGACTCGCCGGCGGCCCAGCGCAGCGCCTCCATGGCGGGGCCCACGCCCGGGATGTAAGCCAGCTCGTCGGTCACCGTCACGCCCTGGCGCAGCGTGGCGCCCACGCTGCGGGCGGCGCGCTCCAGCCCCTGGCGCTCGGCCAGGTCGCCCAGCGAGTCGGCCTTCGCGTCGATCGCCTCCAGCACGGCCGGGCTCTTCTCCACCGGGAGCAGGATGTGGCGCACCCGCGCCGTGTCGGCGCCGCGCTCGGTCACCTGCACCAGGTGGTAGCCGAACTGGGTGAGAATCGGCTGCGACACCTCGTTCACCGGCAGCGACCACACGGCGCTGTCGAACGCGGCCACCATCTGCCCCTTGCGCACGGTGCCCAGGTCGCCGCCCTGGCGCGCGCTCACGCTGTCGCTGCTCTCGCTGCGGGCCAGCGTGGCAAAGTCGCCGCCGCCGCTCACGATCTGCTGGCGCAGCTGCTGCGCGTGCTGCAGCACCGCCTGCCGGTCGGCCTCGCCGGGCGCGGTGGGGAGGTAGGCGACGGTGAAGCGGGCGGTGCGGCCGCGCTTGAAGTCGTCCTTGTGCGCGTTGTAGTAGTCGCTGATCTCGTTGCTGCTCACCTGCACCGCGCCGGGGGCCAGGCGGCTCAGGTCCAGCTGCACGAACTCCACCGTGGCCGTTTCGCTGCGGTCACGGTACAGCCGCCACAGCTCGGCGTCGGTGGGGAAGGTGCCGGCGCCCACCTGCTCCTGCAGGCGGCTGCGCGGGATCACGCTGCGGTAGTAGCGCTCCACCTCGCTCAGCAGCTCGTCGCTCGCCTGCGGGCTGCGGATGTACTGCTGGTACTTGGAGATGTCGAACTGCCCGTTAGTCTGGAAGATCTCCTGCTGCATCAGCTGCGGCATGGGCACGTTCAGCGCGGCGAAGCGGATCTGGTCGTCCGTCACCTTGATGTTGCGCTTCGCGATCTCCTGCTCCACCAGGATCTGGTCCACCAGGTCGTCCCAGGCGCGCTGCTCGATCTGCTGCTGCTCCTCGGCCGAGACCCGCCCGCCGGCCTGCTGGCGGTACTGGTCGGTGATCTCCTGGATCCGGCGCTGGTACGCCTCCACCGTGATGGGCGTGCCGTTCACGGAGCCCAGCTCGCCGGCGCGAGAGCTGGAGGACACTTCCATTCCGATGCCGTAAACCATCCAGGCCAGGAAGCCTCCGACGATCACGATCGTCATGATCTTCCCGGCCTTGCTGCGAATGAGCTGCATCATGGCGCGTTACAGACTCCGTCCAGAGTGGCGCGCGAGGCCGCGCGCCGGCGTGAGGGGGGGAAAACGTTCGGTTTCGCGAAGTGAAGCCGCCAAAGATACTTAGCGGGCCGGTGCCACGCAACCCGCGCCCGCGCGCGTGTTGACACCGCGCTTGCGGGCGGCTTAAGTTGCACCCCCTGTCTCCCTGGCCTCGCCCAGCGTTTTCCTCAGCGCCCAAAAACCGCGGCGTTCCAACCCATGCCCGAAATTTCCCCCGAGCTGGCCGCGCGCATCGAGACCCTCAAGGCGAGCCACGCCGAAAACCCGGCGCGGTTCTTCATGCCGCTGGCCAGCGCGTACCGCGAGGCGGGCGAGGTGGGCAGGGCCGAGGATCTGCTGCGCGACAACCTGAAGCGGCACCCCGGGTACCTGAGCGCGCACGTGCTGCTGGGGCGCTGCCTGGCCGACCGGGGTGCGTACGCCGAGGCGCGCAACGAGTTCCAGTACGTGCTCTCGGTCGATGCGCAGAACCTGATCGCGCTGCGCACGCTGGGCGACATGGCCGCCGCGGGGGGCGACCCGGGCGAGGCGCGCCGCTGGTACACCGAGCTGCTCTCGGTCGACCCCATGAACCAGGAGGCGCGGCAGGCCGTGGCGGCCATCGAGAACGCCCCGCCCGCTCCCCCCGCCGCCCCGCCGCCGGCCGACGAGCAGGGGGGCTTCGGGATGGTGGAGATCGCCGCGCACGCCCCCGAGGCCGACCTTCCCGACGCCGGCCACGCCGACCCCGGCGCGTGGGGCGCCATCAGCCTCGACGAGCCCGCCGCCCCCCCGCCCGCGTCTCAGTCGCCGGCCACGGCGGATGATGGGTTCGACGCGCTGGACTTCGGCGCCGTGGACCTGAGCGTGGCCGACGAGCAGCCGGAGCAGTCCGCCTCGTCGCAGGCGGCCTCCGCCCAGCCGGAGCCGGCCGCGAACGCGGGGGGATTCGACGCCTGGGGCTCGGTGGACGACGGGCAGATGGACCTCCATTCGGACGACGTGGAGCCGCTTCCGCTGGAGAGCTTCTACGACGAGCCCGCGGCCGGGCCCGCCGCCGCGCCGCACGACGACCACGAGGAGCACGGCGAGGTGGTCACCGAGACCATCGCCGAGCTGTACGCGCAGCAGGGCTTCCCCGACCGCGCGGCCGAGGTGTACCGCGAGCTGATCTCGCGCCGCGGCGACGAGACGGCGCTGGTGCGGCGGCTGGAAGAGCTCGAGGCGCAGCTCGCCGCCGGCTCGCAATCGCCCGCGGCGGACGACACGGCCGGCGGACAGGACGACGGCTTCGCGCCCATCGACCTGGAGATGCCCTCGGCCCAGCCGCCGGCGCAGGCCGCCGCGGGCGCGGGCGAGGCCGCTCCGTCGTGGCTGGAGTCGGTGGACGCGTTCGTGGCGGGCGGCGACGAGCAGCCGGCGGATGCCGGCGCGGGCGGCCACGAGCTCCCCGCACCGGAGCTCGGAGGCGACTTCGACCTGCCCGACGCGGTCGAGCTTCCGCCCCACCCGCCGCTCCCGTCGTACGGTGACCAGCCGTCGTTCGGGGAAACGCCGTCATTCGGGGAAGCGCCGTCATTCGGCGAAGTGCCGTCGTTCGAGGACGCGCCTTCGTTCCAGCAGGAAGAAGAAACGGAACCCGCGCACGCGTACGCGAGCGCCCGCGCGTCTGCCTCCGGCTCCACCGGCGGCGCCTCCACGGGCGATGCCTTCGCGGACTCGTTCGCCGACGGCTTCGAGGGCGCCGGCCGGCGCGAGTGGGAAGCGCCGACGGTGGAGGAGACCGCGCCCACGCCCGAACTGGAGCAAGCCGCCGCGGCGGAGCAGCCCCAGGTGTCCGAGCCGGAGCCGGCCTTCGCCGCCGCGGACGAGCCGCCCGCGACCGGCCTCGCCGGCTTCGATCTTCCGGCCGCCGATACGTCCGTGGACAGTTCCACGGACGCCGCCGCTCCGTCCGCCGCCGAGACGCCGGACGCGCCGGCCGCCGGGCGCGTGACGATCGCGGCGTACCTGGGCGCGATCCTCTCTTGGCGCCCGGGCGCCGCGCAGGCCCAGGCAACCGGCACGGCGGAAGCGCCGCCGGCCGCCGAGGCGTCGCCCGCGGCCGGGCTTCCCTCCGCCGCGGAGGCGCAGCCGGGGGTGGAGGATGCCGCCGCGCCGCCGCCCGCACGGCCGTGGGACGACGAGACGCTGGGCGCACCCGAGCAGCAGCCGCCGATGGACGAGCCGTGGATCGCCGGCACGCCGTCCGCCTCCGCGCCCGCCGCCGAAGCGCCGTGGTCCGCCGAGCCGAGCGAGGAGCCGTGGACCGCCGCCTCCGGCGAGCCCCAGGCGCGGGACGCCGCGGCCGATCCATGGGCGGCGCCCGAGGCCGAGACTCAGCCGCAAGCCGGGCCTCAGCCGGAGGCCGCCGAGGAGCCGTGGGCCGCGCCCGCCGCCGAGCCGCGGGGCGAAGCCGGGGACGAGCCGTGGAACGCGCCCGCCGGCGGTGACGAGGATCAGACGGAAGACCTGCCCTGGATGAGCACCGAGCCGGCGCCCACCGAGACGGCGCCGGGAACGGAACCTGCGGCGGGCGGCGCGGCTTCGGGCGACGCGCCCATGCCGTGGGAGTCGTCGTTCGACCTGTCGCCCGAGGTGCCGGTGGAGCCGGTGGCCGACCGCGCGCCGCCGCGGCAGGAGCCGTCGGCCGAGCCGGCCGGCGGGTTCAGCTTCGAAGACTTCTTCAACGAGCAGCCCGCCACGCCCCCCGAGCCCGAGCCGCGGGCCGCCGCGCCCGCGCCGGCCCCGGCGTTCGAGCCCGCGCCCGCCCCGGCGCCGCCCGCGCAGCCGGCCTCGCCGCAGGCGCAGCAGGGCGGGGACGACGATGAGGACCTGGAGAGCTTCCAGGCCTGGCTGCAGAGCCTGAAGCGGTGAGGGTCGCGGCCATCCACGGCCCCAACCTGAACCTGCTGGGCCGCCGCGAGCCCGAGGTGTACGGGCGCCACACGCTGGACGACGTGAACGCCGCGCTGGCCGGCGAGGCGGGCGGGCTGGACGCCCAGGTGGAGTGCTTCCAGTCCAACCACGAGGGCGAGCTGGTGGACTTCGTTCAGCAGGCCGCCGCGCGCGTGGACGGCTTCGTGGTGAACGCGGGCGCGTACACCCACACCAGCATCGCGCTGCGCGACGCGCTGGCGGCGGTGGCGCGCCCGTACGTGGAGGTGCACATTAGCAACGTGTTTGCCCGGGAGCGCTTCCGGCACCGGTCGTACCTGGCCGGCAACGCGGTGGGGGTGATCTCGGGCTTCGGGGTCGACAGCTACCGGCTGGGCCTGCGCGCGCTGGTGGAGCACCTGCGGCAGAAAGAAAAGCAGTCCTGAGTCCGAGGTCCTGAGCCCCTCAGGGGTCTCTTGTGACTCAGGGCCTGGCACTTGGGATTAACGGACATCAAGACTCGGGAGAGACAGAGAGTGGCAACGACGGCCGATTTTCGGAACGGCATGACCCTGAGCATCGACGGGACGCTGTTCACGCTCCTGTGGTTCCAGCACCACAAGCCCGGCAAGGGGAACACGGTGGTGCGCTCGCGCATGAAGAACGTGCTCACCGGCGCGGTGCTGGAGAAGACCTGGCGCGCCGGCGAAAAGATCGACGAGGTGCGCCTGGAGCACCGGCCGGTGACCTACACCTACAGCGACGGGCACCTGTACCACTTCATGGATGCCCAGACCTACGAGGACATCCCCCTGACGGCCGAGCTGCTGGGTGACGACCAGCTCAAGTACCTGAAGGAGGGGATGGAGTGCGAGGGGCTGGTGCACGGCGAGCGGGTGATCGCGGTGGAGCTGCCGTACTTCGTCACCCTGGAGATCGTGGAGACCGACCCCGGCGTGCGCGGCGACACCGCCACGGGGGGAACCAAGCCCGCCAAGCTGGAGACGGGCGCGGTGGTGCAGGTACCGCTGTTCATCAACGAGGGCGACGTGATCCGCGTCGACCGCCGCGAAGACAAGTACATCGAGCGCGCGAAATGATCGACCTCGAGTTCCTGCGTGGGCTGATCGGGGCGGTGGACGAGAGCGGGATCGACTCGCTCGAGATCTCCCGCGGCGGCACCCGCATCCGCATCTCCAAGACGCCGCCCCCCGCGCCCGTGGCCGCCCAGGCCGCCGCGCCCGCCGCCCCCGCGCACCTGCACATGCCGCCGGTGCACGAGGTGGGCGTCCCCCGCGCCGGCACCCCGGCCGCCGCGCAGGCCGCGGCCGAGGCAGCGCCGGCCGCCGCGCCCGCCGCCAGCAACCTGGTGGAGATCAAGAGCCCCATGGTGGGCACCTTCTACCGGGCGCCCGCGCCCGAGGCGCCGCCGTATGCCGAGGTGGGGAGCCGCGTCAGCAAGGGGCAGACGCTCTGCATCCTCGAGGCGATGAAGCTGATGAACGAGCTGGAGAGCGACGTGGCCGGCACCGTGCGCGAGGTGTGCGTGGAGAACGGCGAGCCCGTGGAATACGGGCAGGTGCTCTTCCGCATCGAGCCGGCCGCCTGACGTGGACGCAGCCACCACCGCCGCCCCGCCGACCGCCGCCGCCGCGCGCGAGTTCAACCTGCGCGAGGCGCTGGAAGAGCTGGTGCGCCGCGGCGGGAGCGACCTGCACCTGAAGGTGGGGCGCCCGCCGGTGATCCGCGTGAACGGCGACCTGCAGGAAACGCGGCTGCAGGTGCTGCGGCCCGAGGACATCAAGCGCTGCGCCGAGCAGACGCTCTCCCCCAAGCAGCGCGAAGCCTTCGCCGAGCGGAAGGAGATCGACTTCGCCATCGGCGTGCAGGGGCTGGGGCGCTTCCGCACCAACATCTTCCAGCAGCGCGGCACGCTGGGGATGGCCTTCCGCGCCATCCCGGTGGACGTGCCCGCGCTGGAAACGCTGGAGCTTCCCCCGGTGCTGGAGGAGATCGCGGTGCTCCCCCGCGGGCTGGTGCTGGTCACGGGGATCACCGGGTCGGGCAAGTCCACCACGCTGGCCGCCATGATCCGGCGGCTGAACGAGCAGCGCGCGGTGAACATCGTCACCATCGAAGACCCGATCGAGTTCCTGCACCGCGACATCAAGGGGATGATCAGCCAGCGCGAGGTGGGGGCCGACACCCTCTCCTTCCACGACGCGCTGCGCCACGTGCTGCGGCAGGACCCCGACGTGATCATGCTCGGCGAGATCCGCGACCGGCCGTCGATGGAGACGGTGCTGAAGGCGGCCGACACGGGGCACATGGTCATGTCGACGCTCCATACGACCGACGCGGCGCAGACCATCAACCGCATCATCTCGTTCTTCCCCCCGCACCAGCACGCCGAGATCCGGCAGGTGCTGGCCAACGCGCTCAAGGCCATCGTGAGCCTGCGGCTGATCCCGCGGGCCGACAGGCCGGGGCGCGTGCCGGCGGCCGAGGTGCTGGTGAACACCGCCACCATCGGCGAGCTGATCCGCAAGGGCGACGAGCTGGTCACCATCCCCGACCACATCGCCGAGGGGCGGGTGCAGTACGGGATGCAGACCTTCGACCAGAGCCTGCTCGACCTCTACTCCAGGGGGTGGATCAGCTACGAATGGGCGATGCACTACGCGTCGAACCCCAGCGAGTTCGCCCTGCGCGTGTCGGGCGTGAGCCCGGGCGAGCAGGAGGTCTGGCAGGGTGCGCCCGAAACCCTCAAGTGACGGCCCGGTCCTGACGTGTTCCGAAAGGTATTGATCGCCAACCGCGGCGAGATCGCCCTGCGGGTCATCCGCGCCTGCCGCGAGCTGGGGATCCGCACGGTCGCGGTGTACAGCGAGGCCGACCGCGAGAGCCTGCACGTGCGCTTCGCCGACGAAGACGTGTGCATCGGCCCCCCGGCCGCGCGCGAGAGCTATCTCAACATCCCGCGCATCATCGCCGCCGCCGAGATCACCGGCGCCGACGCCATCCACCCCGGCTACGGGTTCCTGGCCGAGAACGCCGAGTTCAGCGAGATCTGCGAGCGCAGCGGGATCACCTTCATCGGCCCCACGCCGCAGCAGATCCGCCTGATGGGCGACAAGGCGGCGGCGCGGCGCACGATGAAGGAGGTGGGCGTCCCCATCGTCCCCGGCACCGACGCCATCGGCGACCCCGACGAGGCGCTGGCGCAGGCGCGCGCCATCGGCTTTCCCGTGCTGATCAAGGCGGCGGCGGGGGGCGGCGGCAAGGGGATGCGGGTGGCGGTCGACGCCGACGAGTTCGAGCGCCAGTACTCCATGGCGCGCAACGAGGCCGCGGCGGCGTTCGGCGACGACACGGTGTACGTGGAGAAGTACCTGGCCCGCCCGCGCCACATCGAGTTCCAGATCCTGGGCGACAGCCACGGCCGCGTGCTGCACCTGGGCGAGCGCGACTGCTCCATCCAGCGCCGCCACCAGAAGCTGCTGGAGGAGGCCCCCTCTCCCGCGCTGACCGAGGAGCTGCGCGCCGAGATGGGCGACGCGGCGGTGCGCGGGGCGAAGGCGATCGACTACGTGGGCGCGGGGACCATCGAGATGCTGCTGAACGACGACAACTCGTTCTACTTCATGGAGATGAACACCCGCATCCAGGTGGAGCACCCGGTCACCGAGATGTGCACGGGGTTCGACCTGGTGAAGGAGCAGATCCGCGCCGCGGCGGGGCTCCCGCTGTCGATGCCCGACCAGCCGATCCACCTGCGCGGCCACGCCATCGAGTGCCGCATCAACGCCGAGGACCCGTCGCGCAACTTCGCGCCGAGCCCCGGCACGGTGGCGGCGTTCCACGCGCCGGGCGGGCCGGGGGTGCGGGTCGACACGCACGTGTACGCCGGCTACCGCGTGCCCCCGTTCTACGACTCGCTGCTGATGAAGCTGATCGTGCACGGGGCCACGCGTGACGAGGCCATCGCGCGCATGAAGCGTGCACTGTCGGAGACGGTGATCGAGGGCGTGCACACCACCATCCCGTTCCTCCAGGGGGTGATGGACCACCCGGCGTTCGTGGCGGGCGAGGTGGACACGAAGTTCCTGGAGCGGATGATGAGCGAGCGGGCGGCTGCATGAAGCTGGACGTACTGCTGACCCCCGGCGAGCTGCTGCCGGGCGACATCGCGGAGCGGACCGTGGTGGTGATCGACGCGCTGCGTGCCTCCAGCACCATCGTGGAGGCGCTGGCCGCCGGTGCCCGGGCGCTGTTCCCCGTGGCCAGCATCGAGGAGGCGCTGCGGCTGGCCAACACCCTGGGGCGCGACGAGGTGCTGCTGTGCGGCGAGCGCAAGTCGCTCCCCATCGAGGGGTTCGACCTGGGGAACTCGCCGGGTGACTTCACCGCCGAGAAGGTGGGCGGGAAGACGCTGGTGATGAGCACCACCAACGGCACCGGCGCCATGATGGCGGCCTCGGCCGCGTCGCGGGTGGTGGTCGGCTCGTTCCTGAACCAGCAGGCGGTGGTGGACGAGCTGGTGCGCACCGGCGCCGAGCCCGTCTTTCTCTGCTCGGGGCGCGAGACCAAGTTCGGCCTCGAGGACGCGGTCTGCGCCGGGCGCATGGCCGCCGCGGTGATGGCCGCGCGCGCGGAGGGCGAGTGGGAGCCGAACGACGGCGCCATCGCCGCGCTGGCGCTCTCCGACGCGCATGACGACCTGGAGGGGCTGTTCGCCCGCACCGCCGCGGGGAAACAGATCCTGGAGGCGGGGCTGGACGCCGACCTGGCCTTCTGCGCGCAGGTGGACCGCCACGACGTGGTCCCCGTGCTGCACGACCGGCAGATCTCGCTCGTCCCGGCGACGGTGGAGAGCTGACCGCCCGTCTTCGATCGCCATCCGATCCAGTCAGGCCGCCGAACCCCAACGGGTCGGCGGCCTTTCTCGTACCCGCCGCCGGCCGGCCCTCCCTCCTGTCCAGTATGGCGACCCGTTCTGGCAGGATATTGGGCAGAATGGCAGGAGAAACCGTTCTCCGGCAGGTGTGTTTTTTGCAATAGGGGTCCAGCGCTCGCACACCCGCGGGCGACGGTTCTACTCGAACGACAGGAGATGCCATCGAACCTTGGAGGTGAGCCATGATCCGTCGTATCCCTCTCCCGGCCATCCTGGCCACGCTGCTGTGCGCCACCGCCGCGCCGGCGCTCTCCCAGACCGAGGTGGTCCGCCGCACCCAGGCCGCTCCGCGCGGATACCTGGACTATTACGCCGCGGGCGTGAGCCGCTCGTACACCGGCGGTGACCTGGGCCGTGGCCTGGGCGCGCGGCTGATGGTGCGCGTGGCCCCGGCCAGTTCCGCGCTGGGCCGCGTTGCCGTGGGCGGCTATGCCTCGCACCTGCCTCGCAGGGAAGGCGGCGCGGACACGTGGCAGTACGGCGCGCAAGCCGACGTGCACCTGCGCGGCGCCGGCTCGGCGTTCGCCCCGATGCTGACGCTCGCGACCGGGGCCATGCGCCGCGACGGCGAGTGGGCGTGGCAGTACGCGGCACGCCGCCCCACGCGGGTGTTCCGCAACGTGGTGCGCACCGGCTACACGCTCTCCCCCGGTATCGCGGCGCGCGCGCACGTGACCCGCGCCGTCGCCGTGCGTGGCGACGTACACCACGCCTTCGCGCTGGACAACGACGCGCGCGGCGGCACCGAGATCGCCGTCGGCATCAGCCTGCCGTTCTGATCCAAGCCATTTGAAGGCGGAGCCGCCGGCCCTCGGGCGGGTCGGCGGCTTCTCCGCATACGACACGAACGAGAACCGGGTGACGCGGTGGTTTCGCGTCACCCGGTTGAATTCGCCCTCTCGACCACGGTTACGGCCGGCCGGTGGTGGTGCCTCCAGCCGCGGGCGGCGTGCCATTGCCGCTGGGGGTGGAGATGGTGCTGTTGCCGCCCGAGCCCGCCGGCTGCTGCGGAACCGGCACCCCCGCCGACGCGGGCGTGGGGCTCGCGGTGTCCGTCGGGGCCGCGGTGGTGCCCGGGGTGGTGCTGGGCGCGCCCGCGGCGTCGGCCGGGCCCGCGCCGCTGCCGCTGGTGGCACCGCCGTTGATCTGCGCGCCGCTCTGCGGCATCCCCTCCGTGCTGCTGCCCTGTGCGTCACCGCCCCCCTGCTTTTCGCACGCCGCTGCGCCTACCAGCGCGGCGGCGGCAAGGATCGCGGCAAGCCGCGTCAACTGCTTCATCCGTCAATCCCTCCCGTCAGTTGCGTCCGCGGGCACTGTCGCCCGCGCCACACGGACGCCCGCGCGCCCGCACGAACGGCCCTTCCCGGGCGCAACTCACATGCCCGGCGGGAGAGCAGGCGGGGAGCGAAAGAACGTGGTCGCGCCACCCCGCCGTACTTCCAGCCGTTCAGTGGATGGAGGTGCGCCGCCCCGGCGAGCCCGCGTCGAGCTCCGCGCCCGAGGCGGTGCCCAGCCCGCGGGCGATGTACGCCACCGCCAGTGAGTTGAGCGACACGCCCTCGGCCTCGGCGCGGGCGGCGAGCTCGCCGTGCAGCGAGCGCGGCATGCGCAGGCGGAACTGGCCGCTGTACTGCGACACGGCCTGCACCTCGGGGAGCGGCCACCCCTCGGCCTGATGGGTTTCCACCGCCAGGTCCACCGCTACCTGGATCTGCTCCAGCGCCTCGGCGGCCGACTCGCCGAACGCCGAGAGGCCGGCGAACTCGGGGCAGAGGGCGATGAACGCCTCGTCTTCGGGGCTCCAGCGCACCGAGTAGCTGTAGTGGTTCACGTGTCCTCGCTGGCAAGGAGTTCGTCGATGGCGGCCAGCATCTGGCGCACCTGGTAGGGCTTGGCCCTGCCGCTCCGGTCTTCCTGGAAGTTCATCAGCGCGGTGCTGCCGTTGCGCTTGTACAGCCGGTGGCTTCCGCTCTGGCGCACGAACACCCATCCAAAGCATTCCGCCAGCGCACACAGGTTGGCGAACCGCAGCCCGGTGATGTTCGCCCGTGCTTCATCCAGCCGCTTCTTGCAAACCGTTGTCATGATCCGCATCCGCCCGTCAATGGTACCGAATATGGTACCGGGTGTCAAGGGGAGGCTGTGGGAGACAGCCTACGCGCGCACTTGGCAGTGGCCGACGGTGGTTATGAGTGAACCGGCTGCCGGCACATCGCCGCCGCGCGAGTTGAACAGAGTAAATTTAAAGTGTACGTTCTGAAAAGAAATACCGCCGACCCGGTTTTGGGTGGCGGTGTTCGCACGAATTCAGGTTCAAAAAGAACAGCCGATTCGGTAGAGTTCTTCCGATGTACAGCTGTCCCAATGAGTTTGATTTACTTCGAGGGAGATACTCCCGGCTACGATGTGCTGGGTGGGTTCCTCGGGCGGCGGTGGGTGAGCCACGACATGAAGAAGCACGCGAGCACCTGCAGCCCGAACACGGCCGCCAGCGCGATGGCGTGGTCCATCTCCGCGCGGCTGGTCAGGCGCCACGCGAGCGCCGTGGCAGCCAGCGACCCGATGACGCCGAAGGCCAGCCGCCCGCGCCGGCCGGTGAGCCGGTGCAGCGCGAACGGCGTGCAGAACACGGTGGCGGCCACGCCGCCGTACATCCACAGCGGGCGGTCCTGCACCGCGCCCGACACCGCCGCCCACCACGCACCCACGAACATCGCCAGCGCCGTGGTGGTGACGATGAACTCCCACAGGGCGCGGAAGAAACGCCGCACCCGCCCCGGCGTCTTCGCTGGATGCTGCTCCTGGACCGGCGGCGGCGTGGCTGCGTACGTCGCCGGAGCCGCGGGCGCGGACTGCTGCGGCCGCAAGAATTCCGGCGGGCGCGGCGTGGGCGTGAAGACGCTCGGCACGGGCACCTGCGCCACCGGCGGGCGCTGCGGCGCGGGCGCGTAGACGCGCGTGTGCTCGTCGGTGGTTCCGTGTCGCGCGGACGCCGGCGCGTGCGGCGTCGCGTGGCCGCGGGGGGGATGTGCCGCGGCAGCTGCAGGCGACGGCGTGGCTCCGGCCGCGGTGGAACGGACCCTCTTCGCCGAGCCGGATTCGCCGCCGGAGAGCGCCTGGGCCATCGCGAGCGCGTCGGGGAAGCGCTCGGTGGGGGTGCGGGCCAGCGCGCGGACCAGCACGGCGTAGGTTGCGTCGTCGAGCGCGGGGGCGCGCTGGCGGAGGAGGCGGACGGCGTCGGTGACCTCGGCCGCGGCGCGGTTGGGGTCGGCGGAGGTGAAGGGGCGCGTGCCGGTGACCAGGTGGTACCCCACCGCCGCCAGGCTGAACACGTCCGACGCGGCGGTGATGCGCTCGTCGCCGCTAAGCTGCTCGGGCGAGGCGTAGGCGGGGGAGAACGGCGAGCGCCCGTAGACGGTGAGCTGCGTCATGGTATCGCCTTCGCCCAGCGTCACCTGCGCGATGCCGAAGTCCAGCACGCGCAGGTGCACGCCGTCGCCGTCGGGCTCCAGGAACAGGTTGCCGGGCTTCACGTCGCGGTGCACCAGCCCCGCGCGGTGGCCGGCGGAGAGGCCGCGCGCCGCCTGGCGCAGGATGGAGAGCGCCACGGGGAGCGGTGGCGCCCCGGCGCGCATCAGCCGCGCGGCCAGGTCCTCGCCGTGCAGCAGCTCCATCACCAGGTAGTCTAGGTCCAGCTCGGGGTCGGTGCCGAAGTCGTGCACCTGCACCACGTTGGGGTGGCGCAGCCCGGCCGCCGCGCGCGCCTCGCGATGGAAGCGGGCGCGCAGGTGGTCGGCCTCGCCGGGATCGTTGGTCACGGCGCCGACGACTTTCACCGCCACGGGGCGCGACAGCCGCTCGTCCACCGCGCGGTAGACGGCGCCCATCCCGCCGCGGCCGATCACCGCTTCCACCAGGTAGCGGCCGGCCAGGGTGCGCCCGGTCAGCAGTCCCGCAATGCCGTACATCGGCAGGTTACCGATCCAGTCGGGGAATACGCGCGCCGGCCCGTGACAGGCGCGGAAGCGGTTGGCGCTGCGTGAGTTGAAGATCTTGTACGGCCGGGGGACGGCAATGGTTTCCCCGTGGCGCCCGCTCTACGGAGAAACAGCAGCTTACGCGGGATCGCGCCCGGATGCCATCCCCCGGCGCGCGGACGATCCGCGGCCGAAGGAGGTTCGATCGATCCGCGTGATGACGTCCATCATCATCCCCCCGCTGGTACAGGCTGTGCAGCGGGTTACGCCCCCCCGCCGCGCGGCGGCGGAGTGTATGATTTACCTGCAAGGGAGGGTGGTACGATGGCGATGGACTCGCTGAAAGACCTGTACGTGGAACAGCTTCGCGACCTGTATAGCGCCGAAACGCAGATCCTGAAGGCGCTGCCGATGATGGCCGAGCGGGCGCACAATCCCGAGCTCAAGTCGGCCTTTCAGGAGCACGAGCGGGTGACGCACGACCAGGTGAAGCGCCTGGAGGCGATCTTCGACGGGATGGGCGAGACGCCCGGCGGCCACCACTGCAGGGGGATGGAAGGGCTGCTGAAGGAAGGGCAGGAGATGATCAAGGAGAAGGGCGACCCCGACACCATCGACGCGGGGCTGATCGCCGCGGCGCAGCGCGTGGAGCACTACGAGATCGCCGGCTACGGCTGCGTGCGCACCTACGCCGACCGGCTGGGGATGGCCGACCACGCCCGCACCCTGCAGCAGACGCTGGACGAGGAGGGGCAGACCGACCATCGCCTGAGCGCGCTGGCCGAGACCATCATCAACCCCAGGGCCGACAACGGCGGGATGCGCTGATCCCCATCGATTCCAGCGACGGGTGATGGACGCGCGAAGGGGCGGCTCCCACGGGGGCCGCCCCGTCGCGTGCGTGCCGTCGTCGCTCGGCTGACGGTCAGCTTTCGCCCTCGGGGTGCGACTTGTGGCGGAGGGTTTCGAGGGTGGCCACGTCGTTCTGCCACACGGTCTTGAGCACGGGGTGCAGGTCCATGTAGCTGCGGATGCCGTCCACCAGCGCGTCCAGGTTCACGCCCTCGAAGTCGTCGGCGAAGGTGCGCAGCGGGTCGGTGGGGGCGTGCGCGGGGCCGTCCTCGGCGATGGGGGTGGCGCGGCCCAGCCACTCCACGCGGCCGTCGCCGTACTGCACGCCCAGGCGCTCGCCGTCGGTGGCGTAGCTCACGGCGCCGTCCCACGGCATCACGTCGCGCACCTCGCGGCCGTAGTCGTCGGTGCGCGGCAGGTAGAATCGGTCGGGAAGCCGGATCGGGCGGGCAGTCATCATGCGCACTGCGGCGAGCGGGTTCGGCGGCGTTTGCACAAAGGGCGCCCCGGCGGGGCGCCCATCCTTCACACGGCGGTCATCACGCGAGCCCGGCCCTGCGCCGGGCCCGTTGCGGTGGCGGGCGGCTCGTCGGCGACCACCTCGGGGTGGATCCGCTCCAGTTGCGCGCGCACCTCCACGAAGCGCTGCGCCTGCGGCACCAGCCCGCGATGCTCCAGGAAGGTGTTCAGGTGCTGCAGCACCGAGCACAGCGACTGGAAGCGCTCTTCCACGCGCCGCAGGCGGCGGATCTCGCGCACCAGCCCGAGCACCTTGTCGGGGTCCACCGCGGCGATGTAGCGCTGGTCGCCCTCGGCCACCTCGCCGTCACGCTCCACCACGTACACGTACTCGCCGCCGTCGGCGTGCGCCACCACGCGGGTGCTTTCACCGGTCTGGAAGTCGAGCACGGTCTGCGCCTCCCACGGGCCGGGCGTGGCGTCGCACGCCAGCGCCTCGATCTCGAACAGCTCCGGGTCGGTCAGGGGTGGGTGCTTGGCCATGGTGCCGGGTTGCGGTGCGGTGGCGCAGGAGGCGCGCCTTGCCGCGGCGGAGGTGGATGGAACGGCCGGATTCGGTAACGTACGGGCCGCACGCCACCGCCGAAAGGCTGCGCTCCGGGCCGCGGTTTGGAATCCGCGGTGGATGGTCGATGGCGGTGTGCGGGAGAGCCCCGGAGTGAACAAGGCCGGGATGTCTTCGAAACTGTCACGCAACCCATGATGCCGCAAGCCTTTCGGGGCCGGTTCGGTCCGGGTGCGACGCTTCGTGAGCGGGGTATCCTGACAGGGGCGCGGCGTGCCCTGGGCACGTGTGAAAGCCGCGGATGCGCGGCGGGGTGATATCCCGCCGTGTGTCCGCGGCTTTCGCGTGGCCCATGGTGCTGCTGAATCAACGCAGAGGGAGCAGAGGGAGCAGAGAACTTCGCGCGTTCTCCGCTGCAGCGCCGCTCCGCGAGTACTTCCCTTACGGCGTGCCCTGGCCCGGCGCCGAGGGCGAGCGGGTGGTGGCAACGTTCACGTCGACCTGCAGGGTGTAGCCGCCCCACGTCTCGCGCAGGTCCAGCGGGCCCTGCCACACGCTGGCGTACGGCACCCCCGACGCGGTGGGCGGCAACTCCAGCGAGAAGCCGGTGGAAGCGGTGACCCAGAACTGCGGGTCACCCACCCGGCCGCGCGCGGTGTAGGCGGCGCGCGCGGCGGTGGCGACGGCGTCGGCGTTCAGCCGGTGCACATAGATGCCGGGCGTGTAGCGGCCCTCCGCCAGCACGCCGTCCACCCAGCCGCGCACGTAGTCCGACAGCGCCGGGGAGACGGCGGTCACGCGCTCCACGTCCAGGTAGATCACGGTGCCGGCGGGGAAGCCCTCGGCCGCCGTTTTCGCCACGGCGTCGGCCGCGTCCGTCGTGCCGCGCGCGGCGGAGAGGTTGGCGGCCGAGCACGCGGGCGGCGCCGATGCCACGGCGGCGGGCTGCTGCGGCTGCGCGGTGCTGTCGGCGCGGGCGGTGTCGGGCGCCGGGGCGCGGTTGGGCGCGGCGGCCCAGTCCTGCTGGCCCAGGTAGATCACCGCGGTGCCCCACCCCATCCCCACCAGCGCCTCGCGCTTCCCCGACCATGAGGCGTCGCGGTGGCACGGCGCGGCGAGGTAGTAGCCCACCCACTGGTACGGTGACGTCTGCCGCCACGCCCGCATGGCCGCGTCGCCGGGGTAGATGCCGGTGTCGAACCCCGCGAATCCCGCCGCGGCGCGCGGCCCCGGCCCGGGGAGCGTGATCCGTCCCCCGCCGCCGGTGGACGCGCAGGCCGCCGCCGTCATCGCGGCCAGGAGAAACGCCGAAGCGCGCGCGGCGCGCCGGATCGCTGTGCGTTGAATCATCTGCCTTCCCGATTTCAGTTCAGGTTCCGCGACGCCGGAAGGCAAGTCGCGGGCCTGCCACGGTTTACGAGAAGAGAAGACAAAAGAGAGACGAAGCAGAGCGGAGGTCATCCTGAAGGAGCCGCCGCGCCGAACCGGCGTTCACACCCAGTTCCGGCGGCGACTGAAGGATCTATAACCGCGTCGCGCAACAGATCCGGTAAGATGCACGGACTGTCATCGTCCGATGCGCTCCGAAGGCGGGCGTTCACGCCGCGATTGTAGATCCTTCGGGCGCCGCTGGATGTTGTTGCGGTGACGGTGTTTGCGTGGCGGCGCCTTCAGGATGACGTCGTTCTCCCCCAGAGGTTACCCGTCGTTTCCGAGCACCAGCGTTTCGCCGTGGCGGAGGATGGCCAGGTCGCGGACGGGGAGGCGAGCTTCCTCCCATGCGGCGCGGGCGCGCACGGGGGGCTCCAGCGGGTCTTCGTCCGTCAGGCGGAAGGTGCCCCAGTGCATGGAGACGAAGGAACCGCGGCCGCCCAGCTCGCGGTAGGCGCGCACCGCCTCTTCGGGGTTCATGTGCGCCGGGGCCATGAACCAGCGCGGATCGTACGCGCCGATGGGGAGCATGCTCACGTCGAAGGGGCCCAGCCGGCTCCCGATCTCCTGGTATCCGCGGAAGTAGCCGCTGTCGCCGCCGAAGTAGATGCGCCGCCCGTCGGGGAGGAGCAGCGCGTAGCTGGCCCACAGGCGGTCGTTCATCTCCTTCAGCTTGCGCCGTGTCCAGTGCTGCGCCGGCGCGCAGACCACGCGGATGGCGTCCAGCTGCGCCTCGTCCCACCAGTCCATCTCGGTCAGATTGGTCACGCCTACGCTTCGGAACCACTCGCGGTACGCCAGCGGGGTGATCCACCGCAGCGCATCGCCGAAGCGGGCGTGCAGGCGCTCCACCGTGCCCTGGTCCAGGTGGTCGTAATGATCGTGCGAAAGGAGGACGGCGTCGATGGGCGGCAGCGCGTCGAACGGCACGCCGGGGTCCTGGAAGCGTGCCGGGCCGATCACCTGGCTGGGGGACGCGCGGCGGCTCCAGTGCGGGTCGGTGAGGAGGTTCATCCCGCTCGCCTGGATCAGGAAGCTCGCGTGCCCCACCCAGGTGATGCGGATCTCGCCATCCGCCGCGCGCGGCTGCGCAATGCGGTGCGGCACCACGGGCACCATGTGCGGCCTGGGGTTGGGCGCTCGCTTGCCTCCCGTGAGCCGCTCCCACTGCCAACGGAAGATGCTGCCGCCGCTGCGCTGGTCCGCCACTTCCAGCGGCCAGGGGATGCGGAAGCGTCCATCGGGGCCGTGGTGCGCCGGGCGCGTCTGATCCGTCACGCGTGCTCGTTCGGTTGCGGGTGAGGGCGAGAATCGACCTGGCGCCGATCGCTCCGTCAACCAAGCCTTAACGCAAGACTCGCGCAGACTCCACGGACATCCGCATCCGGACCGATGGACCATCAATCCGCGGCCGACCGGCGCGGGGGGCGGGTGAGCTCGGGCGGAAGGCCCTGCTGCTCGATCATCCCGCGGACGCGTTGGGGGGCCTCGCGGAGGAGCTCGCCGATCTGCTCCGCCTCGGGAAGGTTTTTCCAGTAGCGCACGGGCATCTCGGCGCGCATGGCTTTCGTGCGCACGCGGGCGGGGTTGAAGGTGCTGCGGTAGTACGTGCGCCACAGCGTTTCCAGCTCGTCGTCGCCCGGCGCGGCGGAGCGGGGAAGGCCGGGGGTGATGGAGAGCGACTCGCCGTCCCAGTGCGCGCACGCCAGCGGCGTGAGGATGGACCACCGCATCGACGCGAAGCGCTCGGCGAAGAACGGCGTGGCGCGCTCCACCACCGGGTGCGCGGGCTCGAACCAGGCCACGAAGCGCGACGACCCATCGTCCTCCGCCACCTCCTTGAAGCGCACGAATGCGTGCATCTTGTGCACCTCGCGGCGGACGGCCTTCTCCATCCGCAGCAGGCGGTGCACGTCGGGGTCGACCGCCACCTCCAGCAGGTGCGGCTCGCCGTGGGTGACGCGCCAGAGCACGCGGTAGAGCAGCGCCCACCGCTCGCCATCCGCATGGCACGCCGCCGCCTCGGCCAGCTCGAAGAAGCGCCTCGGAATCCGGAACCGCGACGGCGCTCCGTCCGCGGACGGCTCGGGCGCGTCCGCCCCGAACCCGTCGAGCGCCGCCTGCTGAGCGGTCTCATCCTCCCAGACGATGGATTCGGGCACCACGCCATCGTTCAGCAGGCGCCGCGCGGCCGCACGCCACCCGTCGAACGTGGGATCGAATCGCGCGCGGATCATCGGACCGGACCCGGCGCGGCCGCGGCAGGGCTCTCGGGCCGGACTCGCGCCACGAGAAGTCC
>DASSJS010000533.1:0-16478 GCA_035691085.1 Longimicrobium sp.
GCTGGGCCGCCCTCTTCCTGGCCTTTCAGTCGCAGCGCTGGGACGCGGCGGACGACGTCTCGCACGACCACCATCCCATCTCGCACGGCCGGCAGAAACAGCAACTGCAGTGAACACGGAGCAGCGGAGGCAAGCGGAGTCAGACGGAGAACTGCGATGGTTGTTCTCCGTTTGACTCCGCTCTCTCCGCTGCTCCGTGTTCACAAAGCGGCGCCAGCCTTGCCTCGATCCCGTGCTCAACGACGAGAGAGCCGCGAGGGAAACCATCTCCCCCGCGGCTCTCGTGCGTTCGGCGAAGCCGACGTGCGTCAGGCGGCGTCGGCCTTGTCGTCGATCTGCTCGGAGAGCGTGACCAGCGTCTTGATCTTCAGCTTGCGCTCGCCGCGGGGAAGCTGCAGCGACACCTGGTCGCCCGGCTTCTTCCCCATCAGCGTCTGCCCCAGCGGCGAGGCCACCGAGATCTGCCCGCTGTCGATGTCGATGTAGTCGCCGAACACCAGCGTGTAGGTCTCCTCCTCGCGCGTGCGCAGGTCCACCACGGTCACGCGCGAGCCGAAGCCCACGCGGTCGGTGGGCACGTCGCTCAGGTCGATCTTGGAGAGCTCGCCGTAGCGCTTGGTCAGGTGGTTGAGCCGAGCCTGCACGAACTGCTGCCGCTCCAGCGCACTCTTGTACTCGCTGTTCTCGCGCAGGTCGCCGTGCTCCACGGCCTTCTGGATGGCCTGGGGCAGGGTGATCTGCAACTCGTGCGTAAGCCGCTCGATCTCTTCGCCCAGCTTGTTCTTCAGCTCTTCAAGCATCTGCGTTCACGGGAAATTGTCCGTCCTTCATCACCGTTCGTAACGTGCCGCCAATGTAACGGCATGCCGAGAGAATGCGCTACCTGCCTGTCCATTCCACCCCGCGTCACCGCGTCCCTGCTACGCCGAATCCGTCCGCGCGGCCGCCGGCCCCTCGCCCGCCACGCCGCCGCGCCAGAGCGTGACCACCAGCAGCCCGCCGATCAGCTCGCCGGCCACGTTCCACAGGCGGGCGGCCAGTGAGATCACGCCCGTCACGCCGGGGGGGAGGACGGAGCCCAGCAGCCCGGTCATCGCCGCCTCGCGCGGGCCGATGCCGCCGGGGAGCGGGGTGAGGAAGCCGGCCACGAACGACATCGCGTTCACGCCGGCCAGCACCGGGAGCGCCGAGGCGTTCACCGGCGTCAGCGCGCGGACGAACAGGTAGTACGCAGCGCCGTACAGCGCCCAGCTGAGCACCGCGGCGCAGAGGAGCGCCACGCCGTAGCCCCACGAGCCGTTCCAGCGGATCAGCTCGCGCTTCGCGACCCGGCTGGCCAGGGCGAACACGGAGTTGAGCAGGCGCGGGTGCACCATCAGCACCGCCGTGACCGTTGCCGCCACGCCGATCCAGAGCGCGGGGAGGGCGGGGAAGGACCCCGCGGTCAACGTCCAGGCGCCCACCACCACCGCGGCCAGGAGCGAGAGCGCGGTATGCACCAGCAGCGAGGTCAGCAGCACCGCGGGGGAAAGGCCCGCCGCGCGGCTGAGCTGCGCGGCGGTGACGAACTGGAACACCGCGCCGGGGATGTACCGCGCCAGGTTGGAGAGGAACCAGATGCGCTGCAGCGTGCCCAGCCGCACCGGCGCATGCTCGAAGCGGCGCAGCACCAGGCTCCACACGCACACCCCCCACGCCAGCACCGCCACCAGCGCCGCCACGCTGGCCGCCAGCAGCATCCAGTCCGTGTGCCAGGGATAGGCGCGGACCCGGGGCCAGTTGTGGCGGATGGTGGAAAACAGGAACCAGGCCGCCGCCGCGATCAACAGCGCGGCGGCGGCCTTCTTCCACCACCCCGGCACTCTGCTCACGCCGCCGCCGGCCCGGGCGCGGCGCCCACCGGCTCGTCCGTCCCCCGCTGCCGGCGCGACGCGACCAGGAGCCAGGCGCCGTACGCCGCCAGCAGGCCCAGCGTGAGCAGGTAGATGGTGAACCCGGTGCGCAGCCCCGCCGGCTCGAAGGTGAAGGTGACGTTGTGCCGGCCCGCGGGCACCACCACGCCGCGGAAGGTGTGGTTGGTGCGGTAGATCTCGGCCGGGCGGCCGTCCACCTCCGCCTTCCAGTCCTTGTAGAAGTTGTCGGCCAGCACCAGCAGCGCCGCGCCGCTCGCCTGGGTGGCCACGTCCACCCGGTCGGCCTCGTAGCGGGTGACGGCCGCGGTGCCACGCAGCCCCGGACCGGCCAGCGCGAGGTCGCGCGGGCTCTCCACCACCGCGTTCACGCGCGGATCCCATTGCGGCGTCTGCATGGTCCGCAGCGTGGCGTCGGGCGCGGTGCGGATGGCCTGGCCCACCAGCCAGGCGCGGCCGGGGGACTGCGTGTTCTGGTACACCAGCGCCTGCTGCCCGCGGAACACCTCGCGGAACGACGAATCCTGCACCTGCTGCGAGATCACCACGTGCGAGATGCCGCCGGCGATGCGGAAGCGCGGGTCGCGCCCCAGGTTCTCGAAGGTGGGATTGGCGGCCGTCCCCTCGCCCACGAACTCGTTGTAGCGCTGCAGCTGGTTGCCGTGCTCGCCGCCGGCCAGGTCGATGCCGTACAGCATGGGGTAGTCGCGGAACTGCGGCCACGCGCTCTGCACCGGCCACACGCGGAAGGGCGCGCGCTGCGTCTGCAGGAACGCCGTCACGTCATCGGGCGCGAAGAGCTGCTCGGGGCCGGGGATGGTGTAGAAGAACTTCTTCCCGATCACCCACAGGTCGGCCGTGGTCACCAGCGCCAGCACCACGAGCGCCCCCATTGCGGGCATCATCCGCTGCGTCCACGCCCACAGCGCGATCACCACGGCCGCCGCGAACACCAGGAAGCGCCCCGCCCCCGCGCCGCTCCCGATGATCCCCGCGAAGAAGACCAGCGCCAGCACCGCCGCGCCCGCGCCGATCCACGGCACCCAGTTCAGGTTGTCGCGGTCTTCGTAGGCGCTCTTGCTGTCGCCCGCCGCCGCGCGGGCGCGCGCCAGCGCCTCCAGCCCCAGCGCGGCCATGCAGATCAGCGAGAACGCGCCCACGATGTACGCCAGGTCGGGCGCGCGGAACTGCTTGAGGCCGGGGAAAACGGCCCAGTACAGGTGGTACAGCGGCGTGTTTCCGCCCCACGCCATGGTCAGGAAGAAGAACCCCATCCCGCCGAAGAACCAGAAGTACCGGCTGCGCCGCGCGTACCAGCACCCCAGCGCGAACAGGACCAGCACCGTGGCGCCCACGTACTCGGTGTGCAGCTTCATCCCGTTCACCCCGTGGTACTCGGGGAGCGCGAGCTGCCCCGTCTCGGGATTCGCCACGTTCGCGCCAATCGCCTCGGGAAGCGCCATCCCCGCCACGTACGCCTTGGGCATCGAGTACGACACCGAGTACTCGTAGCCGCGCCCCTCGCTGCCGGCGCGGGGGCTGGCCGCCACGTAGCCGGTGAAGGGGAGGAAGTTCACCGCCGCCATCGCGAACCCGAACGCCACCGCGCCGATCCCCAGTGCCACCACCTTCGCCGCCACGGCCCCGCGGCGGAGCACGCCCAGGTGCACCAGGCAGAAGACGGCCCAGATCAGCCCCGCCACCAGCATGTACCAGGCGACCTGGATCTGGAACGACAGGAGCGCGAAGCCCACCGCCGCCGCGGCGGCCGCGAAGGGCGCCACCCGGGCCGTCCGCACGCCCCGGTGCAGGCCGAAGAAGAGGAGCGGGATCAGCGACCCCACGATGATCCGCCCGTCGTGCCCGGCGTACACCCACGAGGTGAGGATCCCCGTCCACTGGAAGCAGAGGCCCGCCACGAACGCCACCCACGGCCGGCACCCCATCTCCCGCGCCAGCAGGTACATCCCCCACCCGGCCACGAAGAACTGCGCCAGGAAGATGGCGGGGAGGATGTCCTTCACCGGCAGCAGCCAGTCGGCCAGAAAGCGCACGGGGTAGTAGGTGCTCCCCGCGTTGGAGAAGAGGGGGACGCCGCCGTACAGGTACGGCACCCACCTGGGCAGGTGCCCCGCCGCAAAGCTCCGCGAGAGGAAGTCCTGGAAGAAGTACCCGGCCTGGCTGAAGTCCGTCCCGAAGATCTGCTTTCCCGGCATGAAGGCGGGGAGGAAGTAGATCAGCGCCAGCACGAAGTAGATCGCGGCGGCCACGCCGGCGCCCACGCCCGGCTCGGGCTCGGGCGGCATGGCCAGGAGCGAGGCGCGCCGGGGCGTGGCGGGGGCGGGAGCGGTCTTTTTGCTCACGGGTGATGAGGCGGGGAAGGGGAAAGGCCGGGCCGGCGGCGCGTTTCAGCGCGTGGCGGCCAGCCGGGTCAGAAAGTCGAAGTGCCGGTCGGCCACGGCGCCCCACTCGAAGCGCCGCGCCGACTGCCGCGCCGAAGCCGACAGCGCCTCGCGCGCCGCGGTGTCGTCCAGCAGCCGCTCGGCGGCGTCCGCAAGCGCGCGGGCGTCCCCGGCGGGAACCAGGACGCCGCCGTTGGGCGCGTCCACCACCTCGGGGAGCGAGCCGCTGGCGGCGGCGATCAGCGGCACGCCGGCGGCCATCGCCTCGGCGGCCACCATCCCGAAGCCCTCGAAGCGCGAGGGCATCAGCTGCACCGCCGCGCCCGCGAACAGGCGCTGCCGTTCGGCCTCGTCCACCGCGCCCAAAAAGCGGACGTTGGGCTCGATCCCCAGCTCGCGGGCCATGGTGCGGACGCGCTCCATGTCCTTGCCACGACCGGCGATGCGCAGCTCCACCTCAGGCCGTTTCGCGGCGATCAGCGCCACCGCCTGCAGCAGCGTGTCGAGCCCCTTCTGGATCACGTCGAGCCGGCCGAAGTACAGCAGGTAGCGCTCGGGGTTCCGCGGCAGGTGGAAAAGCTCGTCCGGCACCCCGGCGTACACAAGGTCGATCGGCACGCCGGGATCGACGATCGTCCGCAGCAGCTCGTACGTGGCCGTGGACGTGGCGGTGAGCCGCCGGGCGCGCCGGATCATCGTCTTCTCCAGCGCGCTGAGGGCGGGGGCCAGCACGGGTCCCCAGCGCTCGCGGGCGGTCGGCCCCGTGACGTGGTGGACGGTGATCCCGCTCGGCCGGTCGCGCGGCATCAGGATCGGCGTGTACGACGAGAAGTCGAACACCGCCGCGTCGTACTCCGCGGTACGCAGCAGGCGGTTGGCCGCGGCGGCGTAGGTCACGCGGCTCCACGCGTACGGCCCGCGCGCGCCCAGGCGCAGGAAGCGGACGCCGTCCAGCACCTCGTCCCTTGCCCCGGGAAAGTTGCCCGTGGCCACGGTCGCGTCCACCCGGTCGGTCAACCGGCGGTACAGCTCGGTCACGCGCACGGCGCCGCCGCCCGCCACCCAGGGGTTTTGCGGGTCGTCGTAGATCACGTGGAGGACGCGGAGCTTCACCCGTCCCGCCGCGCGATGAAGAAGTTGGAGCCGATCGACACGTCCCAGAACCAGCGGGTGAGCGGGTTCTGGAACGGCCAGCTCCGCTTCGAGAGATAGGACGAGAGCTTCCGCTTGAGGCCGGGGCGGACTTCCTCGGGGCGGGCGATGCGGTTGCGCAGGTAGTGCACCCACAGCTCGCGGGGAGAGACCACGGGCGTGAACCCCGCCGCCTTCAGCAGCTTGCGCAGCCGCCAGCGGGTGGGGATCACCCCCACGTCGTACGTCCCCTCGCCGCCGCCGCGCAGCTTCTCGAAGTACCAGATCTGCATCTGGCGCGGCATCAGGACGAGCCCCGCCAGGTCGTAGTGCGGGTCGTTCCACAGCGAGTACGCCGAGAACGGCTTGGGCGTGACCATGTACAGCAGCCCGCCGGGGGCCAGGACGCGGTGGATCTCGTCCAGCGTCTTCGGCCGGTCGGTCACGTGTTCCAGCACGTTGTCGAGGATGACCAGGTCGAAGCTGGCGTCGGGCCAGGGGAGCGCCTCGGCGACGCCGCTGCGCAGGTCGATCTCCACGCCGTGCTCCTGCGCACGGACCGCCGCGCGCGCCAGCGACTTCTCGTCCAGCTCGATCCCCGCGCACCTCGAACCTTGCTCCGCGAAGGCGATCAGCACCCCCGCGTCGCCGCAGCCGATGTCGAGCACGCGCTTGCCGGCGGGGTCGAACTGTGCGTACCGGCGCAGCGTGTCGACCACGTAGAAGCCCCGCGCGTACTCGCTGACGTACAGGTTCTTCCAGGTGTCGAAGTTGTCGGAGCTCCACCACGCGGCGCGCTCGGCCTCGAGCATCGCCAGGTACCGGGGCTCCACCCGCGACGTGTCGGTGCGCGAGACGCGCGGCCGGGCGGCCTCGCTGGGGGCGTTGGACAGGACCGTGTCTCCACGAAAAAGGCCGCCGGCCCGCGTGGCGGGGCCGGCAGGAGTTGGCGTAAGTGCGGGTATTCTACCGCCAAACCGCGCGCGGCGGGAGAGGGCGCCGGCGTTCGCGGCGCATGGGGGGCGGGATGCCGGGGATCTGCGCCGACGGACGCAACCGCGCGCCGGCCCGGGAATCCGGGACCGGCGCGCGCCCAGGCTGTTGGAGCCTCGCGCGGTTTGCGAGGCTTCTCGTGGTTGTCGCCGCGGCTTCAGCCGCCGGTCAGCGGCCCAGTCGACGGACTCAGCCGGCTCACAGCGTGTCGTACGAGTGCCAGGTGAAGCTCTGCACGCGGGTGACCCAGGTGGGGGCGAATCCGAAGTGGCGCACGCCCACGCCGCCCGCGGCGACGGACGGATTGGGGTCGTTCACCGCCGTGCCGGGGGTGATCTCGGCCTTCAGCGCGCCGTCGAAATACACGCGCAGCAGGTTGCCCGAGGCCTCGAGGCGGATGACGTGCTGCGTGCCGCGCGCCCAGCTCACGTCGGCCGTCCACATCTGGTTGTACGCCATGCCGTCGTGGTGGTACAGCGCCAGGTTCTGCTGGCCGCGGGGCGCCTCGGCCGAGTCGTCGCGAAAGGCCAGGAGGTAGTAGTTGGTGGGGCTCACGAAGCGCAGCACCAGCCCGCCGTCGTCGGCGCGGACGCTGGTGGCCTCCACGTAGCCGTTCACGAAGCTGGCGCCCGTCCGCACCAGCACGGCCTGGTTGGCCACGCCGGTGCCCACCAGCTCGCCGCCGGCCACGGCCCAGCTCGGCGCCGGGGCCGCGTCGCTGTAAGGCGCGTAGCTGGCCAGGGTGTTGGTGTCGAACGAGTCGGTCCCGCGGTTGGGGTCCGGCTGGGGGGCGGCGGGGTCTTCGCCGCAGGCGGCGAGGAGAACGGTGCCGGCGAGCAGGGCCAGGGCCCTGCGGATCGGAGTCGGTGTCATCGTGTTGATCTGTGGGTCGAGTGCAGGTTGCGAACGAACGTGCCGCCGCCGGGCCGCGGCGGGTCCATCAATCCTCACCGCTGGCGGTCGGCGCCCCAGCGGAAGGAGTCGAAGCTGGTGATCCACCGCGCGTCCTCCCCGTAGTGGCGCAGGCCCGCGCCGCCGGGGCCGGTGTACGGCGCCGGATCGTTCACCCGGCCGCTGGCCAGCACTTCGCCGCGCAGCTCGTGGTCCCAGTACACGCGCAGCCACCTGCCCTCGGCCTCGAGGCGGATGGTGTGGCGCGAGCCGCGGGGCCACGGAACGTCCCGGTTCCAGAGCTCGCGGTATTCGCTGCCCACGTGGTGGTACAGCGCCAGGTTCATCTCGCCGCGCGGGGGCGGCGCCTGGTCGTCGCGGAAGGCCAGCAGGTAGTAGTCGCCGTTGTCGCGCGCCCGCAGCACCAGCCCGCCGTCGTCCGCGCGGGAAGACACGGTCTCTACCCAGCCGTCGGCGAAGCGCGCGTCGCGGCGCACCAGGATGCTCTGGATGGCCGGGCCGGTGCCCACCAGCGTCCCGTCGAGTATCGCCCAGTGCGAGCCACCGTCGCTCTGCTGGCGATACCGCTTCAGCGAGTTGCCGCCGAAGTCGTCCTCGCCGCCGCCCGCCACGCGGGGGATCCAGCTGGCCGACCAGCTCCCCACGCGCGACTCGCGGCCCGTGGTCCACCCCACCGAGCCGGAGGACACCAGGCTGCGGTCGGCGACGGAGCCTTCGTACACGGCGGTGCGCCGGCGGGGATCGTCATCCACGCGGCTGGCCACCATCCGGGTGTCGCTGAGCTCCATCACGCGGATGGTGGCGGTGGCGCCGTCGTTCCACCGGGCGCGATAGGTGCCGCCGGGCTGCAGCGTCCAGGTGCCGCAGACCTCCACGGCGTAGCGCTCGCACTGGCCGATGCGCTCGGGAAGTGCGAGGCGGGGCTCGGCCACCGTCCGGCGCGGAGGGCCGACGCGGTCCGCGATGTCGTTCTCCCGCATCGGCCGCCAGTCGAGCGCCACGGCCGCGGTGAGCCCGCACACCAGCATCAGCCCGGCGGCGATCCGGGAGGTGATGGGCCATCGCCCAGGCCCATGCTCGTCCATCCGCTTCATGTCCGGTCTCCCTTCCGGCTCCATCGTCCGCCCACCGCCGTGCAACACGGTGCGGACGGGAGGCGGCTCAAGACCATCCGCCGTGACGCCCCGGGTGGCGGTCAGCGCCAGGCAGGGTCGGCCAGCCCCTGGGTGAAGGGGATGGGGATCACGCGGCCGCTGGCCACCTCGATCACGTGGAGGAGCCCGCTCGCGGCGTCGTGCACCGCCACCCACTGGTCGTCGGGCGACCAGTCGATCCCGAAGTCATACCCCGTGCCGGGGGCGATCGCGCGGTTTCCGGAGCCATTGGGCGCCATCACGCGAACCCGGCCGGCGGAGTAGTTGATGGGGTCGATGAAGGCGATCAGCTCGCCGTGCGACCATTCCGGCGCGTGGCCGGCGGTGGGGGCGTTCAGCTCGGCGCCGGTCTGCATGTTCCGCACGTGCAACGTGACCGTGAACTCGTCGAGGAAGTACACCACGCGGTCGTTCTGGGGCGAAACCGTGGGGTGTGCCTGCGTGGAGCTGGTCACCGGGACGCCGGGGACCAGCGACAGCCCGCTCCCGTCGGGCTTCACGCGGTACGCCTGCCCGTCCAGCGGGGTGTATCCGCCGAAGTACACCCACTGCCCATCGCGAGACGGGTGCGGCCAGACCTCGCCGGTGAGGGTGCCGGGGTTGGGGAGGAGCGGATGGGTGACGCCGTTCAGGTCCGACACCAGCGCGTGCGACAGCGCCTCGCCGTACACGAACTGCGCCCCGCCGGGGAACCAGCGCGGCGAGCGCGCGGTGGGGGAGGCCACCACGCGGCGGTACCCCGAGCCGTCGAGCCCGAACGTGTAGATCCCGCCGCGCCCGGCGGCCAGCATGGTGCCCTGCGGCACCACGCTCACCCGCACCGAGTCGGTGGCGGAGCCGGCGGCAAGCCGCAGGAGCACGCGGCCGAACCCCGTGCCGGTCACCGCACCGCCCGAGAAGGTGACGCGCGCCGAGTCGGGGGCGCCGGTGACAACCCCCGTGGCCGCGTTGCCCAGGCGGTCGAGCACCTGGGTGCGCAGCGTGTAGCTGCCGCCCACGTACACCGCCGTGTCGCGGGGGAGCGCCACCAGCCGCGCGGCGTTCCCCGCGCGCACGGTGACCGGCGTGGTGGCCGAAAAGCCGAGCGCGGGAACGGTGACGTTGATGGTGCCCGTTCCCGCGGCGTTGCCCAGGCGGGTGAACGCGGTGGCGTGGCCGGCGGCGTCGGTCACCATCGCGAGCACGGACTCATAGGGCCCGGCGGCGGCGGCGGCGAAGGTGGCCAGCGGCACGTTGGTGCCGTTCAGCAGCGCCAGCGTGGATTCGAAGCGCACCTGCACGCCCGCGGCCAGCTTGCCCTTGGTGTCGCGCACTTCCACCAGCAGCGGCTGGAGCGGCTGCGCCGCCACCGAGTCGGCCATGTTGCCGCCGGCCACCACGGCCACGCCGGTGGGCCCGGGCGGCTGGGTGGGCCCGTCACCGCCGCCGCAGGCGGCAAGCGTGGAAAACAGCAGGGCCGCGGATAGGTGAAGGCCGCGGCGACGGAACTGGATCGGGATCATCGGGTGTGGAGTGGAGCGGAAGGAGAAACAAAAGTACAGTCCTGAAAACTCGCCATGGCGCCCTCCGGCGGCAACCCCGGCGGAGGCGGCGAGACAAAGTGCAGCCGCGAAAGCGGTTACGAGGTTCGTGAAGGCGCGCGGCCGGCGCCCGCCACGCGGCGGTAGATCTCCGCCAGGCGGTCGGCGATCACGTCCCAGCTGAAGCCGCGCTCCACGTCGTCGCGCCCGTTCAGCCCCAAGGTGCGGGCGGCGGCGGGGTCGTCCATCATCCGCCCGATCGCGGCGGCCAGCGCCGCCGCGTCGCCGGGGGGGACCAGGAAGCCGTTCCGCCCGTCCTGCACGATGTCCACGATGCCGCCGGCGGCGCTGGCGATCACGGGGCGCGCGTAGCTCATCGCCTCGATCAGGACGACGCCCAGGCCCTCCGTGTCACCCTTGGCGTCGATCACCGCGGGAAGGACGAAGGCGTCGCACGTCTCCAGCCGCCGCTGCAGCTCTTCCTTCGGGACGAAGCCGTGGAAGACGGCGCGCCCGCCCAGCCCCAGCCGGTCGGCCTGCGCCTGCAGCTTCGGCCGGTCCGGGCCGTCGCCGACCACGTTGAGGACCACGCGGCGCTCCGTCGGGAGGGTGGCGAGCGCGTCCAGCAACAGGTGCACGCCCTTCCGCTCCACCAGGCGGCCGACGAAGAGGAGCTCGAACGGCCGCGTGCCGTCGTACGTGTACGCCGGCGCCTGGGCCGGCGCGTCCACGGCGGCGCCGAAGGGGATGATGGCGGGGTCCACGCCGGGGACCTGGGCTCGCAGCCGTTGGGCCGTGTAGGTGCTGATCGCCGTCACCGCGCTCGACCCGCGGACGATGCGGCGCAGCAGCGGAGCCAGGAAGGGGAACTGCCGCTCCATCCACGTCAGCTCCACGCCGAAGAAGGTGGAGACCAGCGGGAGGCCCGTCTTCCGGCTGGCGTGGAGGCCCAGGATCCCCTGGGGGATGGGCCAGAAGGCGTGGACCACGTCGAAGCCGCCCTCGCGGGCGACGCTCGCCGCGGCGCGCGAGCCGGCGGCCACGTAGCCGGGGACGAGGCCCAGGAACCACGGCTTCTCGCGGATGCGGTCGGGGGCGGTCTGGTCGTGCGTGAGCGTTTCCCACCTGCGCGGGGCGTAGCGGAAGCGGTGCACGCGCACGCCATCGACCGTCTGATCGGCCAGGCCGCGGTAGGCGGGGGCAAGGACTTCGACGGTCACGCCGCGGGCGCGGAGGCGGCGGATGGTTTCCACCATCCACGGCGTGATCACGTCGGCCGGGTCGCGGGGATAGGCCGTGACCAGGAACAGGACCTTCACTTGTCGGCGAGTCTGCGGAGGGATATGTTGAACGTCTGGCCCAAGATACGGCCCCCCGACACCCCCTCACAAGCCACTCGGAACGCAGCCGTAGCAGTGGAGCGCGCCCTCGTCATCGTGCCGACGTACAATGAGCGCGAAAACCTCCCTCGCCTCGTCCCGTCCATCCTCTCGCGTGACGAGCGGCTGGAGATCCTGGTGGTGGATGATGGCTCGCCCGACGGCACCGGGGAGCTGGCCGACGACATCGCGGCGGCCGAAAAGCGCGTTCACGTCCTTCACCGCACCGAAAAGCAGGGGCTGGGCAAGGCGTACCTTGCCGGCTTCCGCTGGGGGCTGGAGCGCGAATACGACGTCCTGTTCGAGATGGACGCCGACTTCTCGCACGACCCGGCGCACCTCCCCAAGTTCCTGGAGGCGGTGGAGGACTACGACGTGGTGCTGGGCTCGCGCTACCTGCACGGCCGCGTGACGGTGGTGAACTGGCCCATCGGCCGGCTGCTGCTCAGCTACTTCGCCAACGTCTATGCCCGCAAGGTCACCGGCCTCCCCATCGCCGACGCCACCGGCGGGTTCAAGTGCTTCCGCCGCAACGTGCTGGAGAACATCGACCTGGAGCGGGTGGAGAGCAACGGCTACGCCTTCCAGATCGAGATGAGCTTCCGCGCCTGGAAAAAGGGCTTCAAGCTGGGCGAGATCCCCATCATGTTCGTGGACCGCGACGTGGGCGAGAGCAAGATGAGCAAGTCCATCGTGCGCGAGGCCGTGTGGCGGGTGTGGCGGTTGCGGTGGCTGGCGGTGTTTGGGAAGCTGTAGAAAACGAACAGGTGCGTGAGTGCGTGAGTGCGTGAGTGCGCTTCAACGCCGGTGTAGAAACAGACCGCGCGCGCAGAAATAGACTACGTCATCCTGAGCGGTGCCGCCGCGCCTGACCATCGGCCGCGACGGCGCCCGGCGGCACCCGAAGGATCTATCGCCGGCCCTCGGACTACAATCCGGGTGACGCGCCCGATCGGCGGCGAGCTCCGCACCGGCGGCTGAAGCCGCAGCAACAACCACGAGAAGCCTCGCAAACTGCACGAGGCTGAGGACGCGGCACCTCGGGGAGAACGGCTCCGGCGCGTTGGCGGTTGGCGGTTCACCTCCCCTGGGTTTTTTTGGGGGAGGTCGGATTTCGCGGACAGCCGTACCGTCCGCGAAATCCGGGCGGGGGCCATGGCCGCGGCGTGCGCCGAGATCGGGTCGTCGGCGAATGCGACGGTCGAGCAAGACGCAAAAGCAGCACAAATCCCATCCTGATCCAATCCCCCGAAACACACTGATGTCGCAGCCCGCACCCGGCTCTGTCTTCCTGCGCACGCTGGCCGCCGCCGCCCTGAAGGAGGGCGACCCGGCCGAGCTGGCCGCGCGCGCGGCCCAGGCGCTGGAAGGGGTGTTCAAGCAGCAGAAGAGCCTGGTGCTCGACGTCCAGTTTACCGGCTTCCTCTTCAAGGGGAAGCCGCTGGGCGGCGTGGATGCCAGCCTGCTGCGCGCCGCCGGGCAGCTGATCGTGATGCGCATCACCCGCGTGGGCTTCACGGCAGACGCCACGGCGGAGGACCTGGAGATCTTCTTCGCCGGCCTCGGGAAGCCCGTGGCCGACCTGGGCGCGGACGGGATCGTGGGGCTGCTGCGCCGCCGCAAGCCGTACGGCATCTACGTCACCGCCAGCACGGGCACGTATCGCCCCGAGCGCCGCGCCGCGCCCGAGCCGGCGGTCACCGAGCCCCCGGCCGCGCCCGAGACGCCCGCGGTCGTCGCCGAAGCGGTGGCGGAGCCCGCGCCGGCAACGGAAGCGGTGGAGCAGGCGAATCCGGCGGCGGGGGAGCAGGGTTCCGATTCGTCCAGTTTGGATGCGCGGGGCGGGGGAGAGCCGAAGCCGGTGTACACGGTTGGCGGGTTCATGCTCTTCGACGAGGCCGATGCCACGGACCTCTCCGAGTTCGAGCTGCTGGAGGATTTTCCGGCGCTGGACGCGCCCGCCGCGGCCAGGCCGGCCGCCCCGGCGCCCGCGGCGGGCGGGGGCGCGGATGCGGTCGCGGGGAACGACATGTTCCACTTCTTCCGCACCGCCCACGGCGACCGGGAAGACGAGGGCGCCGACGAGCTCCCCGCGGCCCTGCACGCCGCCGACAACCCCACGCGCTTCGACGATGTGGCGCAGGCCATCATCCGCGCCGCCCTGCGGATGATCCGCACCGACCACTACGGCCGCGCGGTGGAGCTGCTCGACGCGCTGGTGACCGAGGCCGAGGGCCCCAGCCGGGGCAGGGTCTTCCGCGACCTGGCCACGCAGGCGCTCCGCCGCGCCGCGCTCCCCGAGACGCTGCACCATCTGGGTGAGCTTCTGCAGCGCGGCGGCGAGCACCGCGAGCGCATCCTGCACTTCTTCACCTTCATGGGGGGCGAAGCGGTGCAGCTGCTCGAGAGTGTGCTGTTCCGCACGGCCGACGCCGACCTGCGCATCTCCATCTTCCGCCGGCTGATCCGGATGGAGGGGATGAGCGGGCGCCTGGCCGCGCGCGCCATGACCGATCCCTCGCCGGCGCGGACGCGGATGATCCTGGAGCTGGCCGTGCTCCCCGACGTGGATCCCGACGTGGCGCTGCGCTGGCTGGCCGAGGCCGCGGCGCACCCCGACAACACCGTGCGGCTCGACGTGGCGCGGCTGGTGGCGGTGGTGGGCGGCCGCGGCGGGCTGCGCATCCTGCTCGACCTGCTGAACAACGACCGCGACCCGCTGGTGAAGCGCGCCGCCATCCAGGCGCTGGGCACCCTGGGCGATGCCGCCGCCGTCCCCTTCCTGAGCCGCGTGGTGAACGACGGCGACGAAGAGGCCCAGCTGGCCGCCGTGGGCGCCATGGCGCGCATCGGCAGCAGCGAGGCGCTCCCGGCGCTGCTGGGCGTGGTGAACCGGCGCACGCTGCTGGGCCTCAAGAAGAGCTCGCGCGTGAAGACGGCCGCCATCGCCGCCATCGCCCGCATCCCCACGCCCGCCGCCCGCGAGGCCATCACCTCGCTCGCGGCGGGGAAGGACGCCGACGTGGCCGCCGAGGCCCAGCGCGCCCTCGCCACCCTCGACTGACCCCTCGTCTCGGCTCGACATCGGGCACGGCCCCGCGGACTCTGCTCCGCGGGGCCGTTTTTCTCTTGTACCAGATCCGATGATGGTCCTCAGAAACCCGGAAACCCGGGTGATGTCATCCTGATGGAGCCTAAGCGACTGAAGGATCTATACTTAACGCATGCGCTACAGCCTACATCGAGGTGGGGGTGTTAGCGTCACCTGGGTGAGAAGATTAACACCCCCCACAGGTGTTAAAGCTGTTAACCGAACAACACTCGTTAAGAGCCTTAACGGCTTTAACACCTGTGTGGCAACTTGCTAAGTCCTTGGAGGATATAGATTTATCCTGTGGTCCTGTTGTGTCCGAGCCTCAGGGGACAGGTCCGCAGATACTCACTCAACTGGCCCCAAGACTCTGTCGAACCAGCCGGCGCGTGTTCGCGAGATGCGAGATGGGTGGCGCGAGCTCGGCGGCCACCGCGGCATCGCGAGCCGCCTGGGGAGAAGGGCGCACGCTGTAAACCTTGCGCCAGTATGGCGCCGCCGCCGAAACGGCGGGACTTCGGTGGGTCAACCGGCACGTCGATGACGCGAGGTCGCGCGGACGGCGCCAGCTGCTCGGCGCCCACAGTATTGAAGATCCTGGGCGTCCGCCGGGAGCAGAAGGGGGCGTCGCTATCCACCAGATCCGCCCGACGGTGTGGAGAAACGCTGTGGAGAAGGGGATGTGGAGATCCAGCCGGGTTTCCCACAGTTTTCCCCAATTCAAGTTTACATAACCTATATTATACGTACTGGCGTGGCGGTTGCACTTTATTCACATCCCCATCCACAAGGAGCCACCGATGGCACGCGCGATCTGGAAAGGCAACATCAGCTTCGGTCTGGTCAGCATCCCCGTCGGCCTGTTCAGCGCCGAGACGCGGGACGAGATCAGCTTCAGGCAGCTGGACCGGAAGAACCTGTCGCCGGTGGGCTACCGCAAGTACAACAAGGCCACCGGCCAGGAGGTCGAGTCCGACGACATCGTGAAGGGTTACGAGTACGAGGACGAGCGCTACGTGCTGGTGAGCGACGAAGACCTGCGCCGCGCCAACCCCGAGAAGACGCAGACGGTGGACATCACCGACTTCGTGGACCTGGCCGACATCGACCCCGAGTACTTCGACAAGCCGTACTACCTGGCGCCCACCAAGAAGAACAACACCAAGGCCTACGCCCTGCTGCGCGAGGCGCTGAAGCGCAGCGGCAAGGTCGGCATCGCCAAGGTGGTGATCCGCTCGCGCGAGTACCTGGCCGCGGTGATCCCCCACGGCAACGTGCTGGTGCTGGAGATCCTGCGCTACCCGCACGAGATCCGCGGCACCGGCGATCTGGACCTTCCTGCTGAAGACCTGCAGGCCCAGGGCGTGACCGACCGCGAGGTGCAGATGGCCGAGGTGCTGATCAGCGGGATGACCAGCGAGTGGGACCCGGCGCGCTACCACGACACCTATCGTGACGACCTGATGGCGCTGATCAACCGGAAGATCGAGAGCGGCCAGACCGAGGTGCTCGACGAGACGCCGGTGGAGGAAGCCGCCGAGGACACGGGCAAGGTGGTGGACATCATGGCCCTGCTCAAGCGCAGCGTGGAAGCCACCGGCCGGAAGGTCGCCGCCGACACCGCCCGCAACGCCCCCGCCGACGACACCGAGGACGATTTCGCCGCCCTCGCCGGCGCGGACGAAGACGTGGCCCCCGCCCCCGCCTCCGTCGCGGCCAAGGCGCCGCGGAAGGCGCCGGCGCCGAAGCCCGCGGCGAAGCCGGCACCGCCCGCACCCGCGCCCGCTGCCGCGGTGGCCGCGAAGCCCAAGAGCAGCGTCAAGCCGGCCAAGCCCCGTCCGCGCTCCGGAAAGAGCTGATCCAGGGCTGCTGGAGCTGAACGGCACCAGCAATGAACACGGAGCAGCGGAGGGAAACGGAGTCAGACGGAGAACAACGAATGCGGTTCTCCGTCTGACTCCGCTCTCTCCGCTGCTCCGTGTTCAC
>DASSJS010000534.1:0-20000 GCA_035691085.1 Longimicrobium sp.
CAACCGACCGTCATCCTGAGAGAGCCTCCGCACCAAAGCCGCGTCCACACCAGTCCATCGCGGCGACCGAAGGATCTATGACCGCGGCCCCGCTACACCCTGCTCCACGCATCGACCGATGGTCCCGGCGCGCTCCGGAGATGGATTCCGAGCCCCGTCGGCAGATCCTTCGTCGCGTCCAACCATCCGTGCGAACGAGATTGCGGCGCGGACGCTCCTCAGGATGAACTCGTCCTCGTTGCGCGACCACCGCGACGAGCTCAATCGACCGTCATCCTGAGAGAGCCGCCGCACCAAAGCCGCGTCCACACCAGTCCATCGCGGCGACCGAAGGATCTAAAGCCGCGGCCTCGCCACGGCCTGCTCCACGCATCGACCGCTGGTCCCGGCGCGCTCCGGAGATGGATTCCGAGCCCCGTCGGCAGATCCTTCGTCGCGTCCATTCATCCGTGCGGACGCGATTGTGGCGCGGACGCTCCTCAGGATGACATCGTTGAGAGGAGGTGCGAAGCACGGCCATCTTCCACGGTCGCGCCTACTCCAGCCGCACCTTGAAGGTGCGGATGGAGAGCACCAGGAGCACCGCGGCCATCACCGCCAGCACCAGCGTCTCCTTCCACAGGTAGGTGATCCCCACCCCCTTGAGCATGATCCCGCGGGCGATCACCACGAACCACCGCGCCGGGACCAGGTTGGTCACCGGCCGCAGCCACCCGGGCATGCTCTCCAGCGGAAACACGAACCCCGACAGCAGCTGCGTGGGCATCATCAGCCCCACCAGCGCCCCCATCGTGGCCGCCCGCTGCGACGAGGTGCGCGACGAGATCAGCACCCCCAGCCCGAGCGAGACCAGGACGTAGAGGAGCGATTCGGCCAGGAACAGCGGCACGCTCCCGCGGATGGGGACGCGAAAGACCACGCGCGCCGCGATCAGCGTGGAGACCGCGCTGGCGAAGCCGAGAACGAGGTACGGCAGCACCTTGCCCGAGATGATCTGCCACGGGCGGAGCGGGCTGACGAGGAGGATCTCCATCGTCCCCATCTCCTTCTCGCGCGTGAGCGAGACCGCGGTCATCAGCGCCGAGATCAGCGTCAGCACCAGCGCGATCAGGCCGGGGACGAAGAGGTTGACGCTCTTGAGCGTGGGGTTGAAGCGCATCTGCACGGCGGGCATGATGCGGAAGCCGCGCGCGGCGTCCGGCCGCTCCAGCTGCCACGCCTGGACCACCTGCGTGACGTAGGCCTGCATCCGCGCGCCGGTGTTGGGCTCGGCCGCGTCGGTGATCACCTGCACCTGCGGCCCCTCGCCGCGCGCCAGCCGGCCCGCGAAGCCGGGCTGGAACACCACCGCCACCTGCGCCTTCCCCGTGCGGAAGAGCCGGTCCAGCGGCGCATCGGTCGCGGCGATGGCCACGATGCGGAACTGGCCGGTGCCCTCCAGCCGGTTGCGGATGTCCAGCGTCACCGCGTCCGGCTGCGGATCGACCACCACGAGGCGGACGTCGGTCACCTCGTTGCGGATGGCGTAGCCGAAGAGGAGCACCTGCATCAGCGGCAGCGCGAGGACGATCAGCAGCGTGCGCCGGTCGCGCAGGATGTGCGCGAACTCCTTGCGGAGGAAGGCCAGGAAGACGCTCATCCACCGCCTCCCGCGCCCGGTGCGTCGGAGAGGCGCTCGCCGAGCCCCGTCGAGCCCCCCTCCCCCGGCCCCTCCCCCCGCTCCGCGAGGGGAGGGGAGGTTTCATCATCAACGGAAGACATCGAGTCCTCGGCCGATGCGCCATTCGCCGGGCGCGCGAGGCGGACGAACACCTCGTCCATCGACGCGGCGTTGAAGCGCGTCTTCAGCTCGGCGGGCGTACCCAGCGCGGCGATGCGGCCGGCCACCATGATCGACACGCGGTCGCAGTACTCGGCCTCGTCCATGTAGTGCGTGGTGACCAGGACGGTCGTCCCCCGGTGCGCCGCCTCGTAGATCATCTCCCAGAACTGGCGGCGGGTGACGGGATCGACCCCGCCGGTGGGCTCGTCGAGGAAGACGATGGCCGGCTCGTGCAGCATCGCGACCGCGAAGGCCAGCTTCTGCTTCCACCCCAGCGGCAGCCGCTGCACCCGCTCGCCGCCCGCGTGCTCCAGCTCCAGCCGCGCCAGCAGGGCGGCGGTGCGGTCGCGGATCTGCGCGTCCGTCAGCCCGTAGATGCCGCCGTAGAGCTGGATGTTCTCGCGCACCGTCAGGTCGTCGTACAGCGAAAAGCGCTGGCTCATGTAGCCGATGCTGCGCTTGATGCGGTCCGATTCGCGGTACACGTCGAACCCCGCCACGCGCGCCTCGCCGCCCGTGGGCGAGAGGAGGCCGATCAGCATCCGCATCGCGGTCGTCTTCCCCGCCCCGTTGGCGCCCAGGAAGCCGAAGACCTCGCCTTCCCCAACGTCGAAGGTGATGCCATCGACCGCCGCGAAATCGCCGAAGCGCCGCGTGAGGCCCTTCGCCTCGATCATCATCGCCCCGCCTCCCGCGGCGTGAGCGCCTCGGGGGTGCCCATCAGCGCCATGAACGCGTCCTCGATCCCCGCGCCGATCGGCTCCAGCGCCACGTCGCCGAATCCCTCGCCCGCGAGGTACGCGGAGACGTCGCGGCGGACGGTCTCGGCGTCGGCGCCGGTGCGCGCGTCGGTGTAGTGGAGCGAGTCGCCGAAGGGGAAGACGAAGCGCGCGTTGGGGTAGCCGCGCAGCGACTGGATCAGCCGGAAGCGCTCGCCGCCGCGCACGCGGAAGAGCGGGCCCTCGTACGCCGCGCCTACCTCGGCGGGGGCGGCCACGCGGAGGAGGCGGCCGGCCTGGATCAGCGCCACCCGGTCGCAGCGGTCCGCCTCGTCCATGTAGGGAGTGGAGACGACGATCGTCAGGCCGCCCTGGCGCAGGACGGCGAGCAGGTCCCAGAACTCGCGGCGCGAGACGGCGTCCACGCCGGTCGTCGGCTCGTCCAGGAAGAGGATGTCGGGGCGATGCACCAGCGCGCAGCACAGCGCCAGCTTCTGCTTCATCCCGCCGCTCAGCGCCCCCGCCCGCCGCTCGGCGAACGGCTCGATCTGCGCGTAGATGGGGCGGATCAGCTCGTACTGCTCCTGGATGGTGGTCCCGAACACCTGCGCGAAGAAGGTGAGGTTCTCGCGCACGCTCAGGTCGGGGTAGAGCGAGAAGCGGCCGGGCATGTAGCCCACGCGCCGGCGCAGCGCCCACAGCTCCTTCACCGGGTCCACCCCCAGCACGCGCGCCTCGCCAGACGTAGGCACGAGGAGCGTGGTGAGGATGCGGAAGAGCGTGCTCTTCCCCGCGCCGTCCGGCCCGATGAAGCCGAACAGCTCGCCCGGCCGCACGGTGAACGAGACGCCGCGCAGCGCCTGCACCGTGCCGAACGCCTTCTCCAGCGCGGAGACCTCCACCGCGAGCGTGCTCATCGCCCGCCGCGGGATGCGATCGGCGCGCGGTCCGCCGGCCGCGCGGCATTCGTCTTCGATGCGCCCCCCGGCGCGGCGAACACCACCTCGCCGGGCATCCCGATCTTCAGCCCGCCGCTGGGGTCGCTCACCTGGATCTCCACGGCGTAGACGAGACCCGTCCGCTCCTCGCGCGTCTGCACGGGGGTGGGCGTGAACTCGGCCTGCGAGCTGACCCAGCTCACCGTGCCCGGGATCGTCCGCCGCTGTTCATCCCCCGCGTCCACCGTCACCCGCACCCCCTGGCCGATGCGGACGCGCGGGAGCTGGTCGCCGGTTACGTAGGCGCGCAGGATCATCCGCGTGAGGTCGGCCACCTTGTACAGCGGCTGCCCGGCGGGGACGAACTCGCCCTGCTCGGTGTAGGTGGCCAGCACCGTTCCGCTGATGGGATTGACCACGCGACTCTTGCGCAGCTGCTCCTGGATGCTGGAGACGCGCGCCCCGGTGGACTGCGCCTCGCGCCCCACGCTCCCGATCTGCGCCTGCCCGGCGGCGATCTGCTCCTCGATCACGCGCACCTCGCCGCGGGCGCGGTCCAGCTGCTGCGCGGTGGCGGCGTGCTCGTTGTACAGCCGGCGGTAGCGCTCGTAGTCGCGCCGCGCCGTCTCCAGCCGCGCGCGGAGGACGCCCAGGTTGGCGGTCGCCTCGCCGGTGCGGGCGGTGGCGGCTTCTTCCTGCCGCTGGATCTCCTCGCGCTGCAGCACCAGCGCGGTGGTGTCCACCACGGCCACCTCCTCCCCCGCCGCCAGCCGCTCCCCCTCGCGCGCGCTGAAGCGCAGCAGCCGCCCGCCGGTCTCGGACGAGACCACGACCTCGGTCGCCTTGAAGTTGCCGTAGGCGTCGGGCTTGTCGCCGCGCTTGCAGGCGGCCAGCGCGGCCAGCGCGATCAAACCCGCCACTCGTCCCCGCGCCTTCATCGCCCGCCCCCGTTGGTGATGGTGAACTCGCTGGCGGCGCCGCCCGGCAGGGGCACGCCCAGCGTGGTGAGGTAGCGCGCCCGGGCCTGCGCCAGCTGCACGGCGTGCTGGGCGCGCCGCACCCGCGCCTGGGTGACGTCGCTGCGCCGGTCGGCGTAGTCCGCGGCGCCCAGGACGCCCTCGCGCAGCTGCGCCCGCGCCTCGCGCTCGATGGTCTCGCGCAGCGCCACCACGCGCTCGTCGTCGGCCAGCGCGGCGGAGAGCCGGTCGATCTCCTGCAGGTCGTCCTCTACCTGCCTCTGCAGGCGGCGCGTCAGATCCGCCTCCTGCGTGGTGACCACCTGCTGCTGCAGCGCGATCTCCTGCTGCTGCCGCCTGGTCCGCCCCCAGTCCCACGGCGCCCATTCCACGCGGACGCCCAGCTGGCCGAAAATCTTGGGATCATCGTCGAAGGCCGCGCGGACGCTGCGCCCCCACCCCAGCTGCCCGGTGGCGCTGGCGTGGGGGAGGAGGGACGACTGCGCGGCCGCCGCCTCCCGCCCCAGCCGCTCGCGCGTGGCGCCCAGGCGCTGGTATTCCGGCCGCGCGCGCACCGCCGCCCCCTGCGCCCCCGCCGCGCGGACCCGCTCCACCTCGGCCGCGAGCGCGGGGACGGCCAGCACGTCGCCCTCGCCGACATCCGCACCCGTGAGGTCGCGGAGGACGGCCAGCGCGGCACGACGGTCGGCGAGCGCGGCGCCCTGCTCCTGCCGCGCGCCCAGCAGCTGCGCCTCGATGGCCGCCGCGTCGCCCTCCAGCGCGGTGCCTGCGCGGACGCGGGCACGCATCTCCGCCAGCCGCGCCTCCAGGTCCGACTCGAGGAGCGCGGCCTCGCGCCCGCGCTGCTGCGCCAGCAGCGCGGCGAAGAAGGCGCCGTTCACCTCGTCGCGCAGCCCGAACAGCTCCGCGCGGACCGACGCCTCGCTCTCGGCCAGCCGCGCGCGCTCCACGTCGCGCCGCAACGCGCGGCCGGGGTCGTAGAAGCGCTCCTCGGCATCCACGGTCATGCGGTAGCGCGTGCGGCTGGGCGTGGGGATGGATTGGCCGCCGGGAAGCTGCACGGGGATGGTGACCTTCTCGCTCTGCCGCGTGACCTCGGCGGCGGAGCGGAGCGACGGGTACAGCTCGGAATCGATGCTCCGCAGGCGCAGCGCCGACGCCTGCCGCTGCAGCGCGAACTGCTCGCCGCGCGGGTCGCGGCGCACGGCCGCCTCCTGCAGCGCGGCCAGCTGCAGCGTGTCCACCTGCTGTGTGGGCGCGGCCGCCAGCGCCAGAGCGAGAAGGTGCGGCGTCATGGGCGCAGTGCGTTGAGGAAGAACTCGGGGATCAGCGTGCGGCGCTCGTCCATCAGCGCCCGCTGCGCATCGGGATCCAGGTTCAGGATGGCCCCGATCAGCGGCCCGGCAACGAAGGGATAGACGATCATCGAAATCAGGTTGATCACCGCCTGCTCGGCGCGGATCGGGCGGAGGCGCCCCTCGCGGGCGCCCTGGTCCAGCTGCGCCTGCAGCGCGCTTAGCGAGGGCGCGCGGATCTCCTTCATCAGCCCCGCCATCAGGTCGGGGCGATGGTGCACCTCGCTGATGATGTAGGCCGGCAGGTACGGATGCCGGGAGAGGAACTCCAGGTCGCGCTCCACCACCGCGCGCACCTTCTCCTCCAGCGGCAGATCGGAGGTAAGGATGGCGAAGATGCGCGGAAAGAACTCGCCCGCCGCGCGCCGGAACACGGCGGCCGAGAGCTGGTCCTTGCTGCGAAAGTAGTAGTGCAGCAGCGCCTTGTTCACCCCCGCCTCGTCGGCGATCTCCTGCATCCGGGCGCCCGCGGTGCCCACGCGCGTGAACACCGCATGCGCCGCGTCCAGGATCCTGGCCTCCGTGTTGCCGTCTTTCCCCGTCATCCCACGCCCGTAGTTTGATCAAACAGTTTAACCATCTGGTTTAAACGGTTAATTAAACGATGAACGCAGCGCAAGGGTTTTGATGCTCGGCCAAGGATCGTAGCTGCCGGTGGGAACTCCCGTGCTCCGGAGCCCGGGGCGCCTTTCGATGCAGAAACGACGGAAGCCACGGAAGATCCATGATCCTCCGTGGCTTCCGCCGGTCCGCCGAGCAACGAATCAGGCCACTGCGGAAACGCCGGCCGGCACAGGCGGCGCCCTCATCCCGGGGTACAGCCGCCACTCCTGATAGGTTGCGCTCTGGACGTAGTACCGCCCGCCCATGGTTTTCCGCCAGAAGCGCGAGGCCGCGGGGAGGAGCAGCGAGCGCGCGGTCACGTCGGGCGACAGAAAATCGACGTCACCCCCCGCATCCTCGTCGGGGTTCGGCGTGCGGTACCGCCACGTTGCCCGCTGGAGCACCCCGCTCCGCAAAAGGGTGAGCGTTCCCTCGATCTCGGGCCGCGACCGGGAATGGGGCTCGCGCGGGCAGAACCGGATCGTGGTCTGCTCTCGCGTGGACGCCACCGTGCTGAAGGTGTGCAGTTCGCCGAACAGGGGGTCCACGAAGTGTTGCGGGAAGACCATCTCCAGCGGGGCATACTGCCAGAACGCGTACTGCTCCCCAAACCCTCTCTGCAGGCGCAGTGCGTACCCAGCCCTCCGGATTCGCTGCCGCCACGGCTCCCAGGCGGCGGTGCCCGCCCCCGTCCATCCACGGGCACCCCCGTCCGACCCGAACACGTCGATCTCCTCCCTCGCCACGTCGCCGTTGCGCAGAACGGCCAGGGAGTGGAACACCACCGTGTCGGTGAACGGCGGATACTTCGCCCGCGCGCCGTTCCAGGCCGCCCGCGCGGCCGCATCCTCACGGTTGGGGCAGGCACGGACGCCGGCCGTCGCCGTGATCCCTTCCAGCGAAACCGACGCGGGAACCAGCCGGAGCTGCACCACCGTATCGGCAGCGGTGACCGCGAGCGACGCGCGGCGGTAGCCCACGCGGGTCGCGACCAGCCCCGTGACGCTCTCCGCCGGGTTGGTCCGCAGGGAAAACCGGCCGCTCGCATCAGACATCGCGTTCCCCACCCGACGCAGCCCGCTCCACGCCTCCACGGCCGCCGCGGGGACGGGCGCTCCGGCGGTGTCACGCACGAAGCCGTGGATCTGGGCCGGCAAGGCCTGGGCAAGCCACGCGACGAGAGCCACGGCCAGGCCGAGCGAACGAAGCATTGGAGCAGATGAAGCTGCGAGGGACCGGAGTTTGGGATCGATGAACTTCGCCGGTTTCCGGTGATGCACGCAAGCGAGGCCGAAAATCCGCCAACCCGGAAACGGCGGAAGCCACGAGAGATCGAGGATCCTCCGTCGCTTCCGCCAATCCGTCCAGCGAGAGCGATCACGCCGCGGCGACGGCCTCGCGCGCTCCGGCGGGCTGCGCGGCGGGGGCGGCGCTCACCATCCACGGCGTGCCGAAGCGATCGGTCAGTATCCCGAACGCGGGCGACCAGAAGGTCTCGTGCAGCGGCATCTGCACCGACCCGCCCTCCGCCAGCGCGGTGAAGATCCGCTCCGCATCGCCGGCCGTGTCCACCTGCAGCGTCACGGCGAAGCCCTGCGGCTTCTCGAACTGCCCCAGCGGGGCGTCGGAGCCCATCAGCTCGAAGCCGTCCACCTTCAGCATCGCGTGCATCACTGCGTCCGCCATCTCGGGCGGGGTCTGGTCCTTCATCGGCGACTCGCCGTGCGTCATCACCCCCAGCTCGCCGCCCAGGAGTTGGTGGTAGAAGCGGAACGCGTCGCCGCACTGGCCCTTGAAGATGAGGTACGGGTTGATTCTCACGATTTCCTCCACGAGTTGGGGTTGATGCATGGATGCGAAAAGGGTGAACATCGGGTTCTTTGCGTTCGTCAGCTGGTAGCGCCAGCCGGCGCCGCGGCGGTCCTCGCCTCCGCCTCGGAGACGCGCTTCAGGTCGGCCAGCCCGGCCTCGAAGTCGCGGCCGATCATCCGGTCCATGTTCACGAACAGCGAGAACGCCTTGCTGACGAAGGTGTTGCGGCCGCTGATGGCCCAGGTCACGCGCACGCCGCCCTGCGCCGGCTTCAGCGTGAACTCCACCTGGTTGGTGGCCACCATCGGCTTGATGAACTGCGCCTCGATGGCCACGCGCTGGTGCGGCTGGAGCTGGGTGATGGTCATCCGCCCCTCGCCCACCTTGTCGCTCACGTAGTGGTAGGCGGCGCCCACGCTCTGCGCCGGGCCCTCGTAGGTGCGGCGCATGGCGGGGTCCATCCGGTCGTAGGTCATCCACGCCGGCCAGCGGCGCAGGTCCTGGATCTGCGCGTACACCACCTCGGCCGGCGCGGCGACCACCGCGCTGCGCTCCACCGCGAACGTGGCCGGCCGCGTGGCGATGGCGATCAGCAAGACCACGAGGAGCACGGCGGCACCGATTCCGATCTTCACGAGCATGGCAGCCTCTCAGGGTTGGTGGGTGGGGGCCTGCGCGTTGGCGCGCAGGCGCTCTTCCTGGGCACGCAGCGTTTCCGTGAACTCCTCGCCGAAGCCGTCGGCCTCGTACATCGGGCGGATCTCGATCTCCACGTTTCCGTTACCGTCTTCCACGGGCCAGCGGCGGGCCCAGGCGACCGCCTCGCCCAGCGAGGCCACGTTCCACACGCTCACGCCCGCGATCAGTTCCTTGGTCTCGGCGAACGGCCCGTCGGTCACCGTGGGCACGCCGCCCCGGAAGGCGACGCGCGCGCCCTTCGAGGTGGGAAGGAGCCCGTCGCCGGAGAGCATCACCCCGGCGTCCATCAGCTCGCGCGTGTAGCGCATCATCGCCTCGAACAGCTCCGGCGTGGGCAGGGCGCCCGCCTCGGTCTGCGGGTCGGCCTTGCGGAGGATCATGACGCGCATGGTCGCTCTCCTTCGGTGGTTCGGGGGCCGCGGGGCCGTGCCTTCACGAGAGCGACGATCGGGCACGGACGATTTCGACATCCAGCCGCAAGTGGACGAAGTGCGGCCGATGGGGCACACGAGTGCCGCGCAGGCGTTGGATTCTCGCCTCGTTTCAACCTCCCGGACGGTTTCGAGGAGGCGAGGTCTCCGCGGACGGCGGTGCCGTCCCCGGAAACCCAGGTGGTGGACTACGCCTGCTGGGCGGCGGACCTGGCGCGGAGCCGCTCTTCCTGCTCGCGCAGCTCCGGGGTCAGCGCATCGCCAAAGTCCTCGGCGTCGAACACTTGGCGAATCTCCAGCTCGCTCTCCTCGCCGGTGGGGTTGGGGCAGCGCTTGGCCCACTCGATGGCCTCGTCGAGCGAGCGCACCTGCCACAGCCAGAACCCGGCGACCAGCTCCTTGGCCTCGGTGAACGGCCCGTCCACCACGGTGCGCTCCGTTCCCGAGAAGCGGATGCGGGCGCCCTTGCTGCTGGGGTGCAGCCCCTCGCCGGCCAGCATGATCCCGGCGTTCACCAGCTCCTCGTTGTATTTGCCCATGGCTTCGAACTCGGCGGTGGTGGGCATCACGCCCGCCTCGGTGTTGTGGTTCGCCTTGACCATGACCATGACGCGCATCGGAGTTCTCCTTGCTCGGTGGTTTCGCTTCGACCGGCCGCCGCTGGCGGTCTCTCGTGCTGCTCTACCGGGGCGACGAGCGGGGGAGGATGATTTCGACACGACAAAGCGCAGCGACACAACACGGCCATTGCGCACTGAAGCATTTCGGCGGCATCGGACCCCCTCCGGTCGGCTTGGGCCGTCCACCTACCCGTACCGGGACTGCCGCGGCGCGGAGGATTTCGGAGGCGTTTCCGCCGCGCCGCGCCCCCTCCGGCCGGCCTAGGCCGTCCACCTCCCCCGTACCGGGAGAGGTTGGCGGGGCGGGCATTCCAGCGGCTCCGATCGATCGGGATGAGCGGAGATTGGGGGGACGCGCAAACGCCGCGTCCACCACCCTCTCCCGGTACGGGGGAGGGTCGCGCTCTAAGGCGCGGGGAGGGGGCGGGGCCGTCGAAGCGCGCGGATGCCCCTCATGCCCGGATGGTGCTGTTCAGATGGATGTGATCGCCCTGCGATCAGAAGATGTACACCGGCGTCCCCACCGGCACGTTTCGGTACAGGTACTCGATGTCTTCGTCACGCAGGCGGATGCAGCCGTGGGTGGCGGCCTGGCCGATGGAGTCCTGGTGCGGCGTGCCGTGCAGCAGGTAGCCGCTCCCCATCCCCAGCGCGTAGGCGCCCAGTTCGCCGGGGATGCGGCGGTTCCGCGTGTCTTCGGGCGGCACGTAGATGGTGTTGCCGAAGATGATCTCCTCGTCTTCGGGGATGATCTCCTCGCCGCCGCGGGCGTCCTGATGCACGATGCGGTCGCCGCGCACCAGCAGCCGCCCGCCGTCGCGCAGCCGGGTCGCCACGCCGCGCTGCAGCCGCGCGACCGTCCAGCCGCTGTCGCGCGCGATCTCGGCGTAGTGCCACTCGGGCGGTGTCCATACGGGGTTGGCGCGCTTCTCCTGCACGCGGCGGACGCCCCGCGGCGTGTTGAACCGCCACGCCTGCGAGCCGTATTCCAGCCGCGTCCCCTTCCCCACCGCCACCGGCGCCGAGCGCAGCGTGTCGCGGCCGTCCATGTACCACAGGTGCCGGTCGGCCAGGGAGACGATCACGCGCCTCCCCCTCGCTGCGAATGCCTGCCGCCGCACCGCGCCTGACGCCGCGTCCTCCGCCGGGCTCGCGGCCGGCGTGCGCACCAGCCCCGTCACCCAGTCCGACGGCTTCCCCGCGGGCGTCGTAACGGCAGCGGTCGCCGCCGAGTCGGTGGACGGAACGGAATCGCTCGCCGCCTGCGCGGGCCGACCCGCCAGCTGCGGCGCCGCTCCGCGCGCGGGCACGGCGGCAGGTGCCCGGCGCGTCGTCGCCGAGGACGCGGGAGGGACGGCGGCCGGGCGCGTCTGCGCCGGTGGCGAGGTAGCCACAGCCGCCTGCGCCTGCGCCTGCACGTCGGCGAGGCTGATTGCGGCCGCTCCCAACGCCAGGAGCGGGATGATGTGGATGCGCTTCATGTGCGGTCAGGGCAGCAGGATGCGCGCCGTGAGGCACCCAGCGTCGGCTTGGGTCATATGTCCTCGGTTCGGACTGTATCCATCCAGCCTCTCCAATCTTCCGCCGCCTCGCGGATGTCGGGGTTGGCGCTCTCCAGCCCGCGATCGACCAGCTTCCGCGTCAGCGCCGCGTCGAGCAGGTCGGCGGCTTCGAGCATCCGCCGGTACTCCCACTCGTCGTTGGCGGCGAGGAGCGGCTCCAGCGCCGGCTCGATGCGCGCCAGCAGCCACGCGCGCGGAAGCGCCACCAGCCCGGCGCGCCCCAGCTCGATGTTGAGGCTGTTCTGCGTCTCGCACGCGTACGACAGCAGCGTGGCGATCACCTCCGCGGCAGTCGCCGGCTCCAGTTCCGCCGCCCGCTCCGGGTGCTCGGCCAAGCCCTCGGCGAATGCGTCCATCGTTTCGCGGAACCCGGCGATGTGCGGGTGCGTGTGCGCCAGCAGGGTGGCAAGGTCGCGGAAGGGAGCGCCGGGCATCTCGTTTACGATCGGGCTGAATGACAGCCGCTTGCCGCTCCACGGCGGAGCGGCGGCCGGTCGAGCCAATCTACCGGGACACGGTGGAGCCGCGGGAGGATGATCCCCCCGCGGCTCCGCGGCTCGCTCCCATACGTCACGTCCACCAAACCCCCGGCGAGCCGCCCGCGCCGCGCGCCGGGAATCCAACCGGCGCGCGGACCTCATCGGTCGGAATCCGCGATCAGAGCGGCGTGGTGCCGCTGCCCGTGGTGGGCGGCGTCGTGGTGGTAGGCGGCGTCGTAGTGGTGGTCGGCGTCGCGGGACGCGTGTTGTTCTGGTCGGTGGTGGTGTTGTTCTGGTCCGTGGTGGTCGTGTTGTTCGTGGAGTCCGTGGTATTGTTGGTGGTGCTGTTGTTCATGTTGCCGTGGTTCATGCTGCCCATGTTGCTCTGGTTGGTCGTGGTCGACCCGTTGTTCATGGTGCCGGAATTGTTCATCGTGCCGTTGTTCATCGTGCCCGAGTTGTTCATCGTGCCCGAGTTGTTCATCGTCCCGTTGTTCATCGTGCCATTGTTCATGCTGCCCGAATTGTTGTACGTCCCGCTGTTCATCGACCCGCTGCCGCTGCTCATCCCGCTCATGTCGTGGTTCATGCTGCCGGAGCCGTTCATGTCCTTGCTCACGCGCATGGAGCGGCGGCCGCTGGTGTTGTTCATGTCACCGTTGCCGGTGCCGCTGTTGTTGTTGCTCCAGTTCCCGTTGTTGCCGCTGTTGTTCATCGAGCCCGAGCGCACCAGGCCGGTGCTGTAGTCGGCGTTGCCCTGGCCGTTGGTCACGGTCCCACTGTTGTTCATCGACCCATGGTCCATCGAGCCGTTGTTCATGGTGCCGTTGTTCATCGAGCCCGATCCGGCGGCGGTCCCGTTCTGACCCGCCGGAGGGTTCTGCTGGCCGGTGGTGACCTGCGCCTGCGCCGACACGGCAATCACGGCGGCGGCCATGGCTCCCAGGGGAAGTGTGCGGGAGAGTCTCATCATTTCCTCCAACTTCGGTTGAACAACTCGCCTTGCGACCCTTTTGCGCCGCGAAGGCCGGAAAACTCGAAGCCGGAAGAGGCGGCAACTTCCGCGCCGACCCACACCCAAATCTGTAACAGATTGTAATGGTGGGACATGCGGCACGCTTTCCGGCCGACGTGGGAACGCGGGATTGACACATCAACGTTTCTTGATAGATTCAAACCCATGAGCACCACGACCGCCGCCGACCTGGCCCGCACCGCACGACTGTTCCACGCGCTCAGCGACGAGACGCGGCTGCGCATCGTGCAGATGCTGCAGGGCGGCGAGCACTGCGTGTGCGACCTGACGGGCGCGCTCGACGCGGCGCAGTCGCGGCTCTCGTTCCACCTCAAGACCCTGCGCGAGGCCGGGCTGGTGAGTGACCGGCGCATGGGGCGGTGGGTGTATTACTCGCTGGTCCCCGGCGCGCTGGAAGAGGTGGGGGAGCTGGCGGTGGCGCTGCGGCCGGTGGAGCAGCCATGGCGCGCGCAGGGCGAGGGATGCTGCCGGTAGGGCGGCGTCCCTCTTTTTATTTCACCTGACGCATCAAAATTTCTTGATGCACAACCACGGGGAGGATGGGATGAGCGATACCGGAACGATCCGCGAGACGGTGCGCGAGCGCTACGGGCAGGCGGCGCTGCGGGTGATGGCGGGCGAGGCGAACGGATGCTGCGGCGCGAGCGCGAGCAGCTGCGGGGGGAGCGATCCCATCACCCGCGACCTGTACCAGGCGGGCGAGACGGATGGGCTGCCGGCCGAGGCGGTGCTGGCCTCGCTGGGCTGCGGCAACCCCACGGCGCTCGCCGAGCTGCACGAAGGCGAGACCGTGCTGGACCTGGGCTCGGGCGGCGGCATCGACGTCCTCCTCTCCGCCCGCCGCGTGGGACCCACCGGGAAGGCCTACGGGCTGGACATGACCGACGAGATGCTGGAGCTTGCCCGCGAGAACCAGCGCCGCGCGGGGGTGGAGAACGTGGAGTTCCTCAAGGGCCACATCGAACAGATCCCGCTGCCGGACGATTCGGTGGACGTGATCATCTCCAACTGCGTGATCAACCTGTCGGCCGACAAGCGGCGGGTGCTGGCCGAGGCGTTCCGGGTGCTGAAGCCCGGCGGCCGCTTTGCCGTGAGCGACGTGATCGTGCGCGGCGAGGCCCCGCCCGAGGTCCGCCGCAGCATGGAGCTGTGGATCGGCTGCGTGGCCGGCGCGCTGGAAGAGGGCGAGTTCCGCACGCTCCTGCGGGACGCGGGCTTCGAGGGGATCGACATCGAGCCCACCCGCGTGTACAACATCGAGGACGCGCGCGCCTTCCTGGAAGGGAGCGGCGTGGACGTGGACGCCATCGCCCCCGTGGTGGACGGCCGCTTCGCCAGCGCCTTCGTCCGCGCGACCAAGCCGGTGGAGGTCGCCGCGGCGGCCGGGGCGGGTGCCTGCTGCGCGCCCGGTTGCTGCGCGTGAGATTAGGGTGGCAGGGGGACCGTGCCGCATCCCGCACCGGTCCCTCGGGCGCAACCTGAACTGAACTGCGTCATCCCGAATCGTGCGACCGGCGGCTGAAGCCGCGGCAACAACTACGACAAGGCTCGCAAACTGCGCGAGTCTTCACGGGCGCAAGTCAAGAATAGATTAGGGGATCGAACGATGAGCGATTTCGAGATCCGCCCCGCGTCCGCGGCGGACCAGGACGAGGTGGAGCGGCTGCTGCGGGCGACGAAGCTGCCGCCGGACGGGCTGGACGAGCAGTTCGGCGAAACGTACGCCGTGGCGGTGGCGGATGGGCGGATCGTGGGCGCGGCAGGGGTGGAGGTGTACGGCGGCGCAGGGCTGCTCCGATCGGTCGCCGTCGATCCGGCGTGGCAGGGGCGCGGGTTGGGCGCGGCGCTCACCCGCGAGCGGCTGGCCTGGGCCGAGGCGCGCGGGCTCGACTCGGTCTACCTGATGACGAACACGGCCGCGGACTACTTCCCAAAGCTCGGCTTCACCCCCGTACCGCGCGATAACGTTCCGGAGGGCATCCGCGACTCGCTCCAGTTCGCCACCGTCTGCCCATCCACGGCGAACGTGCTGATGCTGAAGCTCCACGCCACTTCGGCGGCCACGGCCTGAACATCCAAACGACGAACCGCAGGATTTCAACACAGAGGGACGAGAGGAACCAGAGAAAAGCTGTTGCAGTTCTCTGGTTCCTCTGGTCCTCTGGGATGAAAACCAGCTGATTCTCCCGTCGAACGATCGCCGCCACCTCGCGCATGGAACTCGCCGGCGATGCTTCTCGCCGGGCGCTCACCCCGTTGTGAGAACTCAGCGCCCGGCGCGTGCCTCCATCCCTGGCTCGATCAGATAGTCGGCGTCCGGAAAGTGCGCGGTGATGCGCAGCTCGCCGCCCATCGCCTCCACCACGTCGCGCAGGGTGCTCACGCGCACGTCCGCCCGGTGCTCGAGCTTTGACACGTTCGCCTGCCGCGTCCCCAGCCGCCGCGCGAGGTCTTCCTGCGTCAGATTGCGCGCCTTCCGCAGCTCGTCCAACTCGATCGCGGCAACCGCGGCTTCCACCTGCCGGTCCAGGCAATCGATTTCGCCGGGGCCGTACCGTTTCGCCAGGATCTCCCGCCAGGGTGTACGTCCCGCCATCAGATCAACCCCTCCTGCTTGAGCTCGTCCCGGTGAACGTCGTACAGGCGGTCCGCTCGCGGCACGTTCACGTCGTACCAGCGATCGTCACCCGTTTTGTCGCCGCCGAGAAGGATGATGGCCGTGCGGCGTGGATCGAACGCGTAAAGCATCCGCAGGGGGTGCCCACGATGCTGCGCCTTCAGCTCACGCATCCGTTTGTGGCGTGAGCTCACGACGTCGGACGTGTACGGATCACCGAGCGCCGGCCCGAACCGCTCCAGCAACCCGACCGCGCGCGCCACCGCATCGCTTTCGGACCGCGTCAGGCCCATGAACCAGTCCGTGAATTCGTCCGTCCCTTCCACCTCCCAACCCATTGAAATATACCTCCTGCTACATACGCCGTAAAGGGAATATCCGCGCAGGAGAAACGGCGTCACGCTGCACGTACTCTGTTCAAGTAGAAGGGTCAGGATAACAAAGTGGACACCGGTCAGCTGATGCACGAAACTCACCTTAGCGATACACGAGACGCCAAGTCGTTTCCAGCGATTCCAGCGTCCGGCCGTGCGTGCGGGGGGTTCCTCGAAGCGATGAATCGCGACTACGTGCAGCGGCGAAAGCGCCGATGCTGATACCAAGATCCGATTGATCCGTTGATGGAAGGGTGGATCGTCATCCTGACCGCAGCGTGGATTCAAGTATAGATCCTTCAGTCGCTTAGGCTCCTTCAGGATGACATCGACAGAGTTCTTTCCGAAGCAACGGAACACCTGGATTGAAAACGGAGCCGGCGGAGATCCTCTTCTCCGCCGGCTCCGGGGTCTGGTGGGGTGCGGCCGCTCTCAGCCGCGCTTCAAGAGCACCCGGGCAAGGTCGATGAATTTCTCGGAGGAAAAGGTCTCGGGGCGCTGCACCAGGTCCATCCCGGCGGCGCGGCCGACCTCCTCGACCTCCTCCACCGACAGGTGGTAGGCGTCACGCAGGATGCGCTGGAACTGCTTGCGGCGCTGCTGGAAGGCGGCGCGGGTCAGCTCGCGCAGCGCCGCCTCGTCGTGGGGCTCCAACCGCGGCGGCTGGTGCGGCACGATCTTCACCACGCTGCTCATCACGTCGGGCACGGGGCGGAAGGCGTCGCGGCTCACGTTCATCACGCGGCTCACGTCGGCCACCGCCTGCACGCCCACGGCCAGCGCGCCGTACGTCTTGCTCCCCGCCGGCTCCAGGATGCGGTCGGCCACCTCGCGCTGCACCATCAGCACGATCTGCTGCGGGCGCGGGCGCCGCTCCAGCAGGCTGAACAGGATGGGCGTGGTGATGTTGTACGGGATGTTGCCGATCACCTTCAGCGCCGCCGGGTCGCTGGAGATCTGCTCCAGCGGCACGTCCAGCACGTCCTCGTTCACCACCTCCACACTCGGATCGCCCGCGAACTCCTCGCGCAGCCGCGCGGCCAGGCCGTTGTCCAGCTCCACCAGCACCAGCCGCCTCACCTTCCCCGCGAGGTGCTTCGTGAGCGCGCCCACGCCGGGGCCGATCTCCAGCACCTCGTCACCGGGGCCGGGGTCGAGCGCGGCCACGATCTTCCGCTGGATGTTGGGGTCGATCAGGAAGTTCTGCCCCAGCGCGCGCTTGGCGCGGGGGAGGTCGTCCGGGTAGGGAAGCTGGCGGGGAGGCACGTCAGGCCGGCATCAGAAGCGGACCAGCACGGCCGTGCGGTCGTCGGGCGGCACGGTGGCGCCCTCCTCGCCAACGCGCGCGAAGAGCCGCACCACGATCTCCTCGGCGGGGCGGTCGCGCAGGCGCGCGGCCTCGTCCACCAGGATCCGCTCGCCCTCCACCTCGCCCCGCTCCAGCGCGTCGCTCAGCCCGTCGGTGAACAGGAAGAGGAGGTCGCGCCCGCCCTCCCACGGCGCCGTGGCCTCGCCGTACTGCGAGCGGTCGATGATCCCGAACGGCGGGTCGGTCACCGCCAGCCGCTGCGGCGGCCCTTCGGCCGGCACGCGCCAGGCGTGCGAGTGCCCGGCGTTGGCGTAGGCGATGGTCCCCTCGGCGGGGTCGATCACGCCGTAGAACAGCGTGAGGTACATCTCCGTGGTCTCCAGCTCGTCGATCAGCGCCAGGTGCGTGCGCCGCAGCACCTCGGCCGGCGGGTCGCCCTCGCTGGCGTGGATCGCGACGGCGCTCATGGTCAGCGCCATGATCAGCGCCGCGCCGAAGCCGTGGCTGCTCACGTCGCCGATCAGCACCCCCAGCCGGTTCCCCGGGAGCCGGAACAGGTGGTAGAAGTCGCCGCCGACGGACTCGGCCGGGATGCATCGCGCCGCCACCTCGGCGTAGCTGGCGAACTGCTCCAGCGGGGGGAGGAGCTTCAGCTGAAGGTCGTGCGCCAGCTCCATCTCGCGCACGATGCGCTCCTGCCGCAGCGACTCCTCGATCAGCCGGTTGTTCTCCACCGCCGCGCCGATCTGGCTGGCGATGGCGGACAGGAGCTTCAGGTCGCCCGCGCTGAACCCGCCGGGGCGCCCGGTCAGGTTGATCACCCCCACGGTGCGCGCCTCGCCCTCGGGCGGCGTGTAGCTGACGGGCACGGAAAGGAAGGCGCCCTGCTGCGGCTGCTCCTGGTGGCACTCGCCGCGGGCGTACACCTCGCCGGGTGCCAGGATCACCGGCCGCGCCTCGCGGAACACGGCGGCGGTCACCGAGCAGGGGTCGTCCACGCGGATCGGGCCCTGGTGCCCGTCGCCCCCCTCCACGGCGGCCAGGTCGAGCCGGTTGGCCTCGGCGTCGTGCACCCAGAGCGCGGCGCGGCTGGCGCCCAGGATGCTGGCCACCTCGGAAAGGATGATCCCCGCCGCCTGCTCCAGCGAGATGATGGAGCCCAGGATCTCGCTGATGGAGTAGAGGAGGTTGATCTCCTCGTAGCGCTCCGAGATCTCGCGGCTGAAGGAGCGGATCTCCTCGTCGTGCCGGGTGACCCGCGCCAGGGTGCTGGCCAGGAAGCGCGCCGCCCCGTCCACCGTTGCCGGGGCCGCGCCGGCCATCTCCAGCCGGTAGTCGGTGCCGGGCACGGCCACCGCGTCGTCCCCCGGCCCCGGCACCCCGTCCACGCCGGGGCCCAGCACCGGCCGCCACCCCTCGCCGGCGGGCGCCCACACGCGCACGCACTCGCCGTAGGCGCGCCGAAGGTCATCCAGCACGTCACGGGCGTGGCGCGGCGGGGCGGGCGACAGGGTTGCGGGCATGGGGGCGCCGGGGCTACGAGGCGCGCGGAAGCGGCTCCTGGCGGTACAGCACCAGGCGCACGCAGTTGCCACAGCCGTGGAAGTCGACCTCGTCCATCAGCTCGCGGATCAGGAAGATGCCGCGGCCGCCGGGCTGCTCCAGGTTTTCGGGAAGGGTGGGGTCGGGCACGTCGCCGGGGTCGAAGCCGTTGCCCTCGTCGCGCACGACCACGGAGACGCGCTCCAGCGCCAGCTCCACCTCCACGCGCACGCGCTTGGCGGGGTCGCGGCCGTTGCCGTAGATCATGGCGTTGGCCAGCGCCTCGCTCACCCCCACGCGAAAGTTGAGGGTAAGGCGCGAGCCCTCGTACCCGTAGTCACGCAGCCGTGCGGCCAGGTAGCCGATGGCCGGGTCGATCAGCCGGAGGTCGCTGGGCAGTTCCAGCGCAAAGTGCGTCCCCTCGCGGGAAGGCCGCCCGTTGCTGCGATCGGAGAGGTCCATCAGGCTCGGCACGCGAAAGGCCGCCGGGATTTGTCGCCCGGAAGCCCGGCGGGTGGACCGGGGTTCCGGCGCGGCCCGGCGGCCGTGCTCGTCAATTAGAAAGCAGACAGCGCGGCGTCGCGCGAGTCGGCGATGTTGAAGAGCGTGTCGAGCTTGGTGAGCTCGAACAGCGTGCGCAGGTCCTCGTTCAGGTTGGCCAGGCGCAGCTCGCCGCCCTGCTCGCGGATCTTCTTGCTCAGGCTCACCAGCACGCCCAGGCCCGACGAGTCGATGTAGCCGGTGTTGGTGAAGTCGATCAGGAACTTGCGCTCGCCGCCCTCGAGCTCGTCGAGCACCTTCTGCTTCAGCTCCTGGCGGTTCCCCACGATGAGCTGCCCGTCCACGTCCACCACCACCACACCGTTCTGCTTGCTCGTTCGGAAGCTCATGGCTCCTCTGGTCCGTTCACGAGGTTGACGTCCACACTGCCGGTCGGGCCGCCGCAGGGGCAACAAGCGCGCCATCCATCGCCCACGGCCGCCGCGCTGTTTGCGAAGCTACGCATGCTCGCGCGCCAGCGCAAACCCGCCGTCTCCCGCTACGGCGTCTCACGCAGAGACGCAGAGGCACAGAGAGGCTGGACGGCGGCTCACTCCGCCATCAG
>DASSJS010000535.1:0-2239 GCA_035691085.1 Longimicrobium sp.
AGGAACGCCGGGGTGCCGAAGGTGAGCACGTTGCTACCCGCGCCTCCGGTTGACCCACGCCACCAGCGCCTGCTCCACCGGCTGCGCGGTGGACAGCGGCACGTACTCCACGCCGCGCTCCCGCAGCCGGTCGGCGATCGAATCGTAGTACGCGGCCACGCGCCGGGCGTAGCCGGCATCCTGCCGCGGCGTGGCCGGCACCTGCCGCGCGGGGTGCTCGGGGTCGTAGAACAGCCCCGCGTCGGGCGCGGCATCTCCCAATTCCTCGGGCGTGAGCACGCGCATCACGATCACCTCGTCGCCCCGCGCGCGAAGGCGCCCGGCGGCTGCCACGAGCGCGGCACCATCATCCTCTTCCAGCAGGTCGGAGAGGATGATCACGCGGCCGCCGCGGCGCATGGCCACGCCCACGCGGTCCAGCACGTCCGCCGCGCCGGCTGATCCGCCCGGCTGCAGGCGCTCGAGGTTGAGCAGCAGGTCGTGCAGATGGCCCTTCCGCGCGCGCGGCGCCAGCAGCAGCCGCGGCTCGGCGCCGAACGCCGCCAGCCCCACCGCGTCGCCCCCGCCGATCATCAGGTGACTCAGCGCCGCGGCCACGTACGATGCGTACCGCAGCTTGGTCACCCCGCCCGCGCCGCCGTAATCCATCGACACCGATCCATCGACCACGATGTACGACTGGAGGTTGGAGCGCTCCTCGAACTCGCGGACGTACAGCCGGTCGGTGCGCGCGTAGAGCTTCCAGTCCAGGTAGCGGACGTCGTCGCCCTGCTGGTAGTCGCGGTGCTTGGCGAAATCCTCCCCCGCCCCGCGTAGCGGCGAGCGGTGGATGCCCGCCTGGAAGCCACGAACCACGGTCTTGGCGATGATCTCGAGCCCGCCCAGGTGCTCCAGCAGGCCGGGGGGGAGGAACTGGGTGGAAGTCATCGCGCGACCCCGGCGCCGCTGGCCCTCTCCCGGGCTCGTTCCTCGCCTGTCCCTCCCCCGAACTGCAGGGGAGGGACGATCGTGTGCCCTGCCGCCACCGGACCATCCCGCGGCTCCCGCGTGGCCGGGATGCCCGCCCGCGCCACGGTGCCTCTCCGCGCAGTCCGCGAAGGCGGACTTCCCGCAGTTCCAGCGGCGGGTTTCAACCCGCCGTGGATGGCGGACGCGCGATCCTCCGAAATCGGCTTGGCCGCATCCGCACCTGCGGCCGCACCCGCCGCCGCGGACACACGATCCTCCGCCCCGCCGCACGAGCGCCGCGTCCACAGTCCGCGAAGGCGGACTTCGGGCCGTTGTTGCCGCGAATTCATTCGCCCGGCCAGGAGCTCCGGCATCTCGCGCCTACAACCCGCTGCGCGGCGGCTCCACCGCGCCCAGCAGCCGGCCCACCACGTCGTCGGTGGAGATGCCCTCGGCCTCGGCGTGGAAGTTCACCAGCACGCGGTGGCGAAGGACGGGAAGAGCCACGCGCCGCACGTCATCCGGCGTCACGTGGAAGCGGCCGGCCAGCAGGGCGCGCGCCTTGGCACCCAGGATCAGCGCCTGCCCGGCGCGCGGGCCGGCGCCCCAGCGAATCCAGCGCTTCACGTCGTCCACGGCGGTCGTGTCGGCCGGGCGGGTGGCGCGGACCAGGGAGGCGGCGTAGCGGAACACGTTGTCGGACACGGGCACCTCGCGCACCCAGCGCTGCAGCGTCAGCACCCGCTCGGCGTCGAGCACGGGGGTGATGTCGGCGTCCGCCACGCCGGTGGTGGCGCGGAGGATCTCCACCTCCTCGTCGGCGCTGGGGTACTCCAGGCGGATGTCGAACATGAAGCGGTCGAGCTGCGCCTCGGGGAGCGGATACGTCCCCTCCTGCTCGATCGGGTTCTGCGTGGCCAGGACGAAGAAGGGGCGCGGCAGCATCAGGTCCTCGCCGCCGGCGGTCACGCGGCCCTCCTGCATGGCTTCCAGCAGCGCGGCCTGCGTCTTGGGCGGCGTGCGGTTGATCTCGTCGGCCAGCAGCACCTGGGTAAAGATGGGGCCGCGGATGAAGCGCGCGGCGCGGCGGCCGGTGGTGCGGTCTTCCTCGATCACCTCCGTGCCGGTGATGTCGCCCGGCATCAGGTCGGGGGTAAACTGCACGCGCTTGAACTCCAGCTCCAGCGCCTGCGCCAGGGTGCGCACCAGCAGCGTCTTGGCGAGCCCGGGCACGCCGACGAGCAGCGCGTGCCCGCCCGCGAGGAGCGCGATGATCACCTCCTCCAGCACG
>DASSJS010000536.1:0-4723 GCA_035691085.1 Longimicrobium sp.
GAGGACCGGGAGGGCTCGATTCCCCCTGATGACGCAGTGAACGAAGCCTGCAGGCGCAGATGACGGGGTGAACGACGGAAGCGGTGTTCCTGCAAAAAAATTTCGATACTCAGCGCATTCCAAGCCTGCAGCCACTCGCCGGCGTGCTCCGGTGCGATCAGGCTGCAACTAAATCGACGAAGAACCAAGAAAAGGGCAGCGAGGAGATTGATCCTTGCTGCCCTTTCTTCGTCTTCCGCCGCGGTACGACCGTCGTTCGACGGTCATCCGAAAGGGTCAGAGGCCGGTGCCGGTGGTGCGGGGGCGGAGCTGCGCCAGCACGCCGGGGACGTCGTCGGCCAGCACCACGGCCACGTCACCGTCGCCGAGGAGTTCGATGGCGCGGGCGACGGCGGCCGGTTCGCTGGACACCTGCTCGATCTGGTCGCCGTGCAGGCCGGCGTCACGCAGGCCCTCGATCAGGATCGCCGTGGTCTCCCCCGGCGCGCGGCCGCGCAGGTCCTCGTCTTCCTTCACGATGGCCAGGTCCAGCCCGGCGCACATCTGCCCCACCGAGCGGATGTCGGCGTCGCGGCGGTCGCCGGGCGCGCCCACCACGCCGATGCGGCGGCGCGCGGGGATGTTGGCGACCATGTCCATCAGCCCCTTCACGGCGGCGGGGTTGTGCGCGTAGTCCACCAGCACGCGCGCGTCGCCCACGCGCAGCAGGTTCAGCCGCCCCGGCGTCATGCTGGGCGACGGGAAGAAGGAGAGGAGCCCGGCGCGGATGGTGTCGTAGCGCACGCCCTGCACGTAGGCGGTGGCGATGGCGGCCAGGATGTTCTGCTGCTGGAAGCGCGCGGCGCCGCCCATCATCAACGGCACCTCGGCAACCCCGGCGATGGGGATGCGCAGCCGGCCTCGGCGGATCACGAAGGTGCCGTCCTCGATGCGCGCGCCGATCCCCCCGCGCTCCACGTGCTCCTCGAAGCGTTCGTTGGTGCCGTCCGGGAGGGTGGAGAAGAAGACGATGTCGGCCGTGGTGCGCTCGCGCATGCCGTAGACCAGCGGGTCGTCGGCGTTCAGCACGGCGTGGCCCTCGCGCTTGACCACGGCGGGGATCACCGACTTCACCTCGGCCAGCTGCTCCACGGTGTTGATGCCGCGCAGGCCCAGGTGGTCGGCGGTCACGTTCAGCACCACGCCCACGTCGCACTCGTCCCACCCCAGCCCGGCGCGCAGGATGCCGCCGCGCGCGGTCTCGAGCACCGCCACGTCCACCGTGGGGTTGCTGAGGATGATGTTGGCCGAGAACGGCCCGGTCATGTCGCCCTCCATCACCTGCCGGTTCTGGAGGTACACGCCGTCGGTGGTGGTGAAGCCGACCGTCTTCCCCGTCTGGCGGAAGAGGTGGGCGATCAGGCGGGTGGTGGTGGTCTTCCCGTTGGTGCCCGTGACGGCGATCACCGGGATGGTGTACCCCTGCCCCGGCGGGTACAGCATGTCGATGATGGGCGCGCCCACGTTGCGCGGCTTCCCCTCGCTGGGGTGCGTGTGCATGCGCAGCCCCGGCGCGGCGTTCACCTCGATGATCACCGCCCCGTTCTCGCGGAAGGGCACGGAGATGTCGGGCGAAAGGACGTCGATCCCCGCGATGTCGAGCCCCACGATCCCCGCCGCCATCTCGCAGCTGGTCACGTTGTCGGGGTGGATCTCGTCGGTCCGGTCGATGGAGGTGCCGCCCGTGGACAGGTTGGCCGTGGCGCGGAGGTACACCGCCTCGCCCGCCGCGGGGACCGTGTCCCACGACTGGCCGCGCGCCCTCAGGTGCTCCTCGGTGAGCCCGTCGTCGGGGAGCCGGGTAAGGGTGCGCGTGTGGCCGCGGCCGCGGCGCGGGTCGCGATTCGCCAGCTCCACCAGCTGGCGCACGGTGTGGTGCCCGTCACCGACGACGTGGGCGGGAACGCGCTCGGCCACGGCCACCAGCCGGCCATCCACCACCAGCACGCGGTGGTCGCGCCCGGTCACGAAGCGCTCCACCACCACGCGCCGGCCGTACGAGCGAGTGACCTCCCAGGCGGCGCGGATCTCGTCGTCGCTGTCCAGGCGGCCCGAAATCCCGCGGCCGTGGCTGGCGTCCAGCGGCTTGAGGAGAACGGGAAAGCCGATCTCGCCCGCCACCTCCAGCGCGCCGTCGAGCGTGGTGGCCGTGTCGCCCTGGGGCACGGGAAGGCCGATGTTGCCCAGCACGCGCCGGGTGTCGTCCTTGTCTTGCGCGATCTCCACGGCGATGGCGCTGGTGTAGTCGCTCATCGCGGCCTGGATGCGGCGCAGGTTCTTCCCCAGCCCCAGCTGCACCAGCGAGTACGAGTTCAGCCGCCGCACGGGGATGCCGCGCCGCGCCGCCTCGTCCACGATGGCCGCGGTGCTGGGGCCCAGCTTCACGTTCTCGCGCAGGTCGTGCAGGTCCTCGACCGCGGCCTCCACGTCGAAGGCGCCGCCCGAGATGCAGGCGCGCACCACGCGGCCGGCCTCGCGCACCGCCTGCAGCCCCACGTCCTCTTCCTCGTACGCCACGATCAGCCACCACACGCCGGGGTCGCCGCTCTCCACCACGCGGCCGAACGACACGTCGCTCCCCGCCAGCGTTTGCAGCTCGAGGGCGACGTGCTCCAGCACGTGCGGCAGGTGCGTCCCTTCTTCCAGGCGCGCCAGGAAGCCGCCCTCCGAGCCGCGCGAGCAGGGGTGCTCGCGCAGCGTGGGCAGGAGCTCCACCAGCCGCTCGTTGAAGCCGGGAATGCGCGTGGTCGGCACGTCTTCGAGCGCGCCGAGGGTCACGTCGCAGGCGATGACCGGCGCCAGGCGCCAGAAGTTTGGCCCGCGCAGCGGCCTCAGCCGCGAGATGCGCAGGTCCTCGGGGTCGTAGCCGGACACGCCGGCGGCGGACTCGTTCTGGGTTGTCGACATGAGATGAGGTGGGTGGGGCACCCGCGCGGGTGGGCTACCGGCGCTCGTCGCGCCGGCTGGCCCACGTGCCGGGCTCGCGCAGCCCGCCGCCGCGCGCCGGCGCCGACTGCGCCGGGCCACGCGCGCCGTCGCACTCGATGCGCCGCGAGAAGGTAGCCGCGCGCCCGGCGTCTTCGCCGCGGGTGGAGGGCCTGCGCCTGTTCCCCGGTTCGGGGGAGATGCTGCTCATGTTGCCTGTACGATGTGCCCTGGTGTCCTCTGCCCGCGCGGCCAGCGCCGCCGCGTGGAAGAGCGGGCGGAGGGGCGCACGGAGCATGCCAAGCACAACCACAGACGACGATCGGCTGACCGGTTTCGAGGGCGGTGCAGCGAGGAGCGCCGCGGTCGTACGTACGAATGTCGCGGCAGCGTCGGCACGAAGTCCGCTCGCGCGGACGCCTGCCTTCGGATCTGCCGGCCGCGAGCCACGATCCGATCCCGCGTCCAAGCCTGATCCACGTCCATCGTCATCCGCGGGATGACCGGGCCAGCACGGCCGATCGATTGGACCGCTGCCGGGCACACGCTCGGGTGGGCTCGCCCCGCGCGCAAGGGCGCCCCTCGTCGCGAGCGGCGGCGCGTGATAAATTACGGGGCTGTGCAACGATGCTTCGGCCGGGCCGAGGCCGCTGGAAACCGACGACGATCAAAACAGAGCTGCCCAACCATGGCTACCGTTGACCTTGCCGCGGCCGGCGCCCCGCTGACCGTGCTGAGCGAAGATGAGACGATGTTCCGCGACCTGGTGCGCCAGTTCGCGAACGACGAGGTGCGCCCCCGGGTCCACGCCATGGACGAGGCGCAGAAGATGGACCCCACCCTCATCCCCCAGTTCTTCGAGATGGGGCTGATGGGGATCGAGGTTCCCGACGAGCTGGGCGGCGCCGGCGCCTCGTTCTTCACCGCCGCGCTGGTGGTGGAGGAGCTGAGCCGCGTGGACGCCAGCGTGGGCGTGTTCGTGGACGTGCAGAACACGCTGGTGAACAACGCCTTCCTGCGCTGGGGGTCCGAGGAGCTGAAGGCGAAGTACCTCCCGCAGCTCTGCGCCGAGAAGGTGGGCGCCTACGCGCTGTCGGAAGCCGGGTCGGGCTCCGACGCATTCGCGCTGGCGACGCGCGCGGTGCCGGCGGACGGCGGGTTCCGGCTCACCGGCCGCAAGCTGTGGATCACCAACGGCGGCGAGGCCGAGATCTTCATCGTGTTCGCCAATGTTGATCCGGCGCAGGGGTACAAGGGGATCACGGCGTTCATCGTGGAGAAGGAGTTCGCCGGCTTCAGCGTGGGGAAGAAGGAGGACAAGCTCGGCATCCGCGCTTCGTCCACCACCGAACTGATCCTGGAAGACGTGTTCGTCCCCGCCGAGAACGTGCTGGGCGAGGTGGGGAAGGGCTACAAGACGGCGATCGAGACGCTGAACGAGGGCCGTATCGGCATCGGCGCGCAGATGATCGGGATCGGGCAGGGCGCGCTGGACGCCACCGTGAAGTACGTGCAGGAGCGCGAGCAGTTCGGCAAGCGCATCGGCGACTTCCAGGGCGTGCAGTTCCAGATCGCGCAGATGGCCACCGAGCTGGAGGCGGCGCGGCTGATGGTGTACAACGCGGCGCGGCTCAAGGACGCGGGGCACGACATCGCGCGCGAGGGGGCGATGGCGAAGCTGTACTCCTCGCAGGTGGCGGAGCGCGTTACGTCGCTGTGCGTGGAGTTGTTCGGCGGCTACGGCTACACGAAGGAGTAC
>DASSJS010000537.1:0-46883 GCA_035691085.1 Longimicrobium sp.
CATCTGGGCGGTGGAGCACGGGCACCAGGCGGCCATCTCCATCCACAACCACTGCCAGGGGCTGCCGCTCACCGACCGCCTCGCCTGGGGGATGAACCTCACCAGCGCCAAGCTGGGGATGCACGCCTGGGAGTACAGCAACGACTACGAGCCGGCGCCGCGCACGAAGATGATCCACGCCGACCTGGTGCAGCGCTTCGCGCGGCTCGACGTGGAGGTGGAGCTGGGGTTCACCGCGGAGCAGACGGCGCGCGAGGTGGAGCGCTGCCTGAACTGCGACATCGAGACGCACTTCACCGCGCCGCTCTGCATCGAGTGCGACGCGTGCATCGACATCTGCCCGGTCAGCTGCCTCACCATCACGTACGACGGCGCGCCGGAAGAGGAGATGCGGACGCGGCTCTCCGCCCCGGCCGAGAACCTGAGCCAGCCGATCTACGTCAGCGACGCGCTGCCGCAGACGGCGCGGGTGATGGTGAAGGACGAGGACATCTGCCTGCACTGCGGCCTGTGCGCCGAGCGCTGCCCCACCGCCGCGTGGGACATGCGCGTTTTCGACCTGCTGATCCCCTACGCCGGAAGGAGCGCATGCGCGGCCCACGCATAGACCGTCTCTTCCCCGACGCTCCGCCCGCCGATCCGTCCATCAACGGCAGGGCGAACGCGGACGACGGGAGCCGCGTGAACGACTTCGCCTTCAAGGTGGGGACGGTGAACGGAACGGGGTCGGCCAGCGCCAACTCGCTCCTGCTGCAGTCCATCTTCCGGATGGGGATCCCCGTCAGCGGCAAGAACGTCTTCCCCTCCAACATCCAGGGGCTGCCCACCTGGTACGAGATCCGGGTCAACAAGGATGGCTACACCGCGCGCACGCCCGCCTTCGACCTGGTGGTGGCGATGAACCCGGCCACGCACGCGCGCGACGTGGCCGAGGTCCGCACCGGCGGGTGGCTGCTGTACGACAGCTCGTGGCCGCTGGACGCGTCGCTGCTCCGCAACGACGTCACCTTCATCGGCATCCCGCTGGGGGCGATGTGCATCGAGGCGTTCGCCGGGAGCCGCGAGCGCACGCTGATGAAGAACATCGCCTACGCCGGCGCGCTGGCGGCGCTGCTCGGCATCGACATGCAGGTGATCGGCGACTCCATCCGCGCCGAGTTCGCGAAGAAGCCGAAGCTGATCGACAGCAACTTCACCGCGCTGCACCTGGGGTTCGACTACGCCACGAAGCACTTCCACTGCCCGCTCCCGATCCGGCTGGAGCCGATGGACGCCACCCGTGGCCACGTGCTGCTGGACGGCAACACCGCCGCCGCGCTCGGCTGCGTCTACGCGGGCGCCACGGTCGGCGCGTGGTACCCCATCACCCCCGCCACCTCGCTGATGGACGCGTTCATCCGCTTCTGCGGGCGGTACAGGGTCGATCCGGAGACGGGCGAGCGGCGCTACTGCATCGTGCAGGCGGAGGACGAGCTCGCGGCGGCGGGGGTGGTGATCGGCGCGGGGTGGGCGGGGGCGCGGGCGTTCACCCCCACGGCCGGGCCGGGGATCAGCCTGATGGGCGAGTTCATCGGGCTGGCGTACTACACCGAGATCCCCGCCGTCTTCTTCGACGTGCAGCGCACCGGGCCGTCCACGGGGATGCCCACGCGCACCCAGCAGTCCGACCTGATGTCCATCGCCTACGCATCGCACGGCGACACCAAGCACGTGGCGCTCTTCCCCGCCCACCCGGCGGAGTGCTTCGACTTTGCCGTGCGGGCGTTCGACCTGGCCGAGCGTTTCCAGACGCCCGTGTTCGTGGTCAGCGACCTGGACATCGGGATGAACGACTGGATGGTGCCGCGGCTGGAGTGGGACGATCGCTATCGCCCGAACCGCGGCGAGGTGGTCACCGCCGAGCAGCTTGCGGCGATGCGGACGTTCAGCCGCTACCTCGACGTGGATGGAGACGGAGTCGCCGCGCGCTCGCTCCCCGGCGTGCACCCCAACGGCGCCTACTTCACCCGCGGCTCGGGGCATGACCGCGATGCCGCGTACACCGAGGACGCGGACGCGTACACCGAGGTGGTGGACCGCCTGGTGCGCAAGCTGGAAACGGCCGCGCGCGCCGTCCCCGCGCCCGAGATCCGCCTGCGCGAGGGCGCCGAGGCGGGGATCGTGTGCATCGGTAGCGGCCGCGCGGCGGTCGACGAGGCGGTGGACCTTCTGGCCGGCGAGGGCGTCGTGCTCGACTCGATGCGCGTGCGCGGCTTCCCCTTCGACGAAGCCGTCGCCGAGTTCCTGCGCCGGCACGAGCGCACCTTCGTGGTGGAGCAGAACCGCGACGGCCAGCTCCGCTCGCTGCTGATGCTGGAGACGGGGATCGCGGGGGACCGGTTGCTCTCGATCCGCGACTACGGAGGGGTGCCGCTGAGCGCCCGGCGGGTGATGCAGGGCGTGCACGCGGAGATGACGGAGGTGGCCGCATGACCTCCATCGCCAAGCCGCCCGTCCGCCACCCCGGCCTGGAGCCCAACGAGCTGGGGCTCACCCGGCGCGACTACGAGGGGGCGATGAGCACCCTGTGCGCCGGGTGCGGACACGACAGCGTGACCGCCGCGCTGGTGCAGGCGTGCTACGAGCTGAGCGTGGAGCCGCACCGCGTGGCCAAGCTCAGCGGCATCGGCTGCTCGTCCAAGACCACCGCGTACTTCCTGCGGCAGGCGCACGGCTTCAACGCCGTGCACGGGCGGATGCCGGCGGTGGCCACCGGCGTGAGCGCCGCCAACCGCGCGCTGCAGATCGTGGGCGTTTCGGGGGATGGGGATTCGCTCTCCATCGGCCTGGGCCAGCTCTGCCACGCCATCCGGCGCAACGTCTCGATGCTGTACGTGCTGGAGAACAACGGGGTCTACGGCCTGACCAAGGGCCAGTTCTCCGCGAGTGCCGACGTGGGGTCGAAGGCCAAGCGCGGCGAGTCGAACCGGCAGAAGCCGATCGACCCCGTGCTGCTGGCGCTCACGCTGGGCGCAACCTTCGTCGCGCGCTCGTTCAGCGGCGACAAGGCGCAGCTGGTGCCGATCCTGAAGGCCGGGCTGAAGCACCGCGGCTTCGCGTTCATCGACGTGATCTCGCCCTGCGTCACCTTCAACGACCACGAGGGTTCCACCAAGAGCTACGCGTCCACCCGTGAGCGGATGCAGGAGCTGGCGCCGGTCGACTTCATCCCCATCACCCACGAGATCCGCGCGAGCTACGATCCCGGCGACGCGCTCACCGTCCCCATGCACGACGGCAGCCTGGTCCGCTTCCGAAAGCTGGCGCAGGACTATGATCCGACGGACCGCGATGCCGCCTACGCCCACGTGAAGGAGCACCAGTCGCGCGGCGAGGTGGTCACCGGCCTCCTCTACATCGAGGACGACGCCGAAGACATGCACGCCCTCAACCGCACTATCGCCGCCCCGCTGTACGACCTGCCGCACGAGTCGCTGTGCCCGGGAAGCGCTGCGCTGGAAGAGCTGATGCGCGAGTTGGAGTAGGAGCGTTTCAGGCGACCTTTGATCGGGAGGATGATAATGAGCGCTACCGTTGCAGGAGCGGCCGTGGCCACGGATGCCGCGAAAACCGCGATGACGCTCGCGGGGCTGGCGTATGGTTTTCCCGAGAAGCTACCCGGTTACCTTCAGGACATCCGGCTTGCAACGCACGGCGAGTGGGTAGCCACGTGGGTCCCCGCGCACCCGGCGGGAGCGTACTTCGCGTTCGTTGCGGCCAACGGTACGGCCAAACGGTTCGCGGTCGCCATCCGCGGGACCAACCCCAGCGCGACCGCCGGCTTCATCCACGACGTGTTCGATGACATCGACGTGGCCGTTACCTCTCCCTGGGAGCACCCGAGCGTGCGCGACGCCAGCATCTCCCGCGGTGCCGCGCGGGGGCTCAACGCGCTGCTGACGCTCGAAGCGCACGACACCACGATGCTGCAGCACCTGGACGCGGTGCTCCCCAACGGAGCGGAATTGTGGGTGACGGGACACAGCCTGGGCGGCTGCCTGGCGTCGGTGCTGGCACTGAAGCTTGCCGCGCGCTATGCCCCGCGGGGCGTTCGCGTGGAGTTGATGACCTTCGCCGCGCCGAGCGCCGGGAACGCCGCGTTCGCGCGGCTGGTGCAAGATTCCTTGCCGACCGCGCGCCGCTATTACAATCCCCGCGACCTGGTGCCGATGGCCTGGCACGACCTGGCCCGGCTGCGCGAGATGTATGACGCGCCCGGCCCGCGCTGCCCGCCCGTGCTCTCCCTGTGGGCAAAGGCCGCCGCTGCGAACTCCGCACGGCACGGGTATGCGCAGCCGGGGCCTGGCATCGAACTATCGACGACTCGTTCGATGAAGCGCGCTGCGGCTGGCCTGGCCAGCAGGATCACCGGCGTGGCGCGCAGGTACGTGTTCGAAGCCGAAGCACTGTATCAGCACGATCCCAACACATACCTGGAGTTGCTGGACGCGCCGAGGCTGCCGTTCAACCTGCCGCTCCGGTGGCTCACGCGAAATCTTGGGTTCCTGGGGCATATCGCGGGTTGACCTGGCCCGCGATCCAGCTGTTGCCGTGAGAAAAGCCGCGAGGCGAAATCGGTGGCGCGTCCCGAGATCGGTTGGGTGAACGAGATGGAGGGAACACGCGAGGAAACGAAAACGACGGCGAGGGCAGATGCTCCTCGCCGTCGGTTCGTTGTCGCATCCGTCCGATCAGGCAGCGGCCTGAACGTTGACCTCCACCTGCATCCCGGCGTGAGCGAGCATTGCCACCAGCTGTTCGGTGGTGAACAGACTGATCTTGCCGCGCCTCAGCTCGGCGATGCGTGCCTGGGGAACACCGAACCGGTTCGCCGCGTCCTCCTCCGTCAATCCGCGATCGTCGATCGTCTGGTGGATCGCCGTCATGAGCGCCGCCTTCACCTTCAGCACCTCCGATCTCTCCGGCGGGTACCCGAGATCGTCGAAGATGCTGCCGTCGGCCTGCGTGATGTGCGTGTCTCCGTTCGGTTCATCGATGCTCGCGTTCATCATAGCCCCAGGCTGGCTGTGTGAGGGCGGGGATGACCAATCATATCCCCATCGCAGATTCAGACAAGCTCCCCAGGCCCGCCGCCACTTGTGTGAGCCTCACTCACTCGTAATCTCCAGAAACACCTTTTCTCGCGTCCTCCGCGAAACCCACCGAACGCGTTGGCGCCGTTGCGCTTGGAGCTCCGGCGTAAATCTTCGGACAGCGCTCGCGAACAGTTGCCGACGCGCGGTTGCGCGGACGGGGCGATGATGATGGGAAAGAGCGGTCACATCGTGGCGAGGCGACACCTGGAGCGGCCATGCAGACCTGGGACTACCTGATCGTCGGCTCGGGGTTCGGCGGAAGCGTGAGCGCGCTGCGGCTGGTGGAGAAGGGTCACCGCGTGCTGATGCTGGAGAAGGGCCGCCGCTTCGCCCCCGCCGACTTTCCGCGCACCAACTGGAACCTCCGCCGCTGGCTGTGGATGCCGCACCTGGGCTTCCGCGGTCCGTTCCAGATGAAGTTCCTGCGCCACATCACCGCGCTCTCCGGCGTGGGCGTGGGCGGCGGCTCGCTCGTCTACGCCAACACTCTCCCCATCCCCGGCGACGGGTTCTTCAGTTCCCCCACCTGGCGCCATCTGGGCGACTGGAAGGCCGAGCTCGCGCCCTGCTACCAGCGCGCGCGGCGGATGCTGGGCGCCACGCCGTATCCCGGCCGGACGTATCCAGACGAGGTCATGGGCGAGTTGGCCAGGGACCTGGGGCTGGAGGATCGCTTCGAGCCCACGCAGGTCGGCGTCTACTTCGGCCAGCCGGGGGTGACCGCGCCGGACCCGTACTTCGGCGGCGAGGGGCCCGAGCGCACGGGGTGCACCCAGTGCGGCGGGTGCATGCTGGGTTGCCGCCACGGGGCCAAGAACACGCTGGACCGCAACTATCTGTATCTCGCCGAGAAGCGTGGCCTGCGCATCGAGGCCGAGCACGAGGTCACCTGGATCCGCCCGGTGGAAGACGGCTACGAGGTGACCGCGCTCGCCGGCCCGCTCCGCTGGTGGCGGCCTCGCACGAAGACGGTGTACCGCGCCAAGCACGTGATCCTCGCCGGTGGCGTGCTGGGCACCGTGCCGCTGCTGATGAAGCTGAAGGCGCACCCCGGCGGCCTTCCGCGCGTCAGCGACCGGCTGGGCACCTTCGTGCGCACCAACAGCGAGGTGCTGATGGGGATCGTGAGCGAGCGCCGCGACGTGAGGATGAGCGAGGGCGTGGCCATCACCTCCATCCTGCACACCGACGAGCATTCGTCGCTGGAGCCGGTGCGCTACCCTGACGGCGCGGGCTTCTTCCGCGTGCTGATGGCGCCGCACGGGCCGGGCGCCACCGCGTTCGAGCGGCTGTGGAACGCGCTGCGCTTCACGGTGCGCCACCCGTGGCGCGGGGTGAAGGCGTTCTTCGTCCCCGACTTCGCGCGGCACACCATGATCCTGCTGTACATGCGCAGCATCGACAGCCACCTGTCGCTGCGCCCCGGGCGGCTGCTGGGCAAGGTCCGCTCGGTGCTCACCCACGGCTCCGCGCCCACCGCCGCCATCCCCGAGGCCACCGAGCTGGCCAACCGGGTCGCCGAGAAGGTGCGCGGGTACCCGGCCAGCCTGGTCACCGAAACGCTGCTGGGCATCCCCACCACCGCGCACATCCTGGGCGGCTGCGTGATGGGCGACTCGCCGTCCGCCGGCGTGATCGCCCCCGACCACCAGGTGTGGGGGTACCCGGGGCTGTACGTGGTGGATGGCTCGGCGGTCTCCGCCAACCCCGGCGTGAACCCGTCGCTCACCATCTGCGCCCTGGCCGAGCGGGCGATGGAGCGCATCCCCGGCGCGGCGGGTGCGGCGCGTGAGCCGGAAAGGGTCGCCGCGATGGCGTGAGGATCACTGGGGGATGGAAAGAAGCCGGCCCGGCGCGAGTCATTGCGCCGGGCCGGTCCGCGTCTGTGGTGGAGCGGCATTGCGCCAGAACGCCAATCGGAGCGGATGGATTCTGGGCCGCATCGCAATCGCGGTTCCGAACGGGACGGCGCGTTTACGTCGGTGCCGTCGGATGTCTCGCGTTACGCGGTTGCGAATGATAATTTCCGCCTATCCCTGCTGGACAGCCAGACACCCCTCCGAGAGAGACGCCATGCTCCCGCGCCTCGTTCCACCGCGCGTGCGTGCCGCCGCGGCCGCGCTCGCCGCCGCCCTGCTCGCCGCCTGCTCCGCCGACCGCATCACCTCCACGGCGCCGATCGTCGCCAGCCCCAACGATCCCAGCTTCTACACCTACCCCTCGGCCATCTACCACAGCCACGTGGAGTTCGGCACCCCGGCAGACGCGAACTCGAGCGACGACCTGATCCTCTCCAAGCGGCAATACAGCGTGTCGTACAACTGCGCGAAGGGGCGGCCCAACTGGGTGAGCTGGAACCTCAACAAGACGCACTACGGCGACGCGGCGCGCTCCACCACCTTCACCAGCGACGCCTCGCTCCCCAGCACCTGCTATCACGTCACCACGAGTGACTACACCAACAGCGGGTACGACCGCGGGCACCAGGTGCGCAGCGAGGAGCGCACGTGGGACGCGACCGACAACAAGTCCACCTTCCTGATGACCAACATCGTGCCGCAGTACCACGACCTGAACGCGGGGCCGTGGCTCGACTTCGAATACTACCTGCAGGACCTGGCGCAGACCGGGAACAAGGAGCTGTACGTGATCAGCGGCGTCACCGGCAACCGCGGCACGCTGAACGGGGCGGGGAAGGTGCAGATCCCCACCTACAGCTACAAGATCGTGGTGGTGATGCCGTACGGGCAGGGGCTGGCCAACGCCACCAGCACCAGCAGCATCCAGGTGATCGCGGTGGACATGCCCAACGTCACCGGCATCCTCTCTCGCCCGTGGACCGACTACAAGACCACCGTGGACGCCCTGGAGGGGTACACCGGGTACAACTTCCTGGCCAAGCTCCCCGACACGGTGGAGAACTACTGGGAGGCGCGGACGTACTGACGGTGCCGGCCGAATGATGGACGGTCAGCAAAAGGACGGGCGCCGCGGCAATCCGCGGCGCCCGTCCTGCTTTCCCGTCAGCCGCGCATGATCACCGCGCCGCGGCCGTGCTGTCAGAATCCGCCGGGGTGACCGGCGGCGAGTGCAGCACGCCCGGCGGCGGGTCCACCGGGAGCCCGGCGGCCGCGTTCGCCGCGCGCGTGGCGCTCCCCACCGGCGCGCACTCCATCCGTCGCCGGTCGCCCGGGCCCACGGCCATGATGCACACCCAGCTCCGGCGCGTGGCCCCCGCCTGCCAGCCGCTCGGGCCAGACTGCAGCAGCCGCACCTCCACGCCGTGCTCCGCCCGGAACGGCAGGTTCGAGGCGTCCGCGGGGCGTGTGGCGTCCAGCACCTCGGGGTAGCGCCCGAAGCGCGCCGCGTGCGCCGTCATCGCGTTGCCCAGGCGGGTCAGCTCGGTGCGGGCGTCTTCGCGCGCGTCCCTGCACGCGGCGGCGGCCGCGATCAGGATGGCCGGCAGCGCGGAGAAGCGGCGGTTCACGGCTCGTCCTCCTCGGTGGGGGCGACGGTGGAGTCGTCGGGCTTGTCTTCGTGCCGCAGCGCGATCGGCGATACGCCCGCGGTGCGCAGGCGCTCGTTCAGCGGGCGGACGCGCTGCTCTTGCAGGGTGCGCCAGCGGGCGAGCGCCTGGTCGAGCCCGGCAATGCGCTGCGCCACCGCGTCGTTCATCTGGCTGGTGGGCTCCGCGTCGGCGCCCTGCACGAAGGCGTAGAGCTGGGCCAGCTCGCCGGCCACGGTCTGCAGGTTCGCGTGGGGCGCACTCCCCGCGGCGGGCGGCGGGCCGGAGCCGTCTTCCAGCGACGCCACCTGCTCGTCCAGCTGCGTGGCCGACGTCTGCACCTCGGCGCCGCCCTTGCCCCGGAGCGCGCGCAGCTGGGTGCGCAGGCCGCGCACCTGCCCCAGCGCCTCGCCCACGCGGTTCAGCGCGTCCACCAGCCGCATCGACACTTCGAACTGCCGCGCCAGCGCCGGCCCGGGCGTGCGCACGCGCGGGTCCATCCGCACCATCAGCGGCTGCGTGTACGCCCTTCCATCCACCGTCAGCCGCACGGTGTACGTGCCGGGCATCACCCACGGCCCGCGCGGCTCCTTCCACGTGTCACCCGGCGTGGCCGAGATCGGGTACTCGCGCTCCTCGGCGGCGGGCGCGGCGTGGTGCAGGTCCCACACGAAGCGGTGCGCACCGGCCTCCGTCCCCAGGCGCTGGGGCGGGCGGACCCAGTACCATGGCACGTTCGCCTCGGTCTTCACCGGCGGCAGCGAGTCGGCGCCGCTGAAGCGGCGCACCACGCGGCCGGCCGCGTCCACGATCTCCAGCGTGACGGGGCGCGTGGCGTCGCGGCCCAGCCAGTAGTCGATCACGGCGCCGTCGGGCGGGTTCTGGCCGGCGGGCTCGTCGGGCGGCAGCGGGGTGTCGGTGTTGGTGTTCCAGCGCACGCGCACCGCGTCGTGCGGGCGGAAGAGCACGGCGGGGGATGATTCGGCCGCCGCGCCGGCCTGCCGCAGTGGCGTCACGTCGTCCAGCACCCAGAAGCCACGGCCGTGCGTGCCCACCACCACGTCCTGGTCGTGGATCACCAGGTCGCGGATGGACGAGGCGGGCATGTTCAGCCGCAGCGACTGCCAGTGCTCGCCATCGTCCAGCGAGACGTAGACCTGCCGCTCGCTCCCCGCGTACAGCAGCCCGCGCCGCACGGGATCCTCACGCACCACGTTGATGATCCCCTCCGCCGGGATGCCGGCCACGACCTCGGCCCACGTGCGGCCGCCGTCGTGGGTGCGCAGGATGTGCGGGCGCAGGTCGTCGAGCCGGAAGGTGTTGATGGCGGCGTAGGCGGTGGCCGTGTCGAAGCGCGACGCCTCCAGGACCGACACCTTGGCCCACGGCGCCAGCTGCGGCGGGGTCACGTTCCGCCAGTGGGCGCCGCCGTCGGAGGTGACCTGGATCTGCCCGTCATCCGTCCCCGCCCAGATGCGGCCGGCGTCCACGGGCGACGGTGCCAGCGCGTACACCACGCCGCGGTGCGCGCCCTTCTCCGCGTCGAGCTCGGCGAAGGTGCCCAGGTTGGCGGGCACGCCGGGGCGCTCGCGCGTCAGGTCGGGGGAGATCTGCGCCCAGTGCTGTCCGCCGTCCGTCGTTTTCCATACCACGTTGGACGCGAAGAAGAGGGTGCGCGGGTCCGCCGGCGAGAAGACGACGGGCTGCGTGCGCACCAGCCGGTAGCCGTCGCCGCGGAAGGGATGCGGGCTCACGTCCTGCACCGTGCCGGTGGCGCGGTCCCATCGCCCGATCTTGCCGCCGTACACCACGTTCGGGTTCAGCGGGTCGGGCGCCACGTAGCCGTACTCCTCCGCGCCCACCGGGTGCCACTCGCGGAAGGTGATGCGCCCGTCGTTGCCGCGGCTGGCGATCCCCACCGAGCCGCTTTCCTGCTGCGATCCGTAGATGTTGTACGGGAACGCGTTGTCGGTGGCCACGTGGAAGATCTGCGCGGTGGGCTGGTTGTACCACGAGCTCCACGTCTCGCCGCCGTTCACGGTGATCACGGCGCCCTGGTCGGCCGCGTTCAGGATCACCCGCGGGTTCTCGGGGTCGATCCACAGCCGGTGGTAATCGTCGCCGCCCGGCGCGCCGCGGAACGCCTCGAACGTCTTCCCGCCATCCACCGACTTCCAGGTGACGATGTTGGCCACGTACACCACGTCGGGGTTGCGAGGGTCGGCGCGGACCTCGTTGAAGTCGCCGTCGCGGCCCCACAGGCGGCCGTCGTCGTTCACGCGCGCCCAGCTCTCGCCCGCGTCGTCGCTGCGGTAGACGCCGCCCAGCGTGCGCGCGCCCAGCACCGCGTACATCCGCCGCGGGTCGCTGCGCGAGATCTCGATCCCGATGCGCCCCAGCCCGTCGGCGGCGCCGGGAAGGCCGCGGGTGATCTGGCGCCAGGTGGTGCCGCCGTCGGTGGACTTGTACAGGCCGTTGTTGCGCGACAGCGTGAACGAGCCGCCGATCTCCCACGGCGCCTGCCGCGCGGACCAGAGCACCGCGAACACGGTCTGGGGGTCGCGCGGGTCGATGGCCACGTCCATCCCGCCGGTGTCGGGGTCGCGGTACAGCACCTTCTCCCACGTCTGGCCGCCGTCGGCGGAGCGGTAGATGCCGCGCTCGGCGTTGGGGCCGTAGGGGTGGCCCAGCACGGCGGCGAACACCCGGTTGGGGTCGCGCGGATCCACGGCGAGCATGGGGATCTGCTGGCCGTCGCGCAGCCCCAGGTGCGTCCACGTGCGCCCCGCGTCAGCGGAGCGGTAGATGCCGTCGCCGGTGGAGAGGTCGGGCCGCTGGAGGCCCTCGCCGCTGCCGACGTAGATGATGTTGGGATCGGAGGGCGCCACGGCGATGGCGCCGATCGAGCCGGTGGGCTGGTTGTCGAAGATGGGCGTCCACACGCGCCCGTAGTCGTTGGTCTTCCACACACCGCCGTTGTTGGCGCCGATGTAGAACACTCCCGGCTGCTGCGGCACGCCCACGGCGGCCACGGTGCGCCCGCCGCGGAAGGGGCCCACCATCCGCCAGCGCAGCCCGGAAAACAGCCGCGGGCTCACCTGCGCGGCAACGGGAGATGCGGGCGCGGCGGCGGCGAACGCGGCGAGCGCGGCGGCCAGGGCGCGGCGGCGACGGGTCATGTGCGGTGCGGGGATGCGGAGGGGCGGAAACGGTGGGTGATTGCGTCACAACGTGCGGCGGATGGGCTGTTTGACGCAAGGCGAGCCGCCGATACGTCCGCACGCACTCGCGTCCGCACGCCCTCGTTCCCTCATGTCCGTACCACGGCGGGTTGAAACCCGCCGCTGATCAGAAGCCCGGAAATCCGCCTTCGCGGATTCGCGCGGATGAGGTTTCCGCGCGCGGGTGCACGCCACTCGCGCGAGCGCGGACGCCGCGGTCCGCGAAGGCGGACTTCTCGAAGTTCCAGCGGGGGGTTCAACCTGCCGTTCCGGACGCGTGCCTTCCCGGCCTTGATCGTCCTCCGGCCCGTGTCTATCGTTCGAGACCCGTTCTCTCCACGCCCGAACCACTCGTGCATGGGCATCATCCTCTTCTCCGTCCCCTTCTTCTTCCTGCTCATCGGGGTGGAGCTGGCGTACGCGGCGTGGTCGCGGCGGCGGCTGTTCCGGCTGAACGATTCCATCTCCGACCTGGGCTGCGGCATCCTGAGCCAGGTGTCGGGGGTGTTCTCCAAGCTGTTCGCCATCGGCATCTACGTGTGGGTGCTGGAGCATCTCGCCGTCCAGCGGTGGATTCCGGCCGTGCCGGAGTGGATCGAAGGCGCACCGTTCACCCGGGCGGACGGATTTCCGTGGCTCACCGTGAACGCGGCGGAGCTGGCGGGCTGGGCGGCGGTGTTCGTGCTGGTGGACTTCTGCTACTACTGGAGCCACCGGCTCTCGCACGAGATCAACCTGCTGTGGGCCGGGCACGTGGTGCACCACAGCAGCGAGGAGTACAACCTGGCCGTGGCGCTGCGGCAAAGCTCGCTGCACGGCCTGTTCACCTGGGTGTTCTACGTGCCGCTGGCGCTGGTCGGTGTCCCCGCCGGGATGTTCGTGACCGCGTACGCGCTGAACCTGCTGTACCAGTTCTGGATACACACCCGCGCCGTGGGCAGGATGGGGCGCGTCACCGAGTGGGTGCTGAACACGCCCAGCCACCACCGCGTGCACCACGGGCGCAACCCCAGGTACCTGGACCGCAACCACGCAGGCGCGCTGATCGTGTGGGACCGCCTGTTCGGCACCTTCCAGGCGGAAGAGGAAGAGCCCGTCTACGGCATCACCACACCGCTGCGCAGCTGGAACCCGCTGTGGGCCAACGTGCACGGCTTCGTCGACATCGCGCGCGCCGTCACGCGGGCTCGCGGCTGGCGCGACCGGTGGATGTACGTGGTCGGGCCACCCGGCTGGCGCCCCGCGTCCGCTGGCGGCCCCCAGGCGCCGCCGCCGGTGAGCGCCGCCACGGTGGAGACGTTCGATCCCATCGTGCCCGCCGGCCTGGCGGCGTACGGCTTCGCGCAGTTCGTGGCCGTGCTGCTGGGGAGCCTGGCGCTGCTGACCAGCGCGGCGGCGATGCCGCGGGCGCACGTGGCGGCCGGGGCGTTCTACGTGGCCATCAGCCTGGCGGGGATTGGCGGCGTGTTCGAGTCCGCGAAGTGGGCGGGGCCGATCGAGGTGGCGCGGCTGGCGGTCCTCGGCGGTGCGTGCGCGGTGCTGGGCTGGACGGGCGCCCTGCCCGTCTCGGCCGCGGCGGCGGGCGCGGCGTTCTGCGCGGCGTCGCTCGCCTGGTTCCTCCCCCGCCGCGGCGCCCTCACCGAGGCCGAGCTGGCGCCGATCATGTGAACTCGATGGTGGAGCACCCGATCATGACTGAGGCTGAACTGAAATTCCAGAGGCTCAAGATCAGCGGGGCACCGGCTCATTGGTACCTTTACCGCGCCAAGGTTCCGGGCGGTTGGATCGTTAGCGGAAATATAGAGGACGGTGGAGGGATGACCTTTGTTCCAGATCCCGGGCACCAGTGGGACGGTGGCTCGCTTCCGTGAGCGTTCGGAGATGAGAAAAGGCCGCCCAACCGGCGGCCTCTTCTCATCTGCCCTGGTAGGTCATGCGCTACTCGGAATGCCACGCGCCCAGCGCACGGCGCACCAGCACCAGCTGGCCCACGTGGTAGGCGTTGTGGTCCGCGACGAGCAGCAGTTCGCGCAGGTACGTCTGGCCGTCGCCCCAGGGGATCTCGGCGAACAGGTCCACGCCGGGGTCGGTGGCGAGTGACTGCAGGGCCTCGCGGTCGGCGCGGAACTCGTCGGCGCTGCGGTCCCAGGCGCCGGGGCCGGGCGGGGTGGGCGAGGCGGGCCAGTAATCCTGCGGCCACCGCTTTTCGCCGTAGTCGCGGCTGCGGCAGAACTCCAGGATGTCGGCCTGCGTCAGGCGCAGGTGCTCCAGCAGCTCCCACGGCGAGTGCGGCAGCCCCTGCGGCCGCACGCCCCGCAGCTCCGCGTCCAGCCCCTCCACTGCCGCGTCGAAGTCCGCGTGCGCGTCGCGCCAGCCCAGCAGCTTGCCCAGGTGCTCGCGCAACGCGTGCCCGTCCGCGGGCGGCCGGTCGTCCGTCGATTGATCCGTCATCTCCAGATCCCGGGGCTCAGGCGAACTTGCGTGCGTCCAGCGTCTCCCCGTTCCGGGTACCCTCCACCGCCTCCACGTACACGTGGGCCAGCTGGTCGGCGGGCATCCCGTGCGAGGGATCCTGCCCCATGGAGCGGAGCGTTTCGCTCACCCAGGGCGGGCTCACCACGTTCACGCGGATGCCGCGCGGCATCTCCAGCGCGGCGGCGCGCGCGAACGCCTCCACCGCCGCGTTCACCGGGCTGATGGCGGCGCCCCCGGGCATGGGCTCCCACGCCAGCACGCCGCTGGTGAGCGTGAACGAGCCGCCGTCGCGGACGTGCTTCAGCCCCAGGCGCACCAGGTTCACCTGGCCCATCAGCTTGCTGTTCAGCCCCAGGTGAAAGTCCGGCTCGGCCAACTGCTCCAGCGGCTTGAACGAGGCGCGCCCCGCACAGCACACCACCGCGTCCACCGGCCCCACCGCCGCGAACAGCGCCACCAGCGACGGCGCGTCCTCGATGTCGGCGGTCAAGTCGCCCTCGGTCCGCGCCACGCGTACCACCTCGTGCTTCCCCTCCAGCGCGCCGGCCACCGCGCGCCCGATCGTCCCCGTCGCCCCGATCACCACCACCTTCATGCGTCACCTCCCCCGGCCTGAGTCGTCCGTCGTTGAGCCACCCCGGCAGAATGGGGCTCCACCGTGGCGCTCACAAGGGCCGATCGTCGCGAGCAACGGGAGACTCACGGTTCACGCCCGCGGTCTTTCTCATCCGCTCCCGAGCTTTCCTCCGCGTACCCACGTTGAACGTCAGTGGATGATGGACGCTGGGCCGGAAGGGGGATGAACGAAACCGGAGTGTTTGCGGTGAGGAGATCGACTCGGGCGAGGGGTCCCGATGCACGGCGTGATTCCGATGTGCCGGGGCGGGGAGGGATGAAACGGCGAGGATGGATGCGAACGAACGAAGCGCACGGGGCATCCACAACCCGTGCGCCTCATGGCGTTCACAGCCGATCGGCACGCGCGTTTAGCGTGCCGCCTTGGGCTCGCGGGCGCGCGCGGCGGTCTTCCCCTGCTCCTGCAGCACGTCGGCCACGGCCATCATCGCGCCGGTGCCCACCGCCATCAGCAGCGCCGTCTGCAGGTTGCGCTGCCGCCGCACGGGGCGGGGAAGCCGCGCCGCGCCCTGGCGCGTGTGCAGCGCGTCGCGCGTGGCGCCGCGCGCGGCCTTCATCGCGGCCCCGCCTACCAGCGCCCACATCATCTTCCGCCCCAGACTGCTCGCCATAAGATCCTCCTGTTCAACGAGTTGCACCACCTCGGAAAGCAGGCGCCCATGCACGGAACGCGCCAGCTTCGTACAACCCCGGCCCAGGGGCGGGACGAAAAAAGGGTGGCCGGCGAGACGCCGGCCACCCTTTCCACTGCCCGGGCCGAAGACGCGCCCGGGGGCGCGCCTCCATCCCGTCCTCACGTCACGCGGTGCTCGGCGGAGCCAGGCAGCCGGTGAAGCTCGGGTTGTTGCGCTCCTCCTGCGGGATCGTCAGCGACACGTCGGTGCCGTACTGGCCGCCACGAACGTCGGCGCCAATCGGCCAGATCGTGTTCTGGGGGAACCCGAAGTTGCGCTCCTGGCGGCGCAGGTCGCCCACGCGGTGGGCGGTGAGCCACAGGCTGTGCGCACGCTCGCTGAAGAGCGTACGCGCCATCGCGGTCGCGTCGGCACCGGCCGTGGCCAGCGCGGGCAGCGTCACGATGGTCACACCGGTGGGCGTGGTGCCCCCGATCGGCGTGCCGATGGCGCGCGCCTGGTTGAGGAAGGTCAGGAACGGACCGGTCTGGCCCGCCTTGAGCGCCGCCTCGGCCTGGATGTAGCGCGCTTCCATCCCCGACGCCAGCAGCACGTCGGAGCTGCGGCTGGTGTACTTCCGCTGGGCGATGTGCGGCCCGGTCACGCCACCGTCGTTGGCGGTGCCGTTCGGAGCGGTCGGGGTACGCGGGTCACCGGTCCAGACAAGGCCGTTGGTCCCCTCGTTGTCCCTCACGCCCCAGCGCTTCTCCTCGTTGCCGATCTGGAACACCACGTTGTAGGTGTTCTGCGTCGCGGCGTCGTACTCGACGAAGAAACGGAAGTTGTCGGGCACCTGGGCGGCGATCGCCGCCGCCTCGGTGTACCGGCCCTGGAAGCTCATGGCGCGAGCCATGCCCACGCGGGCCAGGTTCAGCTGGGCCGCGCCGTCGGCGCCCAGCGCGCCCGCCATGGTGGCGGCCTGCTGGAACGCCACGATCGCCGAGTCGACCAGCGCGCTGGTGCTCTGCTGCGCGCCGGGGAGGAACTGCCCGTTCACGTCCACCAGGCTCAGCGGCACGCCCGAGCAGAAGTTCTCGGCCAGCAGCAGCTCGCTGTAGCCCACGATGTTGTACAGGTTCGCGTGCTCCACCGAGCCGTTCTGGCTGGTGGTGGCGAACAGGTCCGACGCGTTCACCGCCTCGGCGCGGGCGCGCTGAAGGTAGGTGTACGGATCGAGGGTGGCGGCGTTGCTCTCGCCCGCGGCGCGCCGGTCGATCGCCTGGCGGGTAGCGAACCCGTCGGTGTCGATCAGCTCGTCGGCCAGCGTGCCGCTCTGCAGGATCAGCCCGCCCTCGCGGTTCTGCCGGCCGCTGATGCCGGTGGCGAACCGGGCGACGGCGCCCGCGTAGGTGTTGGGAAGGTTGACGGTGTCACGCGCCACCGGCGGCGTCACCGTGTAGGGATCCTTCACCGAGAGGGCCTCGTCCAGGTTGCACGCGGCAAGCGGCAGGAGCGCCGCCGCGGCAGCCAGGCCGAGCGCCCGCCGGCGGAGGAGCCCATGGCTCCTCCCCGGCGTCACGATACGGTTCTGCATGTTGTTGAACTCCATTTGGCGATCAGAAGTTGACGTCGATGCGGGCGACGAGCGAACGCGCCGGCGGAACCGAGTACAGTTCGGCGGCGTTCAGGTTCGTCGTACCGGTGGCGTTCACTTCCGGATCGAAGCCACGGTAGTCGGTCCACGTCTTCAGGTTGCGGCCGGCCAGCGTCAGCGACAGGCCGTCCTCGCGGAAGCCGAAGCGGCGCGTGACCGAGGTCGGCGCGGTGAGCGTCACCGCCACCTCGCGCAGCTTCCAGAAGCTGGCGTCCTCGATGAAGCCGGCGCTGCCGATCCCCTTCAGCACGGCCTGGATCGCGGCCTGGTCCTCGAGCGAGGCGCCCGGCACCTGGCGCTCGGCGCAGAACGCCACCGTCACCGCGGCACCGCAGCGGCTCTGGCGGGTCTGGTCGAACAGCTTCTGGCCGCCCTTGTAGTCCATCAGGGCCGACACGCGGGCGAACCCGAAGGCACGCACGTCGGCGTTGAACGACATCTCGCGCTTCGGCAGCGGGCTGCCGAAGAAGGTACGGCTCAGGCGCGGGATGGTCTGCAGCGAGTCGGCAAGCGCCGTCACCTCGGACTGCGAGATCAGGCCGTCGCCGTTGGCGTCGCTGAAGGTGTACGCGGTGGCGAAGTACGCGCCCACCGGGTACCCCTCGATGTGCCACTGCAGCGTGCCCAGCGAGATGCCGGCCTTGGCCACCGAGGTGTCACCGAACGACTCCAGCCGGTTGCGGTTGGTCGACAGGGTCGCGTCGAGGTTGACCTCGAGGTTGCGGCGGCGCACCGGCTGGGTGCGCAGCGCCACTTCGAAGCCGCTGTTCGACACGCTGCCCAGGTTGAAGAACTGCGACAGCGGGCCGCCGAACGACGGGGCCAGCGTGCGCGACACCAGGGCGTTGTTCGAGCGCTTGTTGTAGTGCGTCGCCTCGAGGCTCACCCGGTCGTCGAACAGGCCCAGGTCGGCGCCGAACTCGATCTCGCGGGTGATCTCGGCCTTGAGCTGCGAGTTGCCGAAGTTGCTCACCACGAAACCGCTCGCGATGCCGCCCTCGACCACCGCCTCGGAGGTGTTGTAGGTGCGGTTGGCGGTCAGGTACGACGGGCGCAGGCCCGACTTCCCGTACGCCGCGCGCAGGCGGAAGTTGCTCACCTGGCCGATGCTGGGGAACCAGGGCTCCTCGTTCACCACCCACGAAGCCGACAGCGAGGGATAGGTGATGAAGCCGATGTCGGCGCCCGAGGCCGAGCTCTTGTCGCCGCGGATGGCGGCGTTCAGGAACAGGCGGTCGCTGATGGCCAGCTGCTCGCTGATGTACGCGCCGAAGAGGCGGTCCGGCTCCTCCGGCCCCAGGTTCTCGTCCACCGAGCCCGGGATGGCGCCGCGGATGTCGCCCGGAGGGGGCGCGTCGGCCTCGGCGTAGGTGTAGCTGGGGTTGGTGGAAGTCCACTGCACGCCCGCCGAGGTGGTGGCGGCGATGCTGGAGCGGAGCTGGTTGGTGGCCGTGGCGCCCGCGTTGGCGGTGAACACGTTGTTGTGCAGGCGGTACTGCTCGCGGAACCCGTCGAGGAACCCGTTGACCGTGTTCGGCGCCACGGTGGTGGCCACGAAGCGGTCGTTGTTGTCCACGCCCAGCGTCCCGTTGAACGACAGCCAGCTCATCGGGCGGTAGTTGCCGTTAAGGCTCCCGGTGAAGCGGTTGCCGATCTCCTGGTTGTCCCACTTGAACAGGTTCGACGCGATGATGCCGGTGCCGTACCCCGCGTTGTTGGCGATGTTGGTGGGCCGCGGGTCGCCGCGCAGCCCCCACAGCAGCGGGCTGCTGCCGGAGTTGTCGCTCTGCGGCAGCTGGATGCTGTTGGCGGTGTAGCCGGCGCTGGCGGTCAGGCGCAGGGTGCTCCCCGCGTTGGCGGCCAGGTTGGCGCGCACGTTGTTGCGCCGCAGGTGGTTCGGCCGCTGTACGCCCACGCCGTGGGTGTTCTCGCCCGACACGTAGTACGTGGCGGTCTCGGTGCCGCCCGAAACGCTGCCGCCCAGCTTGGTGAGCGCGCCGGTCTGGAACGGCGTCACGTCGCTGTTGAGCGGGGTGTAGCTGTACAGCGTGTCCAGCGACACGCAGCGGGTGGCCGCGAACGCCGGGGTGGCGGGCTGGGTGCGGGCACCCAGGTCGCAGGTCACCTTCCCGCCGGCGGCGTTGAAGCCGCGCTGCAGGTAGTTGGCCGGGAACTCGAAGGTGTTCTCCAGCTGCGACGCCTCGGTGTACAGGCGCAGGTTGGGGCGCCCGGCGCGGCCACGCTTGGTGGTGACCTGGATCACGCCGTTGGCCGCCTGCGTGCCGTACAGAGCCGACGCCGCGGGCCCCTTCAGCACCTCGACGCTCTCGATGTCGTCGGGGTTCAGGTCGTTCAGGCGCGACGAGGCCTGGCCGCCGGTGAACAGGTCACCGCCGCCGGCGTCCTGCGAGATGCGCACGCCGTCGATGATGATGAGCGGGTCGTTGTTCAGCGACAGCGAGTTCACGCCGCGGATGCGGATGCGGCTGTTGGAGCCCAGCTGCCCCGAGCTCTGCGTGACGACCACGCCGGGGGCGCGGCCCTGCAGGAACTGCGAGAAGTTCTGGACGGTGGCCTGCGGGACCTGGTCGGCGGTGATGTTGGTCACCGCGTTGCCCAGCTCGCGCTGGCGGGCCTCACGGCCGCTGGCCTGCACGACCAGGGCGTTCAGGTTCACCGCGCTGGTGTTCAGCGAGAAGTTGGCGGTGGCGGTCTGCCCCGCCGACACCGTGACGCGCTGGGTGCCGCCGGCGTAGCCGATACGGCTGGCGGTCACGCTCTGCGAGCCCGCGGGAACGTTCCCGATGCGGTACTCGCCCTGCCCATTCGTCACCACCCGCAGGGTGGTCCCGGCTACCAGGACCGTTGCGTCGGTGAGGGGCGCACCGGTGCGCGAGTCGGTGACTCGGCCGGTGATGGTCCCGCCGGACTGCGCGTTCGCCGCCGTAGGCAGCGCCGCAGCCAGGAGGACCGTAGCGATCCAACGGATTCTTGACATGCTGCTTGCTCTGTGGGAGTTGACCAACGATCCCGCACGCGGGGCCAGGCGGCCGGGCGGCGGGCTCAATCGTGCCTGCCTGCGATCGGTTGGCTTCACCTCCGGGCAGAAAGGAACGTGGGGCGCATTCCGGTCCGTGTGCTCGCCTTGCGGAGCGGCACGCGGGCCGGACGGATCATCCCGGGCGGAAAGAGGCGCGGCGGCGGAGGGGATTCCGGAGCCGCGGGCTCCCTGACGGCCGGGAAAGGCTTTGCGTCACGCGGGCGCGGCCCGCGGCCATGGTCAAAAGCATTCGGGCGGCTTCGGCGGGGCAGAGGAATTTCCCCGGAAGCGGGCCCGTGCGGCGGGTGCCAGCCCGCCGCGCCCATCAACGTGCACTTCCATCAAGCGCGTCGCGCGATCGGTTCGCCACGCGGGGCGGCGCGTTGCCACCGGCTTACGGGCAGGCTGCCGGCGGCGCGCATGGGGCCCACGCGTGGGACAAAACGCGTATCCTGCGGTTCTGTCACGACTTGTGTGACACACAACCTAACTGATTGCCACGAAAGCGCAACCGACACCCTGCCACCGTGAAAGAACGCCTGAGCGGCGATCTCGTGACACCGCCCGCGGGTGCGCTCTCACCCCGACAATTCGCGGTCCCGGGCAACCCTGGAGCGCCCCGCCGGGTCGAACGTTCGTACGGGCGGGTGCGCTCCGCTTTTTTGACTGTAGCTGGCAATCAACATGGCAAGTTAATGCCGAGGGCATCCACATTTCAACCCTCTGCTTCATTCTGCTACGGGAGGGTCCGGAAAGGGCTGTGGCGCACTGCTAACCCTTCGAGGGACAGGGGGTTCCCCCCGGGCGGCGCGGATGGGCGCCCATGCACCGTTCCCGGGCGGGCTCAACGGTCAAGCGCGGCCACCAGCTTCCGGGGCGCCACCATGGCCCACGACTGCGCCACCTGCTCGCGCAGCTCCTCGTCGCTCACCTGGCCCAGCTCCATCCCGACCCATCCCTTCACGCCCACGTAGGGCGGGCGGAAGTAGGCCTCGGGGCGGTGGGCCACCAGCGCCTCCTGCACGCCCAGCGGCGCGTTGCACCACAGCGCCACCCGCCCGTCGCCGTGGTGATTGTCGGCATACATGGCGAACAGGCGCTTGCGCACCCGCCAGGTGGGCGTGCCCCACGCCATCTGTTCCGTGGCTTCGGGAAGCGCCAGGCAGATCCGGCGGGCGCGGTCGAGGTGGTCCATCATTGGTACGGCTGAACGGGTGCGTGAGTGCGTGAGTGCGTGAGTGCGTGAGTCGTCGCCGGCGATGAGTCTTGTGGCGCGCGGGGTAAAGGCGGCGCGATCAGACGACGGCGAGCGGGCGGTGGGGCTCGGGGGGAAGCTCCACGCGCACGGGGTCGCCGGGGCGAACCTCGCCGCCCGCGATCACCACGGCCATGATGCCGGCCTTGCGGACGAGGGCGCCGTTCTCATCGCGGCCCAGCACGGCGGCGGTGAGCCCGGGCTGAAAGTGATCGAGCTGGGCGCAGGGGTTCCGCAGCCCGGTCACCTCCACCACCGCCGTGCCGCCCAGGTGCAGGCGGGTGGCGGTGGGGAGCGCCAGCAGGTCCACGCCGCGCGTGGTCACGTTCTCGCCGATGTCGCCGGGGGCCACGGTGAAGCCGGCGGCGCCCAGCTCGTCGTGCAGCTCGCCGTGGATCAGGTGCACCTGCCGCAGGTTGGGCTGCGTGGGGTCGCGCGCCACGCGCGAGCGGTGCTTCACCGTCTGGCCGGCGTGCGCGTCGCCCTCCACGCCCAGCCCGGCCAGCAGGCGGATGGACTCGCGGGTGCGCTTGCTGAAGGTGTGGCCGTCGCTCACGCTCACGGCCGTCACCACTCCGTCCATCCTCATCTCCCGTCTCGCCGGGTGCGTCGGTGCCGCCGTAAAGTCACGCCCGCGCGGCGGCGGCGCCAGATCCGCGTGCGGGCCATCAGCCGCGCACCGGGGCGGTCCATCTAGCTTCGCGCCGGACGGGATCAGGGTGATGCGGCGGCCGCTAAACGCAGAGCAGCGGAGATAGGCAGAGATAAGCGGAGAACCGCCGAGCGCTGTCGCGGTTCTCTGTCTATCTCTACCTATCTCCGCTGCTCGCGCGAAGCGCCACGCGGTTGAGGGTGCCGCGGCTCGCTTCGAGCGCTGCTTCGAACCCGCAAACCATGCGAGGCTGTCGGGTGCCGTGGTGGATCACACCCGGGCCGGCGCGGCGTACACGGGCTCGTAGCGCACGGGGAGATGGGTGGGGCCGTGCACGTGAAAGCCCTCGCGCGGCTCCCAGGGCGCGGTGCCGGCCAACTCGAAGCGGGCCCAGCGGTCCAGGATGTCGCCCAGCGCGACGCGGCCCTCGAGCCGGGCCAGCGGCGCGCCCACGCAGAAGTGGATGCCGTGCCCGAACGCCACGTGCGGGTTGGGGTCGCGGCCCACGTCGAAACGCTCGGGCGCCTGGAAGTGCGCGGGGTCGTGGTTGGCCGAGCCCATCCAGGCCAGCACCAGCTCGCCCGCGGGGATGGTCTCCCCGTGCAACTCCACATTTACCAGGGTGCGGCGGAAGACGGTCTGCACGGGCGAGCGGTAGCGCAGCACCTCTTCCACGGCGGTGGGCAGCAGCGAGCGGTCGGCGCGCAGCCGCGCGTGCTGGTCAGGAGATTCGGCCAGGGCGATCACCGCGTTGGAGATCAGGTTGGCGGTGGTCTCGTGCCCGGCCAGCAGCAGGAGCTGGAAGAAGGCCAGGATCTCGTCCTCGCCCAGCCGCTCGCCGTCCATCTCCACCTCCAGCAGCCGCGTGAGCAGGTCGTCACACGGGGCGCGGCGGCGCTCGGCGAGCAGGGCGGGGAGGTAGGCGCTCATCTCGCTGTGCGTGGCGATGAAGCCGGCCACCGCGCGCTCCGCATCCCCATCGCCCGCCACGGCGTGGGCCATGGCCACCATGCTGTCGGTCCAGCGGCGGAAGCTGGGATAGTCGGCCGCGGGGGCACCCAGCATCTCGGAGATGACGAGCAGCGGGAGGGGCACCGCGTAGTCGGCCACCAGGTCCATCTCGCAGCCGCGCTCGATGGCGCGGTCCAGCAGCCCGCGCGACAGATCGCGGATGCGCGGCTCCAGGCTGGCCACCGCGCGCGGGGTGAAGGCGCGCATGATCAGCCCGCGCATGCGCGTGTGCCGCGGCGGGTCGGCAAAGATCAGCCAGCGCGAGGTGCGCGTCGCGCCAGGCGCCACGGCCGAGCTGAACGCCTGGTGGTCGTTGAGGGCGCGCTTGACGCTGGGGTAGTCGAACAGCATCCAGTGGCCGGTGTGCGGCTCGCGGAACACCGGCGAGCGGCCGCGGAGCTGGTCGTAGAGCGGATACGGGTTGCGGCGCGTTTCGCTGGAAAAGAGGCTGATCACCGGCTCACCCTCCTGGTTTCCCATGTGGATGGATGTGAGCGCCGCCGGAGCACCCGGCGGCGGATGCGTCATTGGGACGGTTCATCTCCGGAAGCGCCGAACGCGCGGAGCGCCACCTCCACCAGCTCGCGCGCGGAGCGCTCGTCCACCGGGCCGCCGCTCATCAGGTAGCGGTAGAAGAACGGCCCGCTTATCACGTCCGTCGCCATCTCCACCTCCGTGTCCGCCCGCAGCTCGCCGCGATCGATCGCGCGCCGGAGGACCTGCCCCAGCGCCTGCCGCCACGCGCGGTCGAAGCCGGCGCGCATGGCGTGGGCGATGGCGGGGCTGCGCGCCATCGCCGCCACCAGGCCGGAGAGGAGCACGTGGCTGGCGGGGTCGCCGTACATCCCCAGCGCCACGCGCATCATGGCCATCAGGTCGCCGCGCGCGCTGCCGGTGTCGGGAACGGGGATGGCGCGGATGATCCGCCCCAGCGCCTCGATCACCAGCGTCTCCTTCTCCTTCCAGCGCCGGTAGAGGGTGGCCTTCCCCACGCCCGCCCGCGCGGCGATCCCCTCCATCGTCACCGCGTCGTACCCCACCTCGCGGATCAGGTCGATGGCGGCGGAGAGGATGGCGCCGTGCGCCTCTTCGCTGCGCGGCCGGCCGGGGCGGCGCGTGCCGGCCATCCCCGTGTCCGCCACGGGAGCGGGCTGGATGTGTCTGCTGGTTTCGATACGATCACGTCTCATAACTGGAGATGATATCGAGTCGTGTTCCGATACGCAAGCGTATCGTAAACAGGGCGTGCGGAGCGGGTGGATCGAGAGGTCGTCCCGGGAGGCAGCGCAGGGGGCGCCCGCCAGCCTCGTGCACCGGCGGCTGAAGCCGCAGCAACAACTACGAAAAGCCTCGCAAACGGCGCGAGGCTTCAACGGCTCCGGGAAGGACGAACCGAGCGGAGGCGATGCACAGGTCAGGCGGGTGCGGGCTTGCCGCCGGTGGCGAGGTAGTCGGCGAACTCGTCGGGGAGGTCGCTGGCGCGGATGGCGCGCGTGGCCATGTCCAGGTCGTATTCGACCCGGACGAACTCGACGGCGGGGGTGTCGCCGCTCAGGTCGAGCACCACGTAGCCGGCGCGCCAGTCACCGTCCTTGGGCCGGCCCACCGAGCCGGTGTTGACGAAGTGGATGCCGCCCACCTCGCGGTGCCACGGCACGTGCGTGTGGCCGAAGCAGATCACGTCGCCGGGCCGGGCGCCCGCGTGCTCCGCCATCTTCAGGCAGAACGAGTCGGGCCGGTCGTGCGTCCAGTAGAGCGTGTTGAGGGTGGGCGTGCCGTGCACCAGCACCACCGTGGGCCCGGGCGCGTGCCCGCCGCGCGGGCGAAGGTCCATGCGGAACGGCAGCGAGCCGAGGTAGCGCCTGGTCTCGGGCGAAACGTGGGCGCGCGTCCACCGGTAGCTCACGTGCGACAGCGCTTCCTGCCGCGGGTCTTCGTATTTGCAGCCGCAGTGCGCGTAGTCCGTCGCCACCGTGGAGTCGTAGTTCCCCGCGATCCCCGCAACGTGCCGCTCGCGCAGCAGATCGGCCGTCTCGTTCGGCCACGGCGCGTAGCCAACCAGGTCGCCCAGGTGGTAGACACCCCCGATGTCCGGCTGGCCGCCGATGTGGTCCAGCACCGCGCGCAGGGCGGGAAGGTTGGCGTGTATGTCCGAGATCAGCGCGTAGCGCATGGGGCTCCCGTTGGCGTGGGTTGATCCCGTCAACTGGTTCGATGGGACGATGTCCGTCGCACGCCGGAGTATGTATCAACGGAATTTGATCTGTCAACGCGCGCGCGCCTCGCCACCCTGGAAGAGAGGGTGCCGCGGACGAGCGGATCAGGCGGACGGCGTCACGGCGGCACCCGCGGCGGCCGCGGCTTTCTGGCGATACGCGTCGAGGCCGGCGCGGGCGGCGGATTGCACCTTGGCCCGCAGCGTGGGCGTCCATCCCAGCAGCAGGCCGGCGGGGCCCAGCGCCTGGCGCGACCAGCGCCAGAAGGAGAAGTCGTCGATGTGGCGAAAGATCAGCCCGTCGCGGAACTGGAATGCCGCGTGGATGCGGTTGTGCACCGGGCGGCCGGTCTGCGAAAAGGTGTAGCGCGCCTCCCAGTCCGCCTTTCCGTTCTCCTCGTCGGCCGTCACGTTGCCAAAGGTGAGCCGCAGGTCGTGCGCGCGGCTGCACAGCATGGCCCACATGTCCCCCGCCGCGTCGCCGTGCAGCTCGCCGAACGCGGGGTCGCAGAAGACGACGTCCGGGTGGTAGCACGCCCGCATCCCCTCCGCGTCGCGCGCCTTGAAGGAGGTGTAGAACCGGTGGACCAGCGCCTCGTTGGGGTGCATGGGTGCGCGGGGGGAGCTGGAGGATGGCGGGGCTGCCGGGAGCATGGTGCCGGAGAGCGGCGCCCAACGCCGCATCTCCGACCACCGCACTTCCTGATGGTACGTCGCGATCCCCCGCCGCGACAGGACGTCGTTTTGAGCGCGCGGGCTCAGTACGGCGGCTCGGCCGGGCCGGTGTAGCGGCAGATGCCGGCGCGCGGTGAGTTGACCAACTCCACGGGGTCGCTCAGATCCTCGTGGCGGTGGCGGATGTGGGCGTCGCAGACCGTTCCCCGCAGCCCCCTCCGCACGCACTCCGGGCAGACGTGCGTTGACGGACGGTTGCACCGCTGGCAGAGGAACGACGGCGGCGTGTTGCGGGCCATCAGCGCGATGGGCCGCGGCGTGGTGCGGTGGCCCTCGCGCACGGCCAGCCCGCGGATCATGGTGAAGGTCTCGGTGCCGAAGTCGTAGGTGTGCGTCAGCTCCACGCCGGGGTGGATCACCCTCCCCACACGCTCCGACATCGCGATCTCGTCGCCGGCCCAGCCGCCGAACGAGAAGCGGCTCAGGTGGCCGCAGCACTCCAGCCAGACGGCGCGCAGGTACGCGTCGAGCTGCGCCAGCGGGGCCGTGGAGTCCACCTCCAGGTTCAGCCAGTACTGCCCCGTCCACGCGTCGCGCGCCTGCACGTGCAGCAGCGGAACCCGCTCGCCGTTCTGCCCGAGAGTGTCTTCGAGCACCTCCTCGCGTACCTCGCACAGGCCCAGGTGCCGGCTCATCCCGGCGCGTGTCATCTCCCGGCCGCAGTAGCCGCACAGGCCGCGGGAGAGTCGGCTGTCTCTCATTCAAGTCATCTCCGGAAAAGAGGTGAGCCAGGCATGGGCGGGTCGATGCGCGCGGGCTCTGGCGAGAGAAAAGTGGACGGCACCCCAGCCTTTCACGTCCATTCGCGCGGCGGAGGTTTTTGCCGTTTGAGAACACCTTCAAGCTAGTTGATGTACGAAATGCACGCATCACCCCCGGCGAAATGCGCCACCGCGGGTACACGCTCCATGGGGTGCCTTGAGGATCGCGACGTGATGTCGCCGGTGGTGTGGAAGGAGAGTGGCCGGAGTGGACTATTCGTGCATTCGGGTGTCGCTACATCGGAACGAGAAGGGGGGCGATCCTCGCTGGATCGCCCCCCTTGTCGTCACTCGCGATGCGGATCGCTCCACGCGGCGGGACCCTGCATCCGCCGATCCCGAAGGATCGCCCGTCGGCCCGTTGCCCGCGCGTGGTGGCGTGTTTAGCTTGGGACAAACAAAAGACGTGCGTTCCCATACATTCGGTCGCGGCGTTTTCAGCCGTGGGCGAGCGTACGGGCTTCCGCATCCATTTCACCCACCGCCACGGGGCTCACCCTCCATGCACCCACTCCGGCGTCCCTTCCGTCTCGCCCCCGCCGTGCTCGCGCTGTCGCTGGCGCTGGGCGCGTGCGTTGACCACGACCCCGTAGGGCCCATGCGTGACGCGGGCGGCCTTCCCTCGCGTGACGTGGGAATCGAGGCGTTCACCGGCAACATCCGCATCGGCGTGGTGCCGGCGGCCACCTCGGTGGCCATCGGCAGCGACGCGGACTACCAGATCCGCGACAAGGCGACGGGCGCCGTGCTGATGAGCGGGAGCAACGCCACCGCCACGGTCACGCTGCAGTCGGTGATCCGCTCGTGGTACCGCCTGCAGGTGATGTGCGGCAGCGCCGCGGCCGTGGCCACGCGCAAGGCGGCGGCCGAGGCGAAGGGGTATCCCACCTTCACCGAGTTCGTGGCCGCGGCCAACTGCACGCGGCTGTTCATCGGCCAGTTCGACCCGCCGCCGGCCAGCAACTTCGCCGCGCGCAACACCTTCCGGAACAAGCTGATCAGCGAGGGGCTGGCCGGCACCGACTCGTTCTGGGCGGTGAAGGCCGACCCCGGCGTGACCGTCTACCGCGTGACGCGCGGCGGCCAGAGCGTGGACGCGAACAACCCCGTCGTCCTCACCTCGTCGGACGGGCTGGTGAACATCGGCGGGGTGAAGTACCGCGGTATGGCCGAGGTGCGGGTGAACGGCTCGGGGTCGCTGGCCGGGATCAACGAGCTCCCCATGGAGCAGTACCTGTACGGCGTGGTGCCGCGCGAGCTGGGCCCCGACGCGTTCCCCCAGTTGGAGGCGCTGAAGGCGCAGGCGGTGGCGGCGCGCACCTACGCGCTGAGCGGCCTGGGCAAGCGCGCCTCGGACGGGTACGACCTGCTGGCCACCACCAGCGACCAGGTGTACGGCGGCTATACCGCCGAGCGCCCGCTCTCCACCCAGGCCGTGGACGAGACCGCCGGGATCGCGGCGATCTACGAGGGCAAGCTGATCACGGCGCTGTACTCGTCCACCACGGGCGGCTTCACGGCCAACAACGAAGAGGCGTTCAACTCCGCGCCGGTGCCCTACCTGCGCGGCGTCCCCGACGCGCAGCGCGGCGAGGCGTTCGAGCACGTGCCCTCGCTCGACGTCTTCCGCCGCCACGCCAACCCCACCTCGCTGCGCAACGCGAAGGAGGGTGACTTCGAGAGCGACTGGGCGCGCTTCCACCGCTGGAGCTTCGAGTGGTCGGCCAGCGAGATCAGCGAGGTGATCTCGGTGTACGCGGGGCAGAACGTGGGGAAGGTGCTGGCGATCAACGTGACCGATCGCGGCCCGTCGGGGCGGGCGCTGGCCATCGAGTACGTGACCGAGGCGGGGACGTTCACGGATACGAAGGACCACATCCGCACCTCGCTCAAGTTCATTAACACCAGCGGCGCGCAGCAGTCGCTGCTCAGCACCCTGTTCTACATCGAGCCGGTGCCGGACCGGAAGAGCGGCGAGGTGGACGGGTTCGTGGTGTACGGCGGCGGCTTCGGCCACGGCGTGGGGCTGTCGCAGACCGGCGCCGTGGGGATGGCCGAGAAGGGCCGGAGCTACGACGAGATCCTGAAGCACTACTACCAGGGGATCGAGCTGACGAAGTGGTACTGATCCCGAATCCGGAAATTCACTGATTAGATCGACGGCGGAGAAGGACGAACGGCCCGGAGCGCGGATGCTCCGGGCCGTTCGTACGTTGGGCCGCGTGTACGTTGGTTGGGTGGACGGAGAAGATGATGTCCATCCTCCCCGCCCGCTCCGCCGGATCACCGCCCGGACGGGACCTGGTTGAAGCTGGAGTAGACGTGGGCGTTGAACGTTCCCGAGGCGTCCCACGCCGGCTGCACCGATCCGGCGTGCAGGGTGACGTCGCCCGTGAGCGTGTGCGCCGACGCATCGTACTCGCGGATCACCAGCGTCCCCGAGGCGGCGGGGAACTGGCCGGCGTCACCGCCCACGATCTTCAGCAGCTGGCCCCCGCTTTCCGAGACGGTGTAGGTGCCGGGGCCGGTGAAGCGGACCCGCGCCTGCACGTACTCGTCGTAGAAGTACCGCGGATCGGGGCGGTGGGCGATCACGGTCAGCGAGTCGTTCTGCAGCACCGCGTATGCCTCGCCCTTCCACGCCGCGCCATCCCACACGCCGTCGAAGCTTCCACGCTCTCCGCGCGGAAGCAGGTCGTTCGCGCAGCCGGCCAGCAGGGTGGCCGCCGCCGCGGCGAAAAGCGTTCGTCTCAGCGTCTTCATCATGTGCCTGGATCTCGGTCGTCGGTGCGTGTCATCGGGAATCGCCACCAAGAACGTTCGAAGCGGCCCCGCTCGCACGGGGTCAGTGCCGGGTGAGCGTGCCGAGCTTGGTGTCGTAGCCGGCCACGCGCGCCCAGGTGTGGCTGGCGCCGGCGGGGCGCACGGCCCAGAAGTCGAAGCTGGCGTACTCGCGGTCGCCGGCGGCGTTCAGCACCGTCCACCCCGTGGCGCCGAAGTACGAGCCGGCGGTGGAGACGAAGCGCGCGGCGAGCTCGTCGGTGTTCACCGAGGCCGGCGAGGCGAGATAGGCCTGCGCGGCCACCCACACCGCGTCGTACACGGCCAGCGCGAAGGCGTCGGGGTCGGTGCCGGTCTTGGCCTTGATACGCGCGGCCAGCGGCTGCCACTTCTCCTGGGCCGACGGGTCGAGCCCGAAGAGCGGGGCGGGGAAGCCCACCGCCTCGGCGAACGCCACCGCGGCGGGGCGGGTGAGGAAGGTGCTGCTCTGCGCGATCCCGTCGGCGCCGTACCAGCGCACCGAGGCCAGCACCGGGTCGGCCGCCGCGGCCGCGAAGAGATCGGCCGTTTCGTCGAACCCCGCGAGGTAGACGGCTACCTGGCTGGCGGGGCGCGTGGCCAGCGCCTGCCGCACCTGCGTGCCGAGGGTGGCCACGGTGGCCGCGAAGCTGGTGGCGTTCGTCGCGTACTCCACCCCGGCCGAGACGCTGCCGCCCAGCCCGGCGAAGCGCGTGGCGGTGGCGGTGTGCAGCCCCTGGTTCCCCGCGTCGGCGCGCCAGGCGGGGATCACCGCGCGGACCCCGTCGGCCCACATCAGCGCCGAGACGGCCACGCCCTCCAGGCTGTCGGCGGGGGTGAAGCGGAGGATGCGGTCGTTCTTGACCGCCAGGGTGCCCGCGGTGCTCGACTGGCTCACCATCAGCACCGGGTTGGCGTCCACGTAGGGCTTGATCTGCGCCAGCTCGGCGCTGCTCTGCGGGCCGATCACCACCTGCACGCCGCTGGCGCGCAGCGACTGCACGGCCGCGAGCGCCGTGGCCGGGTCGAGCTTGGTGTCGCGCACGTCGGCGCGGAAGGTGATGCCGCGGCCGGCGGCGTACGCGTTCACGTCGGCCACGGCCAGCTCCATCGCGGCCTTGCTGGTCACGCCCAGCGAGGCCCAGTTCCCCGTGAGCGAGAACACGCCGCCCAGCACCACCTCGCGGTCGCCGCCGAACCCCGTGGAGTCGTCACACGCCGCGGTGGAGGCTAGCGCCAGCACGGCGGCGGCGAACACGGAAATCCCGCGGGCGCGCCGAAGCACGGCCATCATCGGATGGTTCATCCTGCGGTTCCTGTAGAGAAAGAGATGGGGAGGGCCGGACGGATTGAACCGGGAGGGCGGGTCGAGCGTGTGAACTTCGCCCGCCACGCGTTTCTCCGCAATGGAGATGGGGATGCGCTTCCCCTGGCAGCGCAGATCGCGTTCCGTCACCGATTCACCACAACGGCGGCCGACCGCGGCCTGTGCCGCGTCGCACCGCCCCATCTCCGGCCTATCCGTCGGCCAATCAATGGGAGCCGAATGTTTCGGCAGGCGGGTGAACAAATGCAGCAAGCGAGGAGATGGACGGGTGGCGAGCCGCGGATCCCCCCCCGTTGCCGCCGCGACGGACCCGTCGTCCTGCGACCTGGGCGTGACGAGGAACGAAGGATCCCACCGAGTGAATCGCATCAAGACGCGGGGCGTCTCATTTCTGTCGTGATCACGAGAATCTTGTTGACAGGGAAAGTGCGGAAGATTACGATTCCATTACTCAATCCGTTCGACATACCCAACGCAGCCGCCACCTCTCGCGCGCACCTCCCGACGACCGAGCCACCACCCGAATCACCCGCTCGCAGATCCGGGCCGCTGAATTTGTCGGTTTCGTTAACAAATTGCGGGAGCGGCCCCTGGGCCCCTCCCGGTGACCGGCGGACAGGCGGGCGAATCGTCGTCCAGGATTTGTTGGGAGTTTTGACAAACAGGCCGAAGCGCCGCGCAAGCCCCGCAAGCGGGTGAGCCGCGGCGCCCGGCCCGAGCCCCAAAGGCCCGCTTGCCCGGCACACCGCCCGGCGGGCCCCGCGACCCCAGGCGCGGGCATGGAGCACCGCCGCACACCGCCCCGCACGGGGCGCCGGCGCGGGGCCGTCTCCAGCCACCGCCCGAAGCCGTTCCAACCCGCCAGCCGCGCACGAGGCGCGCGCCGGCCCTTCACGCACCCCCGTGGGCCGGCCGCCCACACCAACCCCTCACGCAGCCCAGAGGGCTGCCGACCAACCTCCTTCGGAGAGCCATCATGAGGCGGAGATTCGTTGGGAGCCTGATCGCCGCGCTGTTCGCGGCGAGTCCGCTCTACGCACAACAGACGGGACAGATCACCGGGCGCGTCACCAGCGCCGACGGCGGGCGGGCGCTTCCCGGCGCCACCGTGACCGTGTCGGGGCAGACGCTGCGCGCGGTGACCGGGCCCGAGGGGCGCTACACCATCAGCGGCGTGCGCCCCGGCGAGCACCAGGTGACCGCCACGGTGATCGGCCACACCGCCGCCACCCTCCCGGTGAGCGTGCTGGCGGGGCAGGCGGCCACGGCCAACTTCTCGCTGCAGCCCTCGGCGCTGGCGCTGCAGGGCGTGGTGGCCATCGGCTACGGCGAGCAGCGCGCGCGTGACCGCACGGGCTCGGTGCAGACGGTGACCCCCGAGCAGTTCAACACCGGCCGCGTGGTGACCGCCGAGCAGCTGATCCAGGGGAAAGTGGCCGGCGTGCAGGTGAACGACACCGGCGAGCCGGGCGGGCGGGGGAACATCCGCATCCGCGGCGGCACCAGCGTGAACGCCAGCAACGAGCCGCTCTTCGTGGTCGACGGCGTGCCGCTGCAGGCCGGCGGCGGGATCGTGTCGGGGCGCGGCGCGTTCAGCGGCAACCCCAACGAGATCGGCGACACGCGCAACCCGCTGGCGTTCCTGAACCCGAACGACATCGAGAGCGTGACGGTGCTGAAGGACGCCTCGGCCACCGCCATCTACGGCTCGCGCGGGGCCAACGGCGTGATCCTGATCACCACCCGCAGCGGCGCCCGCGGCGCGCAGTTCACCTACTCCACCTCGCTCTCCACCTCGCGCGTGGCGCGCCAGGCCGAGCTTCTTTCCACCGACCAGTTCCGCTCGGCCGTGCAGCAGTACGCGGCCTCGAACGTGGCCCTGCTGGGGAACGCCAGCACCGACTGGCGCCAGGAGGTGGAGCAGAACGCCGGCGGGCAGGAGCACAACCTGGCGGTGGCCGGCACCGGGCAGGCGATGAACTACCGCCTGTCGCTGGGCTACCTGGACCAGACGGGCGTGCTGCGCGGCACCGACACCCGGCGCTTCTCGGGGGCGGCCAACTACAACCAGCAGCTCTTCTCCAACCAGCTGCGGCTGCGCGCCAACGTGCGCGGCTCGCGCATCGTCGACCACTTCACCCCCGCCGGGGTGCTGGGGTCGGCGTTCTCGTACGCGCCCACGCAGCCCACCACCAACGCCGACGGGACCTTCTTCGAGTGGGCCGACGCCAACGCGCCCAACAACCCGCTGGCCGACCTGGCGCTGGTGCGCGACCGGCAGAACCAGTTCCGCACGCTGGGGAACCTGGAGGCCAACTACGACCCGTCGTTCTTCAAGGGCTTCACCGGCACCGTGCGCGCCGGGTACGACTACAACCAGATCGACCGCACCATCTTCAACCCGATCGCGGTGCGCGGGAGCAGCGGGAGCGTGACCCGGCGCGAGCCCTCGCGGCTGGGGACGGTGCTGGACCTGTTCGGCCGCTATGCCCGCGCGCTGGACGGCCTGGACAGCAACGTGGACGTGACCGGCGGCTACAGCTACGAGTCGACCCGCGACGAGTACCCGGTGTACGTGGCCACCGGCCTGTTCTCGGACGTGACCGGCCCCAACGGGAGCATCCAGGCGAACTCGGAGCGTAACGACCTGAGCGTGCAGGAGTGGCGCCTGGCCTCGTTCTTCGGCCGCATGAACTGGAACCTGAAGGACCGCTACCTGCTCACGCTGTCGGTGCGCCGCGACGGCTCGTCGCGCTTCGGGCCCAGCCACCAGTGGGGCACCTTCCCCTCGGCCGCCTTCGCCTGGCGCCTGTCGGAAGAGCCGTTCTTCCCCACCCTGGGGCCGCTGTCGGAGGTGAAGCTGCGCGCCAGCTACGGCGTGAACGGGAACCAGGACTTCCTGAACTACCTCTGGGTCTCGAGCTACGAAACGGGGCTCAGCACGGCGCAGGCGCAGTTCGGCAACGGCTTCGTCTCCACCATCCGCCCCAGCGCGGTGGACCCCGACATCAAGTGGGAGGAGACCACCTCGTACAACCTGGGGCTCGACTACGGGCTGTGGAACGGCCGCATCACCGGCACCATCGACTACTACGACAAGCGGACCGAAGACCTGATCTTCAGCGTGCCGGTGGCGGCGGGGACCAACCTGTCGAACTTCGTGACCACCAACATCGGCAGCATGAAGAACCGCGGCCTGGAGCTGGGGCTGAACGCCCGCGTGCTCGAGGGGCGCGGCGGCGGCCTGAGCTGGGACGCCTCGCTGAACGCGGCTACCAACCGCAACCGCCTGGTGCGCATCAACTCGGTGGGCGGGGTGGAGCGCTTCCTGGCGGGCGGGATCTCGGGCGGCGTGGGGAGCAACATCCAGGTGCTGCAGCCGGGCGCGCCGGTGTACTCGTTCTTCGTGTACGAGCACATTCGTGACGCCAACGGCAAGCCGATCTACGCCGACACCAACAACGACGGCACCATCAACGAGAACGACCTGTACCGCGACCTGAACGGCGACGGGCAGGTGACCGAGGCCGACCGGCGCGCGCTGCACTCGCCCGCGGCCAAGTGGATCCTGGGGCACACCTCCACCTTCAGCCTGGGCAGCTGGGACGCCAGCACCACGCTGCGCGCCTACCTGGGGAACTACGCCTACAACAACGTGGCCAGCAACCTGGGCTACTACGGCCTGCTGAAGGGCGGCGCCCCGCGCAACCTGTCCACCTCGGTGCTGGAGACCGGCTTCCAGACGGCGCAGTACTTCTCGGAGGTCTACGTGGAGGACGCGTCGTTCCTGCGCATGGACAACCTGACGCTGGGCTACACCTTCAACGGGATCCGCGGCGTGGACAACATGCGGCTGTACGGCACCGTGCAGAACGTGTTCACCCTGACCGGCTACAGCGGCGTGGACCCGCTGGGCGGCGTGAACGGCGTGGACAACAACGTCTACCCCCGCTCCCGCACCTTCTCGGCCGGCGTGAGCCTCGCCTTCTGACACGCCACCCGCAACGATTTTCGACAGGAGAACGGACGCATATGACAACGAGAACGTGGAGGGTGCTGGCGTGCGGCGCGGCGGCCGTCCTGTTCCTGGGCGCCCAGGCGTGCACCGACGTCACGCTCGAGCCCGAGAGCACGGTGACCGGCAGCAACGTGTTCAACGACCCCGCCAGCTACAAGGCGTTCCTGGCCAAGCTGTACGCCGGGCTGGCGGTGACGGGGCAGGAGGGCCCCGCGGGGAAGGGTGACATCCAGGGGATCGACGAGGGCTTCTCGCAGTACGTCCGCCTGATCTGGCAGATGGAGGAGCTCCCCACCGACGAGGCGGTGATCGCCTGGAACGACGACGGCGTGCAGCAGCTGAACACGCAGCTGTGGGGCTCGTCGAACCAGTTCCTGGGCGCCATGTACAGCCGCATCTTCTTCCAGGTGTCGCTGGCCAACGAGTTCCTGCGCGAGACCACCGACGAGCGCCTCTCGTCGCGTAACGCGGGCGCCGAGCTGCGCGCCACCATCAAGCAGTACCGCGCCGAAGCCCGCTTCATGCGCGCGCTCAGCTACTGGCACGCCATCGACCTGTTCGGCGACGTGCCGCTGGTGGACGAGACCTTCCCGCTGGGGAAGACGGCGCCCCCGCAGTCCACGCGCGCCGACGTGTACCGCTTCGTGGTGAGCGAGCTGAACGCCATCCGGGGCGACCTCCCGGCGGCGCACACCGCCGAGTACGGCCGCGCCGACCAGGGCGCCAGCCAGATGCTGCTGGCCAAGGTGCTGATGAACGCCCCCGTGTACGTGAACGAGAACCACAACGCCGAGGCGCTGGCCGCGCTGCAGACGGTGCTGGGCGGGGCGTACACGCTGGACCCCAACTACCGGCACCTGTTCCTGGCCGACAACCACACCTCGCCCGAGCTGATCTTCCCCGTCCCGCAGGACGGGAAGCACACGCAGAGCTACGGCGGCACCACCTTCCTGATCCACGCGTCGGTGGGCGGCGACATGAACCCGGCCAGCTGGGGGATCGACGGCGGATGGTGGGGGCTGCGGGTGAAGCCCGAGATCCTGCAGGTGTACCCGGGCGGGATCAACAGCTCCGACGTGCGCTCCACCGTGTTCTTCACGCAGAACCAGACGGTGGCGATCAACGACATCACCGCCTTCCAGCAGGGGCTGGCGGCGCCCAAGTACCGCAACGTGACCTCCACGGGGGCGGCGGGGTCGGACCCGGGCTTCACCGACACCGACTATCCCATGTTCCGCCTGGGCGACGCGTACCTGATGTACGCCGAGCTGGTGCTGCGCGGCGGCGGGGGCACGCGGGCGCAGGCGCTGGCCTACGTGAACGCGCTGCGGCAGCGCTCGTACGGCAACGCCACCGGCAACATCACCGACGCTCAGCTCACGCTCGACTTCATCCTGGACGAGCGCGCGCGCGAGCTGCTGTGGGAGGGCCACCGCCGCACCGACCTGATCCGCTACAACCGCTTCACCACCAACGGGGTGTGGGCGTTCAAGGGCGGCCCCAAGGCGGGGAAGACCACCGAGAGCTTCCGCAACCTGTACCCGCTCCCCGCCACGGAGCTGGTGACCAACCCCAACCTGAAGCAGAACCCGGGCTACTGAGGGTGGCCGGTTTTCTTCCTGGTTCGGCCGTTTCCCTGCAGCTCCGCCGCGTTCGCGGCGGAGCTGCAGGGCGTTGCGGACGCGCCGGGGCGGCCGTTTGCATCGTCGCGGCCGTTCTGCTGGCCGCGTGCGGTGGGGGGGACGGGCCGGCCGCCGTGCCGCCGCCGGCGGGGGGCACGCCGCCGGCCGGGCGGCCGCGGCTGGACCCCGCCTACCGGCCCAGCGGGCACATGGCGGCGGGCGACGTGTTCGTGCACCTGTTCGAGTGGCGGTGGGTGGACGTGGCGCGCGAGTGCGAGGCGGTGCTGGGGCCGGCCGGCTACGCGGCGGTGCAGGTGTCGCCGCCGCAGGAGCACAGCGTTCAGGCCAGCGGCACCTGGAGCGAGCGCTACCAGCCGGTGAGCTACACCGTGGAGCGCAGCCGCTCGGGGACGGGGGCCGAGTTCCGCGCGATGGTGGCGCGCTGCGGCGCGGCGGGGGTGGGGGTGTACGTGGACGCCGTCATCAACCACATGACCAACGTCCCCAGCCCGGGCGTGGGGAGCAACGGGACCGCGTACAGCAAGTACAGCTATCCCGGTCTGTACGCTCCGGCCGACTTCCACGCGCCCTGCACGGTGAGCGACTACGCGAGCGCCGCCAACGTGCAGGATTGCGAGCTGTACGGGCTGCCGGACCTGGACACCGGCTCGCCCACGGTGCGGGGGAAGATCGCGGAGTACCTGCTTGGGCTCGCACGCATGGGCGTGGCGGGCTTCCGTATCGACGCGGCCAAGCACATTCAGCAGGTGGAGCTCGATTCGATCGTCGGGCGGGTGAACCGGACGCTGGCGGCGGAGGGGCGGCCGCTTCCCTACTGGTTCGCCGAGGTGAGCGCCGGCGCGGGCGAGGCGCTGGGGCCGAGCGACTACTTCGGCCTGGGGTACGCGTCCGGCGGCGCGGCCGACATCACGGAGTTCACCTTTCGCGGCGTGGGCGACAAGTTCCTGGGCACCGGGGGGCAGCACCTGTCGCAGCTGAACCCCAACGGCCTCCCTGGGAGCCGCTTCTCGCCCGAGGCGTGGGGGCTGATCCCGGCCGACAAGGCGGTGGTGTTCCTGGAGAACCACGACACGCAGCGCCAGGGCGGGATCGGCTACCGCGACGCCGCGGCGTACCGGCTGGCGAGCGTGTGGATGCTGGCGCAGCCATACGGCTATCCCTCGGTGCTGTCGGGCTACGCGTTCGACCGGGCCACGCTCTCCGGGACGCAGATGGGGCCGCCGTCCGACGGGTCGGGCGCCACCCTGCCGGTGGCCTGCGCGGCGCGGCTGGAGGCGGCGGCGCCCGGCGACTGGGTGTGCGAGCACCGCGATCCGGCGGTGCTGCGCATGGTGGCATTCCGCCGCGAGGTGGCGGGGACGGACGTGAACCACTGGTGGGACGATGGCGCCAACGCCATCGCCTTCTCGCGCGGGGCGAAGGGATTCGTCGCCATCAACCGCAACGCGGCGGCGGTCTCGGCATCGCTCTCCACCGGTCTGCCGGCGGGAGCGTATTGCGATCTGCTGACCGGCGGGCGCACGGGCTCGGCCTGTGTGGGGACCCGCGTCGAGATCGGCGCGGACGGGGCCGTTCAGGTCGCGCTGGCGGCGAACACGGCGATCGCCATCACCGCCAGCAGCAGGCTCTGACGCGGGTCTGTCGGCAGGATCTCGCCGGGGGCGGACGACTGCTCGCGCTGCCGGCGAACGTTGGGATGACCCAGAGCACCAGAGGACCAGAGGACCAGAGGGATTGAGGAAGGCCACGGCTCCGTCACGTGGGGGCCTTATGAGTGGCTGATGGATGGGGGAGCGGGATGGTACGCCGCGGGATGGGATGGGACTCACGCGCGCCGCGTGCGCGCCTGCCACACGAGCGAAGGACGAGGATGATGATGCTGAGAGGGGCCGGGCTCCTTGCGCTCGCCGCGGCGCTGGCGGGGATCGCTCCGTCTTCGGGCGCGGCGCAGCAGCCCGGCGAGCTGCGCCTGGCGTCGCCGGACGGCAGGAACGTGGTGGGCGTGGGGGTGAGCGAGGGGATGCTGTACTACACCGTCACCCGCGGCGGGAAGGCGGTGATCCAGCCCTCGCACCTGGGGTTCGCCTTCCGCGGCGGCGACACGCTGCAGCGCGCGGTGCGCATCACCGGCACCACGCGTGACTCGGCCGACGAATCGTGGACGCAGCCGTGGGGCGAGGTGGCGCGCGTGCGCGACCAGCACAACGAGCTGCGTGTGCGCGTGGCCGAGGAGAAGGCGCCGGGGCGGCGCTTCGCCGTGGTCTTCCGCGCGTTCAACGACGGCGTGGCCTTTCGCTACGAGGTGTCGGACAGCGCGGCGCTGGGCGACTACGAGATGATGGACGAGCTCACCGAGTTCGCGCTGGCCGACAACGCGCGCGCCTGGTGGATCCCCTCCAACCGCTCTGAGCCCGACCGGCAGGAGATCCTCTACACCGCCGGTCCCGTGAGCCGCGTGGACAGCGTGCAGACCCCGCTCACGCTGCAGATGCAGAGCGGTATCCAGCTCGTCATCCACGAAGCGAACCTCGTCGACTACGCGGGGATGTACCTGGCGCGCACCGGGAACCGGACGCTGCGGTCCACGCTGGCGAAGTGGGCGGATGGCGTGGCGGTGCGCGGGCGGGCGCCGTTCGTGACCCCGTGGCGCACCCTGCAGCTGGCCGACCGGGTGGAGGACCTGGCGCCCTCCGTCCTGACCCTCAAGCTGAACCCGCCCAGCCGCATCGCCGACGTGAGCTGGATCCACCCGATGAAGTACAATGGGATCTGGTGGGGGATGCACATCAACACGCAGACCTGGAGCTCCGGCCCCAAGCACGGCGCGACGACGGCGAACGCCAGGCAGTATCTGGACTTTGCGGCGGCGAACGGGCTGGGGGGAACGCTGATCGAGGGGTGGAACCTGGGGTGGGACGTGGACTGGTTCAACACCGGAAAGGCCAATTTCTCCTTCACCCAGAGCTATCCGGACTTCGACCTTCCCGCGGTGGCGGCCTACGCGCGGCAGAAGGGGCTCACCCTGATCGGCCACCACGAGACGGCCACCGTGATCGGCAACTACGAGCGGCAGATCGACTCGGCGATGGCGCTGTACCAGCGCGTGGGCGTGCGCGCGGTGAAGACCGGCTACGTGGGCGACTTCACCGAGCAGGGGCACGCGCACCAGGGGCAGTTCATGGTGCGCCACCACCGCCGCGTGATCGAGACCGCTGCCCGCTACGGGCTGATGCTCGACGTGCACGAGCCGGTGAAGGATACCGGCGAGCGGCGCACCTGGCCCAACATCCTGGCACGCGAGGGGTCGCGCGGGATGGAGTACAACGCGTGGGGCGGCGAGGGCGGCAACCCGCCCGAGCACGAGACCATCCTCTTCTTCACGCGGATGCTGGCCGGGCCGATGGACTTCACCCCCGGCATCTTCGACCTGCTGATCCAGCGCCCCACCGGCAAGCCGCGCACGCCCGAAGAGGCTCGGCCGCGCACCACGCTGGCCAAGCAGCTGGCGCTGTACGTGGTTCTCTACTCGCCGCTGCAGATGGCGGCGGACCTCCCCGAGAACTACCAGGGGCAGCCCGCCTTCCAGTTCATCCGCGACGTGGCCGTGGACTGGGACACCACCCGCGTGATCGAGGGCCGCATCGGCGACTACGTGATCGTCGCCCGCAAGCAGAAGGGCGCCGACAGCTGGTTCCTGGGCGCCATCACGGACGAGGAGGGGCGCACCTTCAACGTGCCGCTCAACTTCCTCGCGCCCGGGCGCCGCTACGTGGCCGAGATCTACGCCGACGGCCCGGGCGCCAACTGGCGCGACAACCCGCTCCCCGTCGCCATCTCGCGGCAGGACGTGACCTCGGCCACGAACCTCCACGTCGTGCTGGCGCCCGGTGGCGGGCAGGCCATCCGCATCCGCCCTGCGCCGTGAGATCGATCCTCGTCTCTGCCGCGATCCTCGCCGGTGCGTCGAGCGTGATTGCAGCGTCGTCTGCCGATGCACAGCTGACGATGCGGGTGCGCGTGCCGGCCGTGATGCCGGCGGATTCGCCGGTGTACGTGGCGGGGAGCTTCAACGGGTGGAACCCCGGCGACCCAGGCTCCCGCCTGGCGCGGGGTGCGGACGGGACGTACGCCATCACGCTTCCGGAATCCATCCGCGGCGGGATCGAGTTCAAGTTCACGCTGGGCTCGTGGGAGCGGGTGGAGGTGGACAGCGCGGGCGGCAGCGTCAACAACCGTCACTTCATCATCCCACAGACGGGTGCGGTGACGTGGACAGGCACCGTCGCCGGATGGCAGGACCCGCGGAAGATCCCGGCGCGCAAATCCACGCGCCGCCCCACGGTGACGGTGCTCGACACGGCGTTCCCCATCCCGCAGCTGCACCGCACGCGCCGCGTCTGGGTGTACCTGCCGCCGGACTACGCATCATCCAGCAAGCGCTACCCCGTGCTGTACATGCACGATGGGCAGAACGTGTTCGATGATTCCACCAGCGGTTTCGGCGAGTGGGGGGTGGATGAAACCTTGGACAGTTTGTACGCGGCTGGAGACCCCGGCATCATCGTCGTGGCGGTGGACCACGGCGGGGCGAAGCGGCTGGACGAGTATTCGCCCTTCATCAACCCTCGCCACGGCGGCGGCGAGGGGGACGCGTACGTCGATTTCCTCGCGCGGACGCTGAAGCCGTTCATCGACCGGCGCTACCGCACGCGGCCCGGCCGGCTGAGCACCGGCGTGGCGGGGTCGAGCATGGGCGGGCTGATCTCGCTCTACGCGGCGCTCAAGTACCCGGACGTTTTCGGGCGCGCTGGGATCTTCTCGCCCGCGCTCTGGTTCTCGGACCGGAATTACGCGTACGCCCGCGCCGCCCGGCCGCCGCTGCCGGGAACGAGGCTCTAATTCGTCACCGGCGGGCACGAGGGCGACACGCCGGAGGTGTACGTGAACGACCAGCGGCGGATGATCGACACGCTGGCGAAGGCCGGCTACCGCGTGGGCGTGCAGGTGGATTCCGCCATCGGCGCCGACGGGATGCACAGCGAGTGGTTCTGGCGCCGCGAGTTCCCGCGCGCCTACCGCTGGCTCTTCGCCGCCGACTCCGCGTCCGCCCCACCATCGCCGCGCCGCGCCCGCCCCGCCCGCCGCCCGCGCGCGGCGGCGTCGCCGACGCGGCCCTGAGCTGGTGGAGCCTCGCGCAGTTTGCGAGGCTTCTCGTAGTCGTTGCTGCGGCTTCAGCCGCCGGTGCGGAGCGGACGCCCGCACCATGACCCACCGCGTTCGCCCCGGGCCCACTCCCGGGTGGAAAGGACCGCAGATGCGACGGATCGCACGCCTGACCCTGGCCGCGCTGGCCGCGGCCGCCACGCCCGCCGCCGCGCAGGCAGGCCCCGCCGCGGCCGACACCCTGTGGCAGCACGGCGGGGTGTGCTACGAGGTGTTCGTCCGCTCGTTCCAGGACAGCAACGGCGACGGGATCGGCGACATCAACGGGCTGATCCAGAAGCTGGACTACATCAACGACGGCAACCCCGCCAGCCGCCGCGACCTGGGCGCGCAGTGCATCTGGCTGATGCCGGTGGCCGAATCGCCCAGCTACCACGGCTACGACGTCAGCAACTACTACAGGGTGGAGCCCGACTACGGGACGAACGACGACTTCAAGCGCCTGGTGGCCGAGGCGCACCGCCGCGGGATCAAGGTCCTGGTCGACATGGTGCTGAACCACGCCAGCAGCGAGCACCCCTACTTCCAGGCCGCGCTGCGCGACCCCAGCAGCCCCTACCGCGGCTGGTTCCGCTTCAGCGACAGCATCCAGGGGAAAGGGCCGTGGGGCGGCGACGCATGGCACAAGTCGCCGGTGCGCAACGAGTACTACTACGGCGTGTTCTGGAGCGGGATGCCCGACCTGAACTACCAGACGCCCGCCGTGCGCGACGAAGCCAACAAGGTGGCGGACTACTGGCTGCGCGAGATGGGGGTGGACGGCTTCCGGCTCGACGCGGTGCCGTACCTGGTGGAGGAGGGGACGCAGCTGGCTGGCTCGCCGGGCACCCACCAGCTGCTGCGCGACTACGCCGCGCACATCCGGAGCGTCAATCCGAACGCGTGGACCGTGGGCGAGGTGTGGGACAGCACCACGGCGATGATGGCGTACTATCCCGACCAGCTCACCTCGTATTTCCCCTTCGAGGTGAGCGACTCGCTGCTGGCGGCGGTGAAGAACGGCAACGCGCGCAACCTGCTGCGCGGCTACCTGCGGCTGCAGCAGTCGCTCCCCGGCAACCGCTACTCGCCCTTCCAGCGCAACCACGACCAGACGCGCACCCTCACCGTCCTTGGCGGCGACATGGCCAAGGCCCGCGTCGCCGCGACCCTTCTGCTCACCCTCCCCGGCCTCCCGTTCGTCTACTATGGCGAGGAGATCGGGATGATGGGCGACAAGCCCGACGAGCGCCTGCGCACGCCCATGCAGTGGACGCGCGGCGCCGGCGGCGGCTTCACCACCGGCAAGCCCTGGCAGGCGCTGCAGGCGGACTCGATGACCACTACCGTGGCCGCGCAGGACGCCGACTCCGGCTCGCTGCTGAACCTGTACCGCACGCTGATCCACCTGCGCGCGCGGAACCCCGCGCTCGCCCGCGGCGAGCTGGTGCCGCTCACCACGGGGAACGACGCGGTGGCCGCGTACCTCCGCCGCGAGGGTGACCGCGCGGTTCTCGTCGTCGCGAACCTGGGTTCGGCGCCCGCGCGGAACGTGGCGGTCTCGTCCGCAGGGCAGGTGCTGGCGCCGGGCGGGTACGCCACGGTGGCGCTGGTGGGCGGCCGGGCGACCGCGCGGATGGTGGTGGGCCCCGGCGGCGCCATCACCGGTTACGTGCCGTTCCCCACGCTGGCGCCGATGCAGGTGAGCGTGCTGGAGCTGGCGCCGCCCACCCGCTGATGACGAGGGTGGCCGGCGCGCCGTCGGCCCGCGTGCCGGCCAGCGAACCCCGTGAAGACCGAATCCGAATGCGCCCTTCAACCCCGGTAACGAGGACCTCGTGACCAGACGACCGCGCCTGAGTTTCCCCGCGATGTTCAACATGAGCTTCGGCTTCCTCGGCATCCAGTTCGGATGGGGGCTGCAGCTCGCCAACATGTCGGCCATCTACGAGCGGCTGGGCGCCAGCCCCGACAACGTGCCGATCCTGTGGCTCGCCGCGCCGCTCACGGGGCTGCTGGTGCAGCCGATCATCGGCGCGCTGAGCGACCGCACCTGGGGGCCGCTGGGGCGGCGCCGGCCGTACTTCCTGGTGGGCGCCATCCTGGCCTCCATCGCCCTCTTCTTCATGCCCACCTCGCGCACGCTGTGGATGGCGGCGGGGCTGCTGTGGATCCTGGACGCGTCCATCAACGTTTCGATGGAGCCGTTCCGCGCCTTCGTGGCCGACAAGCTCGACGTCAGCCAGCGCACCGCCGGGTTCGTGATGCAGTCGTTCTTCATCGGCGTGGGGCAGACGCTGGCGAACGTCCTTCCCTACGTGCTGCGGCAGATGGGGGTGACGGGGAACACGGCGAGCGGAATCCCGCTGACGGTGAAGTACTCGTTCCAGGCGGGCGCGGTGGTCTTCCTCCTCTGCGTGCTGTGGACGGTGGTCACCACCACCGAGTTCCCGCCCGAGGACGCCGCGGCGTTCGACCGGGCCAAGCGCGGGAGGAGCGGGGTCGCGGTGCTGTTCGGCGAGATCGGCTCGTCCATCCGCGAGATGCCGGCCACCATGAAGCAGCTGGCCGTGGTGCAGTTCTTCACCTGGCTGGGGCTGTTCTGCATGTGGATGTTCTTTGGCCTGGCGGTGGCGCGGCACGTGTTCGGCGCCACCGATCCGCAGAGCGAGCTGTACGCGCGGGGAACCGAGTGGGGCGGGGTGGGCTTCGCCGTGTACTCCGTCACCTGCTTCGCCGTGGCGTTCCTGCTGCCCAGGCTGGCCGCCGCCACCAGCCGCAAGCAGACGCACGCGCTGGCGCTGGTGTGTGGGGCCATCGGGCTGCTGAGCGTTCCTCTGATCCACAACCAGTACGTGCTGCTGCTGACCATGGTGGGCGTCGGCGTCGCGTGGGCGTCGATCCTGTCGATGCCGTACGCCATCCTTTCGGGCGCGCTGCCCGCGGCGCGGATGGGCGTGTACATGGGCGTGTTCAACTTCTTCATCGTCATCCCCGAGATCCTGGCATCGCTCGGCTTCAAGCGCCTGATCCGGCTGCTGTTCGGCGCCGACAACCCCAGCACGCCGCTGTACATGGTGATGATGGGCGGCGTCTCGCTGCTCGTTGCCGCCGCGCTGGTGACGCGCGTGAACGACGTGGGCGACCGCGTGGACGAGGAGGATGTCATCGAGGCCGACGAGCACGAGCCGTTCACCGTGCAAGGCTCCGTGCAGCCCGTCCCCAGCACCGGCCCCGGGGTGTGACACGGGTGGACGGTTCGTAAAGGAAAAGTGAAGGCTCATGGAGCGGGTTTCGCTTCGTGGGCCTTTTTTCGTGGCAATCCGCCGCTGGCGTGCCGCGACCGATCCTGCTTTGTGAACACGGAGCAGCGGAGAGAGCGGAGTCAGACGGAGAACGACGATTGCAGTTCTCCGTCTGACTCTGCTTCCCTCCGCTGCTCCGTGTTCACGCCGTTGCAGTTCAGAGATAGGGGAGGAATGGTGAAGAAGCCGGGGATCGCCATCTCGCTCGCCGCTGTCTTCGGGGGAGGCGAAATCACGGCCCGGGCCGCCAACTTCGTACGCATCCAGCATGAGTCCTGTTCATTAGTTAGACTTCCTTCCCATTTGGGTGGGAAGCGATTATCGTTGATCGGTGCTCCATCTTCCGAATCTCTCCCGTTCGAGGAAACCGCGTCCTGATGCGGAAGATCAACACACGGCAGTTCAACCGTGCCACGCGCTCCACCCCGCGTGAGATCAATCGCAAGATCGTGCTGAACCTGGTGCGCGAGCACCAGCCGGTCTCGCGCGCCGACCTTGCCCGGCAGATGCAGGTGGGGCGGGGGATGATCACCCAGCTGGTGGACGAGCTGATCGGCAACGGCATCATCGCCGAGGGGCCCATCGCCAACGCGCCGCGCGGGCGCAAGCCGCGGCTGCTGCACGTGGCCACGCGCGACCGCTACTGCGTGGCCGTGGACGTGCGCTTCAGCCGCACCCACGTGGCGCTCACCGACATGGACGGCCGCCAGCTCTCGCTGGAGACGCTGGAGACCCGCCTGGACCCCGCCGAGCTGGTGGCCGACGTGGCCGCCAGCGTGCGGCGCCTGCTCGACGCGCACGGCGCCTCGGGCTGCTGCGAGGGGATCGGCGTGGTGGTGCCCGGGATGATCCACCGGCGCACGGGGATGATCCTCAACTCGCCGCAGCTGGGGTGGCGCGACGTGCCGCTGCGCGAGGCGCTGGCCAACGCCACCGGCCTGCGCGTGCTGATCGAGAACGCCCCCATCGCCTGCGCGCTGGCGCAGATGTGGCTGCCGCCCTTCTCGCGCGACGGGGTGGATACCTTCGCCTACGTGACGGTGGGCGACGGCGTGGGCGTGTGCGTGGTGGACCACGGCGAGGTGTTCCGGGGCCACGGCGACACCGCCGGCGAGTTCGGCCACCTGCCGCTGAACCTGGACGGGCCGCGCTGCCTGTGCGGGATGCGCGGCTGCCTGGAGGCGTACACCAGCAACGTGGCCACGCTGGCGCGCTACTTCGAGGTCGACGCGAGCGTTCCCAGCAGCCGCGAGGCGCTGCGCGGCTACGACTTCGGCATCGAGGACCTGATCGCCCGCGTGCGCGCCGGCGACGTGCGTGCCACCGCGGCGCTCACCGAGACGGGGCGCTACCTGGGGATCGGGCTGGCGGGGATCATCACCGCGCTCAGCCCCGCACGCGTGGTGGTGAGCGGCGAGATCACCGCCGCCTGGGATGTGATCGGCGAGCTGGTGACCACCGCCGTGCGCGAGCGCACCATCACCGCCGCCGCGGCCGCCACGCCCATCGTCGTCGCGCCCCCGGGCGATTCGACGCGCCTGCGCGGCGCCACCGCGCTCCTGGTGGCCCGGAGCTTCGCCGCGCCGAAGGTGGCGTAGGAAGGCGTCGGTCGAAAGAGGGCTTCCGGGCGGGCGAGCTGGCGTTGGCGCATGCCGCGGCGGCCCCCCTCCCCGGCCCTCC
>DASSJS010000538.1:0-23625 GCA_035691085.1 Longimicrobium sp.
GTGGGGCCCAGCCGCGGCTCGGCCAGCCTCTCACCGCGCACGGGCACAAAAACACCCTCTCCCCAAGCAGGGAGAGAGTGTGTGGCGAAGTGTAGTACTTTTCGTACCTCGTACCCCGTACTTTCGTACTTCGCCCCTCACTCCCCCGCCTGCATCTCCGGCAACGTGGGAGGCTTGAGCAGGCTCACGGCCGCCTCGCGCACGCCGTGGCCCTCGACGGCGGTCACCTCGAACTGCACGTCGTCGTACTCCACCACGTCGCCCACCAGCGGGGGGCGGCCCAGGCGGTCCAGGATCAGGCCGCTCACGCTGTCCACCTCCTCGTGCTCCAGCACCACGCCCAGGAACTCGCCCACCTCCTCCACCCGCACCGTGCCGGCCACCATCGCCCGCCCGCGGCCGTCGCGGAACATCTCGGGGCGGCGGCCGCCGCTCTCCTCGATGTCGCCCACCACCTCCTCGAACATGTCCTCGATGGTCACGATCCCGGCCGTGCCCCCATGCTCGTCCATCACCACCGCCAGCTGCGTCCGCGCCGCCCGCAGCGCCCCGATCACCGCGTCGATGTCGGCCGTCTCGGGGACGTAGGGCACCGGGCGCGCGTCGGCCACGTGCACCGCGCGGCGGTTCCTCAATCGGCGGAAGAGGTCCTTGATGTGGACCATCCCCACGATGTGGTCCAGGTCGTCCTGGTAGATGGGGTAGCGCGTGTGCGGATGCTTGCGGACGATGTCCACCACCTGGTCGAACGGCGTCCCCACCTCCAGCCCCACCACCCGGACGCGCGGCACCATCACCTCCCCCGCCGTCAGCTCGCCGAAGTCGAGCAGCTCCTGCACCACGGCCGCGCTCTCGCGGCGCAGCATCCCGCCCGCCTGGCTCTCGCGGACGATGTAGCGCAGCTCCTCGGGGGTGCGCACGTGCTCGTGGCTGAGCGCCTGCCGGTCGATGCCGAACACCTTCAGCAGCCCGTTCCCCGCGAAGCTCAGCACCCGGATCAGCGGGAGCGCCATGGTCTGCAGCACCAGCAGCGGCGGCGTCACCAGCCGCACCATGCGGTCGGGGCGCTGCAGCGACAGGCTCTTGGGGATCATCTCCCCCAGCACGATGTGGAAGTAGGTGAGGACGACCACCGCCAGCACGCTGGCCAGCGCGTGCGCGGTGAGCCACGCGCTCTCGCCCATCCCCGCCGCGTGCAGCCCGGCCGCGATCCACTCGGCCAGCACGTGCTCGCCGTACATCCCCAGCAGCAGACTGGCGATGCTGATCCCCAGCTGCGCGGTGGCGATGTAGCGGTCGCGCCGCATCGGCTCGCGCAGGATCCCCAACACCATCCGCGCCAGCCGGTCGCCCCGGTGCGCCGAGGTCTCGATCGACGAGCGGGGGACGCTCACGATGGCGAACTCGGCGGCCACGAACAGCGCGTTCAGCAGCACCAGCAGCAGGATGATGATGATGGCCAGGAGCTTATCCATCCCGCTCCTCCGTGCCGCGCTCGCGCTCCTCGGCCTCCGCGTCGCGCCGCGGGGTGGCGACCACCCAGGCCACGGCGTGGTGGAGAACGCTCTCCACCTCCATCCGCACCCCCTGGATCTCCACCGTCTCGCCCACCGCGGGGACGTGGCCCAGCGCCTCGGTCACCCGGCCGCCCAGCGTGTCGCTCTCGCCCTCCAGGTACGCGCCGATCCAGGGCTCGGCGTCGTCCAGCCGCAGCCACCCGGGAAGACGGACCCGGCCGTCGGGAAGGGGCTCGGGGCCGGGCTCGTCGCCCTTCAGCTCGTCGCCCACCTCGCCCATCACCTCGGTCAGCACGTCGTCCAGCGTCACCAGCCCGCTCACCCCGCCGAACTCGTCGAGGAGCACCGCCTGGTGGGTGCGGCTCTCGCGCATGCGGGCCAGCAGCTGCTCGGCCGTCACCGTCTCGGGCACGTGCAGGATGGGGCGCAGCAGCGGCTCCACGCTGGCGGGCGGGAGCCCCTCCATCGCCTTCACGAACAGGTCGCGCGTGTGCAGCACGCCCAGGATGTGGTCCAGGTCGCCGCGGTAGACGGGGAGGCGCGTGTACGGGCTCTCGGCCACGATCTGCATCACCTCATCCACCGGCCGCTCGATGTCGACCGCGGCCACCTGGTTGCGCGGCACCATCAGGTGGCGCGCCGGGCGGATCCCCAGCTGCAGCGCGCGCCGGAGGCGGCGGTGCTCGTCGGGCTCCAGCATCCCCCCCTCGCGGCTCTCGGCGATCAGCAGGTCGATCTCCTCGGGCGAGTGGATGTGCCGGTGGCTCTCGCCGGGCGCGCCGAGGAGCCGCAGCACCACGTTGGCGCTGCCGTTCAGGAAGGTGAGGAAGGGGCCGAACACGGTGAGCGACCACTTCATGGGGAGCACCGTGAACAGCGCCACCTGCGTGGGCCGCGCCAGCGCCAGGTACTTCGGAACGAGCTCCGACAGCACCATCTGCAGCCCGGTCAGGATCAGCAGCACCAGCACGGTGGCGATCGATGCCGCGGCGGCCGGCGACGTCTTCGCCCAGCGGACCACCACGGGGGCGAGCCCCACGGCGATGGTGCTCTGCGCGAACGCGCCCACGGCCAGCGAGGTGATGGTGATCCCCACCTGGCTGGCCGAGATGTAGCGGTCGAGCTTGCGGGGGTCGTCGAGCACGCGCAGGAGCCGCGCGGCCTGGGCGCTCCCCTGCTCGGCGCGCTGGCGGATGCGGGCGCGGCGAACGGAGACGGCCGAGAACTCGGCCGCCACGTACAGGGCGCTGAAAAGAAGAAGAAGAAAAACGACCAGCAGGGGCCCGACCATCTCTCGCCGGAGCGGGGGAGCGCGCGCGGGGGCCTTTTCCCCGGCGAGGGCCGCGCGCCCACACGCGGGCCGCCCGCCTTCTGGGCGGCCCCGGGTGGGCGGGGCCCTGGATGCTTGCACAAAACCAGACGCACGAGCCACGCCAGACCGCGCCGGCGAGGGCTCGCAAGGGGGACGCTACGCCCCGCCGGGGTGCGCCGCAAGCGGCGGCGGCGGCATCCAGGCGTCAGGAAAGGCGGTGCCGGGACGTTGCAATTCGCGCGGAAGAGGCGAAATTGCTACCCGCATGCTACATTCACTCCCTTTGAGTCCAGCCGTCCACCCCAGTCTCGCCCCAGGGAGAGCACTCGATGGAACCCGATTCCGGGCTCAGCGACCGTCTCCGGGACCGCATCCTGAACGCCCTTCACCTGGGGCTGCTGCGCCCGGGTGACCGCCTGCCCAGCATCCGCACCCTCTGGCGCGAGATGGGGGTGGACCACCGCGTGGTGGCCCAGGCATATCGAACGCTGGAGGCCGAGGGGCTGGTGGAGGTGCGCGGCCGGTCGGGCGTGTACCTGGCCCCCCAGGACCAGTTCGGCGGCGAGCTGCTGGCCGAAACGGCACGCTGGCTGGCCGGCGTGCTGGTGGAGGCGTGGAAGCGTCGCCTGACCATCGCCGACGTCCCCGAGCTGATCCGCCGCTGCACGCTCACGCGCACGCTGCGCTGCGCCGTGGTGGAGAGCAACGAGGACCAGATGACCGCGTACACCAGCGAGCTGCAGGAGCAGTTCGGCCTGGATCCGTACCCGGTGCGCATCAGCCCCGTCCCCCTCCCCCGCCCCGAGCGCTCGGTGGAGTTCCACTGGGTGGAGGACGAGCTGCGCTCGTGCGACCTGGTGGTCACCACCAGCTACCACGCGCGGCTGGTGCGCAAGGCGGCCGAGAACGTGGGGATCCCCGCGGTGGTGCTCACGGTGAACCCCGAGGTGGTGGAGACCATCCAGAAGCGGCTGAAGGAGGGGCCGATGGTGGTGGTGGCGGTCGAGGAGAGCTTCGCCGACCGGATGCGCGCCATGTACGCCGACGACACGCCCGACCGCATCCGCGTGGTGCTGGCCAGCGACCGCCCCGCGCTGGCCGCGCTCGACGAGGACGAGCCGGTGCTGCTGACCCGCGCGGCGCGGATGGCGCTGGGCCCGCACGCCGCGCTCCCGCTCCTCCTCCCCCACTCGCCCACCTTCAGCCCGCACACCGCGCGCGAGCTGCTGGGCGTGATCATCCGCCTCAACCTCGAGGCCGCCGCCGCGGCCGACCAGTCGCCGGTGCTGCGGTCGAGCGAGCCGGCGACGCTGGATACGTAGGGGTGCGGGGGTGCGGGGGTACCGGGGTACGGAAGTGCGAGGTGCGAGGTGCGAGGTGCGAGGTGCGTGAGGTTCGAACCGCCGCCCCGGCAGTGATGCCGGGGCGGCGGTTTTTCGTCCCCGAGCGGCGCAACGTCACTGCGTCCAATACCGTTTCACCTCCCCCAGCTGTTTTGGGGGAGGTCGGAGATTCGCGGACATGCAGTACCGTCCGCGAATCTCCGGGTGGGGGCCCACAGCCGCCCCTCGCACGGATGCCATCCCGTACCCCCGTACCCCCGCACCCCCGCACCCCCGCACCCCCGCACCCCCGCACCCCCGCACCCCGGAAAAATTCACCCGCTTCCTTGCGCCACTATCTACACACCTGCTACACATAAGGGATTCCCACCCATTACCGCTCCCGCGCTCGGTGCATGGCGGCGCGGCGACGCGTCTGCGCAGGGCTGATGAGCCGATACCGCTTCACGCTGTACGTTGCCGGTGACACCGCGCGCTCGCAGCAGGCCTACGCCAGCCTGCGGCGCATCTGCGCAGAGACGCTGGGGGACGAGTGGGACGTGTCCCTGGTGGACGTGACCCGCGACCCCGACGCGGCCGAGCGCGAGCGGATCCTCACCACGCCCACCGTGGTCAAGGAGGCGCCCGAGCCGCGGCGCCGCATCACCGGCGACCTGTCCGACGCCGACCGCGTGCTCGCCGGCCTGGGGATGCTCCCCGGCTGGCCCGACCCCCTTTCCCCCGCAGAAGCATGACGGCACCTCCGCGCCCGGTCGAGAAGATCGAAACGGGCATCCCCGGCTTCGACATGGTGGCCGAGGGCGGCCTCCCCCGCCACCGCGCCACCCTGGTGGCCGGCACCGCGGGGAGCGCCAAGACGGTGTTCGCCGCGCACTTCCTGGTCGCGGGGATCGAGCGCGGCGAGCCCGGCGTGTTCGTCACCTTCGAGGACCCGGTGGAGGACATCCGCCGCAACGTGGCCTCGATGGGGTGGAACGTCCCCGAGTGGGAGGCGCGCGGGGTGTGGAGCTTCGTGGACGCCAGCCCCGACGCCGAGCAGCCCACCACCGTGGTCGGCGAGTTCGACCTGAGCGCCCTCCTTTCGCGCATCGACCACGCCGTGCGCAAGACAGGCGCGAAGCGGGTGTCCATCGACTCGCTGAACGCGCTGTTCGTGCAGTTTCGCGACCACGCGCTGCTGCGCGGCGAGCTGTACCGCATCACCTCGCACCTCAAGCGGCTGGGCGTCACGCTGGTGTTCACCTCCGAGCGCACCGAGGAGTACGGCGAGGTCAGCCGCTTCGGGGTGGAAGAGTTCGTGGCCGACAACGTGGTGATCCTGCGCAACCTGCTGGTGGACGAGCGCCGCCGCCGCACGCTGGAGCTGCTCAAGGTGCGCGGCGCGGCGCACCAGCGCGGCGAGTGGCCGTTCACCATCACCAAGGCCGGCATCATCGTCCTCCCGCTGTCGGGGCTCACCCTCACGCAGAGCTCCTCGTCGGTCCGCCTGGGCACGGGGAACGACGAGCTGGACCGGATGTGCGGCGGCGGCTTCTTCCGCGATTCCATCATCCTCCTCTCCGGCGCCACCGGCGCGGGGAAGACGCTGATGGTCACCCAGTTCATGGCCGCGGGGTTCGAGGCCGGCGAGCGGGCGCTCCTCTTCGCCTTCGAGGAGAGCCGCGACCAGCTGTACCGCAACGCCGCGGCGTGGGGGTACGACTTCGCGGGGATGGAGAAGGACGGGAAGCTGAAGGTGGTGAACAGCTATCCGCACGCGATGGCGATGGAGGACCACCTGGTGCTGATGCGCGACACCATCGACGAGTTCAAGCCCAACCGGGTGGCCGTCGACTCGCTCTCGGCGCTGGAGCGGGTGACCAGCGTGCGCGCGTTCCGCGAGTTCGTGATCTCGCTCACCTCCTTCCTCAAGCTGAGGGAGACGGCGGGGATGTTCACCAGCACCACGCCCAGCCTGATGGGCGGCACCAGCGTGACCGAGAAGCACATCAGCACGCTCACCGACACCATCATCCTCCTGCGCTACGTGGAGAGCTACGGGCAGATGCGGCGCGGGCTGACGGTACTGAAGATGCGAGGGTCGGCGCACGATCACGACATCCGCGAGTACACGATCGACGGGAAGGGGATGCACATCCTGGGGCCGTTCCGCGACGTGAGCGGCGTCCTTTCCGGCAACCCGGTGTTCGCGGACGCACTGGCCCAGGGAGACCCGGGAGAGCGAGAGCGGGACGACTGATGACCCCGGCGGGACCGCGCCGCGGAAAGGCGGCGCAACGCTCCGACGAGCGGCTGAAGACCATCATCGACCGGCTGGCCGACGGCATCGTGATCGTGGCCCGCGACGGGGTGGTGCGCTTCGTGAACCCCGCCGCCGTGCGCCTGTTCGGCCGCCCCGCCGAGGAGCTGCAGGGGCAGGAGTTCGGCTTTCCCACGCTGGCGGGCGAGACCACCGAGATCGACGTGGTGCGCCGCGGCGGCCAGACCGCCGCGGCCGAGCTGCGCGCGGTGGAGACCGAGTGGGAGGGAGAGCCCGCCTTCCTGATCAGCCTGCGCGACGTGACCGACCGGCGGCTGGCCGAGGAGCAGCGCCGCCGGGCCGAGGCCGACCAGGCCGCCCGCCGCGCCGCCGAGGGCGAGGCCCGCCGCGCCCGCTTCCTCTCCAACGTGAGCGCCGTCCTTTCCGCCAGCCTCGACTACCACGCCACGCTGGCCACCCTGGCCCAGGTGGCCGTCCCCGAACTGGCCGACTGGTGCATGATCGACGTGGCCGAGGAGGACGGCCGCATCGCCCGCGTGGCCGCCGCGCACGCCGACCACGACCGCGGCCCCCTGCTCTCCCTCCTCCGCGCCGAGTTTCCCCTGCACCGCGACGACGCCGTGCCGGCCGCGCAGGTGCTGCGCACCGGAAAGCCGGTCTTCGTCCCCAACCCCGACGATGCGTGGCTGGTGAACGCCACCAGCGGCCCCGAGCACGCGGCGCTGGTGCGCGCGCTGGGCGTGCGCAGCGTGATGGCGGTGCCGCTGGTGGCGCGCGCCGAGACGCTGGGCGCCATCACGCTGGTGTGCGCCGACCGGCGCTACACGCGCAACGACCTGGCGACCGCGGAGGATTTCGCGCAGCGCGCGGCGCTCAGCATCAGCAACGCGCGGCTCTTCTCGGCCGCGCAGGAGGCCAGCCGCGCCAAGAGCGAGTTCCTGGCGGTGATGAGCCACGAGCTGCGCACCCCGCTGAACGCCGTGCTGGGCTACGCCGACCTGCTGCAGGCGGGGATCGGCGGCGACGTGACCGACAAGCAGCGCGGCTACCTGGACCGCGTCCGCGAGTGCGCGCGGCACCTGGAGGGGATCATCGACGAGATCCTGGCCTTCTCGCGGATGGAGGCGGGGGCCGAGACGGTGAAGTCCCGCCGCGTGGACCTGCGCGACGTGGTGCGCCAGGCTACCGCGCTGCTGCGCCCGCTGGCGCGGCAGAAGGAGCTGGGCTTCGAGGTGCGGCTCCCCGACGAGCCGCTGATCGTGGAGACCGACCCCGACAAGGTGCAGCAGATCCTGCGCAACCTGGTGAGCAACGCCGTCAAGTTCACCGACGACGGCGAGGTGCGCGTGGAAGTGGTGTCGGACCAGGCCCGCCACCTCCTGCGCGTGGTGGACACGGGGATCGGGATCGCGCCCGAGCACCACGAGCACGTGTTCGACCCGTTCTGGCAGGTGGAGCAGCACAGCCGGCGCGAGGTGGGCGGCACCGGCCTGGGCCTCTCCGTCGCGCGGCGCCTGGCGGAGCTTCTGGGCGGCCGGCTCACGCTGGAGAGCGCCCCCGGCCGCGGCAGCACCTTCACGCTGACCCTCCCCGCCGCCGCCACCGACGAGAGCGACGCGCGGTTGGCGATGCGCGCGGCGGAGTCGACCGCCGGGTGAGGTGCGGGGGTACGGAGGTACGGAGGTACGGAGGTACGGAGGTACGGAGGTGCGGGGTGCGGATGAAAATGGCCACGCGATCCCCAGGGTTGTTGGAGCCTCGCGCGGTTTGCGAGGCTTCTCGTAGTCGTTGCTGCGGCTTCAGCCGCCGGTGCGCGAGGCTGGCGGGCGAACTCCCGGTTCAGTTTCCTCCCCGTCGATTCGATCGATGCCACGCAAGCGGATGCTGCTCAGGCTGGGCGTGGCTACGCTCATCGCGGCGATGCTGGCGGGTCCCGGCGCGATGATCGTCCCGGCCACGCTGCGCTGGGCGGCGTGGATCGCGTGTCCGAAGGGTCACACACCGGTGGTCCGCGACGTGGGGGTGGCGTTCTACTGCGTGCCGCCGGCCAGGGCCGCGAACGAGCGGACGCTGGCCGCCATGGGCGGGCTCTGGCTGATGTACTTCGTGGGGATCTCCGTCCCGCTCACGCTGTTCGCCGCCCGCCGGCCGCCCGATGGATCGTCATCGAGCGCGGCACCGGGCACGATCGACGTTCCCCCGGCGGTGGAGGCGCGGGCGAGAGAGCTGATGACGAGCGGCCACAGGTTCCCCGCCGTCAAGATCGTCCGCCAGGCGACCGGGATGGGGCTGAAGGAGGCCAGGGCGTGGGTGGATGCCCTCCCCTACCGCCAGCCAGGAATTGCCGCCACATCGCCCTCGGCTCCCGCCGGCCCGCCGCTCTCTGCCGTTCCGCCCGAGGCGCAGGCCGCCGCGCGCGAGCTCGCCGCAGCCGGGCAGACGATCTCCGCCATCAAGGTGGTCCGCGAGGCCACGGGGATGGGGCTCGCCGAGTCCAGGGCGTGGGTGGAGAGCTTCCCGCGACAGGACGCCATTGTCCGCCAGCGCGACCGCGTGGAGCGGCTGGCCGAGCTCGAGCGCATGCTGGAGGCAGGGCTGATCACCCGCACCGAGCACGAGATCAGGAAGCGCGAGATCCTGGCGGAGCAATAATCCAGGCATATTTCGAAGAGAAGCCCCGCGGCCCAACCATCGGCTGCGGGGCTTCGTGTCGCGTCCGCAATTTCGAGGTGGAGACGGCACTGCTTGTTTCAACGCAGAGGGAGCAGGAGAAGCAGAGGAACGGCAATGGGCCGGTTCGTTTCCTCTGCTCCCCCTGCTCCCTCTGCGTTGAATTGTTTTTCTGTTTTGCTTCACCGCCCTGCACGGCAGGTGGCACCTCGCGTGCACTGCGGGCCGGTTTGCGGTCCGGAATTGACCGCGGCGACCAGATACGGGAAGACGGCGGATGGAACTGGATGCAGGCCCGGCCCCGCTGGCCGGCGACGCGGATCGTCAGGCGGACACCGGAGATACACCACCCGCCACGAACGTGAAGACGGTGTTCGTGGGGCTGATGCTGGGGATGCTGCTGGCGGCCGTGAGCCAGACCATCATCGCCCCGGCCATGCCGCGCATCGTGGCCGAGCTGGGCGGGATGGCGCACTACTCGTGGATCGCGGTGAGCACCCTCCTCGCCTCCACCGTGATCGTGCCGATCGTGGGAAAGCTGAGCGACCTGTACGGGCGCAAGGCGTTCTACGTGGGCGGGATCATCGTGTTCATGCTGTCGTCGCTGATCGCGGCGCTGGCCAATTCGTTCGGCACCTTCATCGTCGCCCGCGTGGTCGAGGGGCTGGGGATGGGGACGATGATGCCGCTGTCGCAGGCCATCATCGGCGACCTGATCGCCCCGCGCGAGCGCGGCCGCTACCAGGGGTACATGGGCGCGGTGTTCGGCCTGGCCTCGGTGATCGGCCCGCTGATCGGCGGCTACGTGACCGACCATTACGACTGGCCCTGGCTGTTCCTGATCAACATCCCCGTGGGGCTGATCGCGCTGGGCTTCATCGTCCCCTTCATGAAGATCCCGCGCGTGCGGCGCAGCTACTCCATCGACTACGGCGGCTTCGTGACGCTCACCATCGGGCTCACCATGGTGCTGCTGGCCACCGTGTGGGGCGGCACCAGCTATCCGTGGGGCTCGCCGCAGATCGTGGGGCTGTTCGGCGGCGGGGCGGCGGTGCTGGCGCTGTTCGTGTGGATCGAGAGCCGCGCGAAGGAGCCGGTGATCCCGCTGCGGCTGTGGAAGAACTCGATCTTCACCTTCGCCAACCTGGCCAACATGTGCGTGGCGATGGGGATGTTCGGGGCCATCTACTTCATCCCCGTGTTCGTGCAGGGGGTGATCGGCACCAGCATCACCAGCAGCGGCGCGGTGCTGACCCCGCTGATGCTGAGCCTGGTGATCATGAGCGCCGTCAACGGGCAGATCATCGCCCGCACCGGCCGCTACAAGATCCCCGTGCTGATCGGGATCGCGCTGATGGGCGCCGGCTTCTTCCTTCTCACGCAGATGGACCGCCACAGCACGCGCGGCGAGGTGATGCGCAACATGGTGCTGGTGGGGCTGGGGCTGGGGATGGCGATGCAGACCTTCGTCCTCGTCGTCCAGAACTCCGTCGCTCGGGAAGATCTAGGCGTCGCGACCGCGACCACGCAGCTCTTCCGCTCCATCGGCTCCAGCGCGGGGATCGCCATCCTGGGCACGCTGATGACGCAGGGGATGGCGCGCGAGCTTCCGCGCCACCTTCCCGCCGCCGCGGCGGGGATGGCGCGGGGCGGCGCCGCGGCGGGCGGTGAGATGAACGCGGGCGCCGTGCTCGACCCCGCCACCATGGCGCAACTGCCGCCCGCGGTGGTGGAGGGGATCCGCGAAGCGCTGGCGGCGGCGCTGCACCCGGTGTTCGTGGCGGGGCTGCCGTTCATCGCGCTCGCCTTCGTGGCTGCGCTGATGATCCGCGAGGTGCCGCTGCGGCGCGGCGCCGCCCCCGCCCGCACGCAGGAGGCCGGGCGCGAGGTACTGGCCGAGCTGGTGCAGGCCGGCCCCGCCGACCGCGAGCCCGAGCTGGGCGCGCCCAGCCCCGAGTACCAGGCGCGCACCGGCTTCCTGGGCCTGGTGCTTCGCCTGGTGGCAGAGCGGTCGGATGGCCTGGAAGGGAACCGGTTGCGCGTGATCCTCGCGCGCCTGGGTGACGGCGACGAGCACGCCGGGCGCGAGCGGCTGCGGCGCCTGAGCGACGCGCTGATGCGCGAGTGCGGCGAAGGCGACTGCGAGCCGGAGGAGATGATGGCCCGCCAGCGGCTGGGCCGGATCGACCCGCTGGCCGAGTTCGACCGCGCCGTGGCCGCGCGCCCCGCCGAGATGCGCACCCGGCTGCGCGAGGTGGTTGGCGACGGCGGCACCCGCCCCTCAGCCGTGCTCACCCCGGCGGACCTGGACTCGCTGGAGCGCATCGGCATCGCCGCCAGCGCCGCCCTGCTGCTGGACCTGTCGTCGGGAGATGGTGTGCGGGCGGTGGACGAAAAGCCGGTGGGTCGCGCATAGGCCCGCCCATCCGAGCCGCAGAGTGCTCCACGATGAAGTGAAGCCTCGCGCAGTTTGCGAGGCTTTTCGTCGTTGTTGCTGCGGCTTCAGCCGCCGGTGAGCGAGGGCCGGTGCGATCGGACCGGCCGGCCCTCACGGGGGGACGATCCTCACGCCGTGCCGTGCCCCATGAGCTGCTTGCCGCCGATCACGTGGACGTGCAGGTGCGCGACGGTCTGGCCGCCGTGCGCGCCGGTGTTGATCACGGTGCGGTAGCCGGTCCGGGCCACGCCCTCCTGCCGCGCCACGTCACGCGCGGCCAGCAGCAGGGTGCCCGCCAGCGCGCCGTCGCCGTCGCCCAGCGCGTCCACCGACTCCACGTGTTTCTTGGGGATCACCAGCAGGTGCACCGGCGCCGCGGGGGCGATGTCGCGGATGGCGATCCAGTCGTCGCCCTGCGCCACCGGCTGCGACGGGATCTCGCCGCGGATGATCTTGCAGAAGATGCAGTTGTCCATCGGGTCTCGCCGGAGAGAAGGATTCGGATTCGCGCGGAAGTCTTGGCGGCAAAGTGAGGCGCCCGGCGAAGCTCCACAAGCTCCCCGGGCGCCCGTCCATCGCGGGATCAGCGGCGACGGCGCATTCTCACCCGCCGTCCGCCCGCTGTTCCCTGTTCCCTGTTCCCTGTTCCCTGTTCCCTGTTCCCTGTTCCCTGTTCCCTGTTCCCTGCCGTGTCAGTCGCGCGCGCCCGGAGGCAGCGGCTCGAACTCGGCGCCGCCGCTCCCCATCGAGCCGAACTTGGGCGCGGTGATGCCGTGCTCGTCGGTGGTGAAGGGCGGGTTCTCGTCGGCGTTGGTTCCGCCGCGCTGCGCGCCGCCCGCGGCGTGATGGTCGTGGTACCGCGCCGGGTCGGCCAGGAACTGCTCGCGGCTCTGCTCGCTGGCGAAGTAGTGCACGTGGTCGCCATGGTCCAGCCGGATGGCCCGGTCGCGGTCCACCTCGGCCCCGGTAACGGGATCGCGTTCGTTTGCCATGCTCTTCTCCTCGCGTTGAGTGTGGCCTGCACGGGCCCGTTGCTGCATCGTTCGCGCCGCGAGGTCCGACCGGTCTCTCCGCATCGAGCGATGACCGCCTTCGCGAGCCAGGGCGGCTGAAGCCACGGCTACAACAACGGAAAGCCTCCCAAACTGCGGGAGGCTTCAACTGTATCGCTCTGCGGGTCCGGTTGCGTTCACGCAGATCAGCGGACCAAGTCGATGCGGCTTTCGTAGGTGAACGATTGGGGGATGGAGAGCTGCTGGCCGGCGGCGGTGATGGTGACGGCGCCGGCCATGCTTCCGCTCCGCCGCCGCGCCACCAGCCGCCCCGAGGCGGGCGCGAAGTAGAAGGTGCCGGTCTCCTCGCCCGCCAGCGCGCTTTCCGTGGCCGGCACATTCGGCTGCGGAACGTTGGCGCTGCCGGTGAAGATCTCGGTGTGGGTGGTCATCTCCACCACCACCACGCGCTCGCCGTGGATGGCGCTGTCGCCGCGCACGCGGTACGCGCCGAGGCGCTCCGCGATCACGGTGCGCCCGGCCGCGTTTGTGGTCTGGTGCCGCGTGGTGTCGGCCCAGGTGGCGCCGGGCTGGAACGGGCCGGGGGGAAGGCGCGGAAAGAAGTCGGTGAACTCGGCCGAGAGGTCGGTCACCTGCGCCACCTCGGGCGGGATCGGCGGCACGGCGACGGTCTGCACCTGCCCGCGCGCGCCGAAAATCAGCGTGTACGGCTGCCCCAGCAGCGCTTTCGAATCCGGCCGGCGGGTGCCCAGTGGCGCTCCCTCGGCCGAGAGCGACAGCGCCTGGAACCAGGCCCGCGCCGTGTCCGCCGCGCCGAAGGTGACGGCGATCCGCGCGTCGTGCCCCGTCTTCACCGTGATGGTGCCGCTGGCCGGGCGCATCTCGACCGTGGCCGAGGTCACCTCGCGGTACACCAGCGTGTCACCCGGCGCGCGGCGGTACTCCGGCGCCTGCGCGCGCGCCGCGGCGGGCACGATCAGCGCCAGCGCGAGGACGGCCGCGCGCTTCATCGAACGCTGCCGCTCCGTCAACCGACGGGGCGCAGCAGCGCGCTCCACCACTCCTCTTCCTCGTCCACCCGCTCCACGCGGAACCCGGCCGCCTCGGCGTCGCGGATCACGTCGGCCGACTCCGTGCGCAGGATGCCGGAGACGATCAGCCGCCCCTCCGCCGATCCGCCGAGCGCGGAGCGCATCGCGGGGAGGAGCGGGCGGATCACGCCGGAGAGGATGTTGGCGAGCACCAGGTCGAAGCGGCCCAGCTCGTCCAGCAGCGCGTCGTCCGCCATCGCCTCGATCAGCGTGACCGACGCGTCCACGCCGTTGCGCTCCAGGTTCTCGCGGGCGTTGAGGTTGGCGTCGGGGTCGTACTCCACCGCCACCGCCTCGCGCGCGCCCAGCCGCACCGCCGCGATGGCCAGGATGCCTGAGCCAGAGCCGATATCCAGCACGCGGTCGCCGGGGCGGAGAGCGCCGTCCAGCAGGCGCAGACAGCCGCGCGTCGTCGCGTGCTCGCCAGTGCCGAACGCCATCTGGGGGTCCACGTCGAGCACCACCTGGCCGGGGGCGGCGTCCCACTCCGTCCAGGTGGGCTTGACCACGATGCGCTCCGTCACCCGCCGCGGGGCCAGGCCGCGCTTCCACTCCGCGGCCCAGTCTTCGTTCTGCTGCCACTGCCAGGTGACGTCGATCTCCGCGTCGTCCGGGAGCCACTCGGCCAGCCGCTCGCGCGCCTCGGCGGCGAACGCGTCCGGGTCTTCCGGGGGGAGGAGGTAGGTCACCAGCGCGCCGTCCTTTTCCTCCACCGCCGCGCCGCCCAGCGCGAGAAGGCCGTCCGCGACCAGCCCCGCCAGGTCGGCGTGGGGGCCACGGACGGCCAGCACCATCCAGCGATCGGGATCGATCACGCCGCGAATGCGTCCTTCACGCGCTCCCACAGGTTCTTGCCGCCGCGGCCGCCGCGTGCGGGGACGGGCCCCTCCACCTCGGCCAGCTGGCGGAACAGCTCGCGCTGCTCGCTGGAGAGCTCGGTGGGCGTCCACACGTGGATGCGCACGTGCTCGTCGCCCTTGCCGCCGCCGCCCAGGTGCGGAAGCCCCTTGCCGCGCAGCGTCAGCACGTCGCCGCTCTGCACCCCGGCGGGGATCTTCACCTTCTCGTCGCCGTAGACGGTGGGAACGTCCACCTCCTGCCCCAGCGCCGCCTGGCTGAACGAGATGGGAAGCTCGTACACCAGGTCCGAACCGTCGCGCAGGAAGCGCGGATCGTCTTCCACCTCGATCACCACCACCACGTCGCCGCGGGGGCCGCCGCGCGGGCCGGCGTTGCCCATGGCCCGCAGCGTCAGGTAGTTGTCGCTGCTCACGCCGGCGGGGATCTCCACCTCCACCGTGCGGTCGCCGCGCTCGCGGCCGTCGCCGTGGCACTTCTTGCACGGGTTCTTGATCGTCTTCCCCTCGCCGCCGCAGGTGGGGCAGACGCTGGCGGAGACGAACTGGCCGAACACGCTGCGCTGCACGCGGCGGATCTGCCCCGCGCCCTGGCACGCCTCGCAGGTCACGGGGCCGCCGTCATCGGCGCTGCCGGTGCCCTGGCAGGTGCCGCAGGGGTCCAGCGCCTTGATCTTGAGCGTCTTGCGCACCCCGCTGGCCACCTCGGCCAGGGTGATGCCCAGGCGGATCTGCAGGTCCTTCCCCTTCTGCACCCCGCCGCGCCGGCGCCCGCCGCCGAACAGGTCCTCGAAGCCGCCGAAGCCGCCGAAGTCGCGCATGAAGATGTTCAGCGCGTCCTCGAAGCCGAAGCCGCCGCCGAAGCCGGCCGCGCCCGGGCCCGCCGGCCCGCGCTTGACGCCCGCGTGGCCGTAGCGGTCGTACGCCGCGCGCTTGTCGGCGTCGCGGAGGATCTCGTAGGCCTCGGTGGCCTCCTTGAACTTCTCCTCGGCCTCCTTGTCGCCCCCGTTGCGGTCGGGGTGGTACTGCAGCGCCAGCTTGCGGTAGGCCTTCTTGATGGTCTCGCCGTCGGCGTCCTTCGCCACCGCGAGGATCTCGTAGTAGTCGCGCATTGTGCCCTTGAAAGGCCGTCAGGCCAGGAATTCGGAGATCAGGTTCGACGTGCTTTCCACCAGCGCGATCACACGGTCGTACGGCATGCGGGTGGGTCCGATCACGCCGATCACCCCCTGCAGCCCCGCCGAGCGGTACTGCGAGGTGACCACCGTGAAGTCGCTGAGCGCCGGGTCGCCGTGCTCCACGCCGATGGTCACGTGCAGCCCGTCGCCACCGCGGGCGCCCAGCACCTGCTTGAGCAGGTCGCGCCGCTCGGTCAGCTCGATCAGCCCGCGCAGCCGCTCGCCGCTGCTGAACTCGGGCTGCTCGGCCAGCACCGACGCGCGCCCCAGGTGCAGGTCGCTGTCGGGCGCCGCGGGGTTCAGGAACAGCTCCTCGGCGCCCTGCACGAACACGTTCAGCAGCTCGCCGGCGCCGGGGTCGCCCGCGGGCGCCGAGTCGCGCAGCCGCTCGGGGAGCGTGGCGCGGATGTCCCGCAGCTTGAGCCCGCCCAGCCGCTCGTTGAGGATGCGCGCCACCGACGCCAGCGTGCTGGGCGGGATGGCCGCGGGGACGTCCACGTAGATGGTGCGCACCCCGGCGGCGCGCAGCGTCATCACCAGCAGCACCTTGGCCTCGTGGATCGGCACCAGGTCCAGCCGCTCCAGCGTGGCGTCGTCCAGCCGCGGCGTCACCGCGATCCCCAGCTCCTGCGTGAGCAGGCCGAGGACCTGCGCCGCGCGCCGCAGCAGGTGCTCGATGGCCGCGCCCTCGCCGCCGCTCTCCAGCTGCCGCCGGATCTCGCCGTGCTCGCGGGCCGACAGCGGCTGCCGCTGCATCAGCGAGTCGACGTACAGGCGGTAGGCCAGGTCGGTGGGGACGCGCCCGGCGGAGGTGTGGGGATGGTACAGGTACCCCTTCTCCTCCAGGTCGCTCATGGTGTTGCGCACCGTGGCCGGCGAGATGCCGAGCCGGAACCGGCGCGCCACCATGCGGCTGCCGGCGGGCTCGGCGGTCTCCACGTAGGTGCGGATCACCGCCTCGAGGATCGCGTGCTCGCGTTCGGTAAGGGGCGCGTCTACCATCTCACGGTCGGATTGGGAAAACCGGGCACAAACCGGTGAAATCTGACGACACCCGGCGAGAGCGTCAATGCTCGGCGCCGTGCGTTCCCCGTTGCCGGATCGCGACTCGTGGCCCGGCGAGCGGGCGCGGCGTTCCCGCCCGCCCGCTCAAGGCAAGTTCCGGTGCCGCCCGCGTGCGCCGTTCCGGCCGGGCCAGGTGCCGCCGCGGCGGGAACCGCGCCGGCACGGCTGTCAACCGTGCAGCGCGCGTGTCTCGAGGACGATCGCCGACCCGGCGGACGGACGGCGCTCCGCCGCCCCGGCCATCTCCACGGCCAGCCGGTCCAGCAGAAGCCATCCCTCGGCGGTGAGCTTCAACGCGCCATCGGTCTCGCGCGCCCATCCCTGCGCGGCCCAGAGGCCCGCCAGCCGCCGCTCGTCTTCGGACGCGCCGTGCATCGGCCACCCCCGGTCGGTGCGCAACAGGAGCCACGCGCGCTCCAGCCTGGCGGTCTCGGCGTCCACCTCTTCCTGGCCGTCCACCGGGAGGCGCCCTTCTTCCAGCAGCATGCGGCGGTATGCGTCCCAGCCACGCACGTTCCACCGTCGCACGGGGGGATGGAAGCCATGCGCGCCGGGACCCAGCGCGGCGTACGGCGCACCCGTCCAGTAGACGAAGTTGTGGCGCGAGCGGCGGCCGGGAAGGCCGAAGTTCGACACCTCGTAGTGCTCGAACCCCGCGCCGGTGAGCGTGTGGTGCGCCAGCAGGTACTCGTCGGCGTAGCGGTCCTCGTCGGCCAGCACCTCGCGCCCCTCGCCCACCCAGCGCCCCAGCGGCGCGGCGGCCTCGGCGGTCAGGCCGTAGAGGGAGACGTGCTCGGGCTCCAGCGCCAGCGCGTGGAACAGGTCCGCCGCCCAGTCACGCCCCAGCCGCGAGGGGAGGCCGAAGATCAGGTCCACGCTCACGTTGCCGAACCCCGCCGCGCGCGCGGCGTCCATCGCCCGGCGCGGCCCGTCCACACCGTGCATCCGCCCCATCCAGCGCAGCGCCGGCTCGTGGAACGTCTGCGCGCCCAGGGAGAGACGATTCACCCCCGCGTCGCGCCACGCACCGGCGATCTCGGGCGAAAAGCTCTCGGGGTTCGCCTCGCACGTCCACTCGGCGGAGGCGTCCCACACGGCGAACGGCTCCAGCCGGCGGCGAAGCTCAGCCATCGCATCCGGCCGCAGCATCGACGGGGTGCCGCCGCCGATATAGACCGTGTCCAGCCGCAGCGGCGCGCCCCAGCCGAACCCGGCGGAGAGAAGGCGCATCTCCGTCACCACCGCGTCGAGCCACTCGTCGGTGGGCGCCTCACGGGTGGCCTGCACGGCGAAGTCGCAGTACGAGCACCGCCGCACGCAGAAGGGCACGTGCACGTACAGCGAGCGGGGCCGGGCAGCCGGCCCCGCCGGTTCGGCATCCCGCGTGGGATGCGGCGCGAAGGCGTCAGGGTGTGTCATCCGGCGGACTGGTACACCGGAAAGGCCCCGGCGTGCGGCGGCTCAGTGCGCGGGCGGGCCCAGCTTGGCGGTTCCGAAGTCGTAATGCGGCGCGGCCTTCGAATCGCCCTTCTTCCCCCGGAACTCGACCACCACGCGCTGCCGGCCCTTGTACTCGGGGTGATGGTCGCGAACGAACTCGGCGATCTTCCGCGCCGTGTGCGCCCGCTCGGTGTCGGGCCGTTCGGCGAACGGCGAGTTGCCGCAGATCACGTCGATGCTCCGGGCCGAGTCCTGGAGCAGCGTCAGACAGTCGCCGTAGTTCTTGCTCAGCTCCTGCCCGACACGGCCATCGTTGCACCCACTCAGCGCGAGCAGCGCCACCGCTGGAAAGAGAACGTTGCGTCGACCGATCATGGGCCAGGAGGGTGCGGAAGTGGATTCCGGCGCTCAGGCATACAGCCGGTGGTGCGGGTCGAGCCAGACGACGTGGAACACCAGGTCGACGAAGAAGCCGTGCACGCGGCCGGTCTCCTTGGAGAGCTGGAACTGGTACGGCTCGTATCCCCGGAGCTGCGGATTCAGGTGCGCGAATCCTTCCGGCTCGGTAGTGCGCGCAAAATCGATGGGGTGCGCGCGCAGCGCCGGTGAGCGGTTGCTGAGCACCTCCTGCGGCCGGAGCGAGGAGAGCGCCTGCAAACGGTCGATCAGCGCATCGAACCAGCTCGGCGCGCATGCGGACGTGTTGAACTTCTCCGTGCGTGCGAAGAACCGGTACGAGAACGAGATCACGCCACCGGGGGGCGGCGGGGTTGTGATCCGGCCCGCGCGCGGCTCCACGCGGCCCGGCCGGATGCGCGCCATCGCCGCTTACGCCGCCGCCCGGGCCGCGTAGAACCGGCGCATGTCGTCGTCGCGGATCACGACGGTGGACGGTGCGTCGGCCGGCAGATCGCCGCGGGCGTTCCGCCAGGGCTCTTCCGCGTGCGTCAGCCGCTCCAGATCCCACGCCGAGAACCCGCCGTACACCTCCATGATCTCGCGGAGATGCGCCTCGACCTCGTCGGGCAGGTCCGGCGGCGCCACGCTCTCGGAGATCGGGTTCCATGCATAGCCGCGAAAGCGCTGGTACAGCGGGTGGTGGACGGGCCCGTGCACCCACGCCTGGAATGCCGCCGGGATCAGCCGCTTCCCGTGCAGCGCCAGGTACCAGGCCTGCGCGTAGTACACCAGCTTCTGCAGCTTGAGATTGGTGATTGGATCGCCAACCTCGTGCGCGAAGTGGATGAACCAGTCCGCGACCTTGTTGGTGGTGACGGCGGGCATCGATTCCAAGTCCCGGTTGGTGGTTGGTCTGATCCTGAAATATCGAAGAACGGCGAGAACCAATCAACCGCGTCAACCGTGCGTCCCTATCGGCGCCGGTACTGCTTTCCGGGGAGCGACTCCACGATCTCGCGCAACTCCAGCCCCAGCAGCGCGGCGAGGACGTTGCTCGGCGCCATCCCCGTGGCCGCGGACAGGTCGTCCACGTGGCGGGGGTCGGGGGTAAGCGCGGCGTAGACCTTCGCCTCGTCGGGGACCAGGCCGGGCGGCGGGGGCGGCGGCACGTCGATGTTGGCGGGCGACGCGGGGCCGCCGGCGGGCTGGAAGGCGTGGCCCACACCGCGCAGCTCTTCGAGGATGTCGGCGGACGAGGTGACCAGGCGGGCGCCGTCCTTCAGCAGCTGGTTGGTCCCCGTGCTTTGCGGCGAGCCGATGGGGCCGGGGACGGCGAACACGTCCTTCCCCTGCTCCAGCGCGTACGTCACGGTGTGCTGCGCGCCGCTCCTCTCCCCCATCTCCACCACCAGGATGCCGAGCGAAAGCGCCGCGATCAGCCGGTTGCGGCGGGGGAAGTTCCCCGCGTTCGGCGCCTCGCCCGGGGCCAGCTCGGTCAGCAGCAGGCCGCGCTCGCCCACCCGCGCGAACAGCTTCCCGTTCTCCGGCGGATAGACGCGGTCGATGCCGTGGCCCAGGACGCCGGCCGTCGTTCCGCCCGCGTCCAGCGCCGCCGCGTGCGCCGCCGAATCGATCCCCCGCGCCATCCCGCTCACGATGCTCAAGCCCGCCCGCGCCAGCTCGCCCGAGAGCGTGGAGGCGATCCGCCTCCCGTAGTCCGTGGGCTCCCGCGTGCCGACCACGCCCAGGCCGGGCGCGGTGAGCAGTTCGAGGTTGCCGATGGCGAACAGGAGATACGGCGGATCGGGGAGCGTACGGAACGCGCCGGGATAGACGGGGTCGTCGCGCGTGAACGCCACCGCGCCGATGCGCTCCAGCGTCTTCATCGCCCCCCGCGCACGCTGCCGGGCCTCGTCCGACGCAGCCGCGCGGAGCCGCTTCACCAGCTCGCGCCCAAAGCCGGGGACGGCGCCCAGCTCCTGTTCGGTGGCGCCCAGCACCCGCTCGGGCGCGCCGAAACGCGCCAGCAGCGCCGAGAGCCGCGCCGGGCCGATGCCGTCCACCATCGCCAGGCGCAGGACGGGCTCCAGTGCGTCGCCTTGCACGGGCATCGCGCTACGGCCGCCAGGGCTCGGGCTCGTCGTGCTCCGCGCGCTCCGCCTCCACCACGCGCGCGGCGTGCTGCCACAGCCCCTCCAGCAGCGGGTCCAGCCCGCGGCGCGACACCGACGAGATGGTGAACTGCCCCCACGCGCCGGGCGCATCCACCTTCGGCTCCGGCCACTCCGGCGGCAGCAGGTCGGCCTTGGTGAACACCACCACATGCGGCTTGGCCGCCAGCTCGGCCGAGTAGGCGCGCAGCTCCTCCATCAGCCGGTCGTACTCTTCCTGCGGCTCCAGCGCGTCGGCGGGGAGCATCAGCGCCAGCGTGCGGGTTCGCTCGATGTGGCGCAGGAACTGGTGCCCCAGCCCCTTCCCCTCGTGCGCCCCCTCGATGATTCCCGGGATGTCGGCGATCACGAAGGTGCGGTGACCCGAGAGCTGCACCACCCCCAAGTTGGGCGTGAGGGTGGTGAACGGGTAGTCGGCCACCTTGGGCGTGGCGGCGGAGACGGCGGAGAGAAAGGTCGACTTCCCCGCGTTGGGTTCGCCCACCAGCCCCACGTCGGCGATCAGCTTCAACTCCAGCGCCACCCGCCGCTCCACACCGGGGATCCCGGCATCCGCGCGGCGCGGCGCCTGGTTGGTGCTGGTCGCGAAGCGCGCGTTCCCCCACCCCCCGCGCCCGCCCTCGGCGATCACCAGCTCCTGGCCGTCGTCCATCAGCTCGCCCAGCACCTCGCCGCTCTCCACGTCGCGCACCACGGTGCCGGGGGGCACGCGCAGCACCAGGTCGTCGCCGCTCTTTCCGGTGGAGTTGGTTCCCTCGCCCTTCTTGCCGTTGGGCGCGGCGTACTGCTGGCGGTAGCGGTAGTCCATCAGCGTGGTCATCTGCCCGTCGGCACGCAGCACCACGTCGCCGCCGCGGCCGCCGTCACCGCCGTCGGGGCCGCCGCGCGGCGCGAACGACTCGCGGCGGAACGAGGATGCCCCCGGCCCGCCGTCGCCCGCCTTCACCTGAATTTCCGCGTAGTCCAGGAACACCGGCTCCACCCCTTCAGTCTTTGAGTACGAGAGTGCGGGGTACGAAAGTACGGGATACGGAACCCCTGTCCGCTCCCGCCCGTTCTCTCAGTCGTTCTCCGCGAAGCCCACGCCGGCTCCATTCGTGGACGCCTTCGCGCGGATCTCGTCCCACAGCGCCCGCACACCGGCGGCGGCGCCAGGGATGATCATCTCGCACGCGATTTCGACAGCGGCGTCCACCTCATCCACCCGCGCGCCCGCGTTCAGCGCTCCGCGCAGGTGGCTGTGCAGCTGGCGTGGCACGTTCCAGACCGCCAGCAGCGCGGCGATGCACAGCTCGCGCGTGGCCAGGTCCAGCCCCGGCCGCCCGATCACGCGGCCGTATCCGCCCGTCACCATCCATCCCTCGAAATCCGGATGCAGCTGGCGGACGTTGTCGCGCAGCTTTAGGTAGTTGCGCCCGTACACCGCCTCGCACACCCGCTCGCCCCGCGCCTCCCACTCCCCCGCCGCCTCGCCGGACGGTGCCGGGGCGGGAAGGCCGGAGATGTTGCGCCAGACACCCAGCGCGTTCAGCGCGTCCGGAAAGCCGACGAACAGGTGCGACTGCAGGATCACCTCCTCCACCGCCGTGGCGTCCGCCACCTTGGCCGCGTCCGTCAGCGCCGCGCCCACCGCCGCCGCGTCGCGCGTGGCCAGCGCCGCCGCGACCCGGACCAGGGCGCGGCGGGGGACGCCCAGCGCCTCAGGCATCCGGCGTCCGCAGCCGCACGGCGGGGCGGATCTGGCTCACCGGCTCGCCGCGTGTGTTCGGCACCTCGGGGTACGCGAACGAGTGCAGCGAGCCGAAGTCGTCCTCGCTGATCAGGTCCAGCTCGCGCAGCACGCCCAGGATGGCGGGGGCGATGGCGCGCGCGGCGCCATCCTCCACCTTCAGCGCGATCCCCAGCTCGGCGCCGGGGACGCCCACGCAGTACACGCCCTCGGCGCCCGTCTTGGCGAAAAGACGGCCGCCCGCCAGCCGCATCAGCGCGGTGCAGATGCGCCCCTCGCCCGCCACCATCTCCGGATGCTCGGTCATCGCCTGGAACACCGTGGCCGGCCCGCGGTCGCCCGCGCGCGCGGCGGCGGCGAAGCGCGCGTACCCCAGCGCCATGTGCCGCAGCGGCAGCGCGAAGCAGGCCACGCCGCAGCCGTCCACCGCCAGGCCGATGGCCTCCGGCGGCACCTGCGTCCAGCGCGCCACCTCGGTCAGCACGCGCTGCTGCACCAGGTGCTCGGGGCGATGGTAGCCCTCGGGCTCCCAGCCGTGGGCACGCGCCAGCATCATCATCCCCGCGTGCTTTCCCGAGCAGTTGTTGTGCAGCCGCCCCGGCTCCAGCCCCGCCTCCTGCAGCCCGCGCCGGGCCTCGTCGTCGAACGGGGGGTGCGGGCCGCAGGCCAGCGCGTCGCTGGTGACCGCCGCCTTTTCCAGGATCGCCTCGGCCACGCGCGTGTGCGCCGCCGAGCCCGAGTGGCTGCCGCAGCACAGCGCCAGCTCGGCCGGCGTCATCCCGTAGCGGTCGTACGCGCCGTCCTCCACCAGCGGCAGCGCCTGGAATGGCTTGGCCGCCGAGCGCAGGTACGTCACCAGGTCGGGGTCGCCCGCGAAGGCACGCAGGCGACCGCCGGCATCCACCACCGCCACGTGCACGCGGTGGCGGCTCTCCAGCACCGCGCCCCGCGTCACCTCCACCGCGCAATCGGCCGTGTCGCTCATTCTCCCGTTTCCGTCTGGTCTGGACACGTGAAGATATCGCCGATCCGTGCAGGGGCAACCGTGCGCCACGAAGCGGCCAGCGGTGCGACAACCTGTCCATTGGGTACTGGGAACGGCGAAGGGGAGCCCCTGCCGGAACTCCCCCTATCAGTGCCGCG
>DASSJS010000539.1:0-9409 GCA_035691085.1 Longimicrobium sp.
GGCACTCGCGGCCGCGCTCCTCCTGTCGGCCGCGTGCCGCGACACCACGGGGGGCGTGCTCCCCACCCCCGAGGGCCCCGCCGCGCCCGCCGCGCCGCGCGACTACGTGGTCGCCACGCTGCAATGCTCCGCCACCGCCGCGTCGCTCGCCTGCACCGAGCTGGGCAGGACCAACGCCCGGGGCGTGATCCTGGGCTCCAACAAGGTGAAGCTGCGGTCGTTCAACGTGGTGTACGACTCGGTGGCCGAGATCTTCTCGGCCGACGTGACCGTGCAGAACCTGATGACGGTGCCCATCGGAACGGTGGACGGAACCACGCCGGCGTTCATCAAGCCGTTCTTTCACCGTGGCCCCACGGTCGGCACGTACAGGGCTCCGGGCGACACGGGAACCGTGTACGTGCAGAACCCCGACGGGTACTGCAACTGCAGCGCGGCCAACCAGCCGTACTTCAACTACACGCAGATCCTGCAGCCCAACCAGGAAAGCCCGGCGAAGAACTGGAAGTGGCACGTGCCCAGGGTGGTGAACAACTTCACCTTCACCATGTACGTGTTCGCGCGCTACCAGGGCGAGGCCGAGGTGCCGCCCCTGGCCCCCGACTCGGTCCCCGAGTCGGTGTACGACACCACCAAGCTGGTGTTCAACGACTCGGTGTTCGGGGGCGCGCTGCAGCGCAACCTGGTGCTGATCCACTTCAAGCCCACCGCCACCGCCGAGGACCGGCTGGTGGGGGTCAACCGCACGAACGGAACGGTGGTGGGCGGGCACGGCGGCGGCGGGCGCGACGGCGTGTACGTGGTGCGCATGCCCGACGACGGGACCACGACTCCGCTGCGCACCGCCATCGCGCGGCTCGACTCGCTCCCCCAGGTCGCCTCGGCGAGCCCCGAGTACATGACGCTGGTGGAGGGCGGCGAGGACGTGGTCCGCCCCGAGGAGCAGAACGCCGACTGGCACGCCTCGGACTGGATCCTGAACCCCGACTCGGCCGCCGGCGCCAACTGGGGGCTGGAGGCGATCCAGGCGCCGATGGCGTGGAGCTGCACCACCGGCGACAGCGCGGTGAAGGTGGGGATCGTGGACAACGGCTTCCGTGTCCACGCCGACATCACCAACGTCTCCAACACGGGGTGGCTGCGCACCACCGCCACCAACCATGGCGAGCTGATGGCCTCGGTGATCGGCGCCGACGGCAACAACTCCAACGGGATCAGCGGGGTGATGTGGAAGGTGCGCATGCACTACCAGGTGGTGCAGAAGCCCAACGTCGTCCGCCGGTGGATGGGGATCGACGAGCAGGAGGCGGCGCTGCAGGACGCCATCTACTCGGGGGCGCGGGTGATCAACATGTCGCGGCACTTCCCGTTCTACAACGCGCAGGGGCAGGCGCGCGCCGCGGTCCCCGCCGACCTCCCCGTGGCGCAGCGCGCCGGCTACGAGCTGGCCGCGGCCATCGACGAGGCGGTGAACTGGTCGGGGAACGACCCGCTGATCGTGCTGACCGCCGGGAACAACGGGATCGACGCGGAGCTGAACGGCTTTCCCAACGCGCGCACCCGCCTCCCCAACCGGGTGATCGTGGTGGGCGCGGTGGACGTGAAGGTGTACAAGCAGGGCGACCAGGGCGGCTCGTTCACCCGCGGGATCTTCCCGCTGGGCGGCTCGTCGAACTACGGGCCGCTGGTGGACATCGGCGCCCCCGGCGTGAACGTGGGCGTGCTCTCCAACCAGCTGGCGCCGGTGGTTCGCAGCGGGACCTCGGTGGCCGCGCCGTACGTCACGGGCACGGCCGGGCTGATGCTGGCGCTGGACCCCACCCTCACGGCCGCCGAGCTCAAGAGCCTTCTGCTGGCCGGGGCCGCCGCCTCGGGCCGCCGCTACGACAACGGGCCGTCGGGGCCCACGCGGTACGTGCTGAACGCCTACGAATCCCTGAAGAAGGTGGCCGAGCGGCCGGGCGCGGGGATCTGCGGCAACCCCGTGTGGCAGGACCCCGACGGCACGGTGCAGGTCCGCCGCGGCGCCAACTGGTCCGGCCCCACCGAGGCGCTGTTCACCGCCGCGGGGAAGACGATGTTCTCGCCCCAGCACGCGACCATGTTCGCCCGCTTCTCGGACTTCACGGGGATGTACTGGCGCAACGGCCAGTGGATCGCCGGGTCCACCGGGGCGGCGATGGACAACGCCACCAACCTCTCCAAGGTCGCCTTCTCGCACGGCAGCGACACCACCATCACGGTAACGAAGCGCTCGGGCGCGAACCCCAACTACGACGAGCTGTACGACATCAAGCTGAACGGCTCGCTGATCCTCACCCTTGCCGGGCCGCGCATCAGCAACACCGGGAGCATCTCGCGGTGTGTGATGTGGGACACGTCGGGCACGGAGTGGACCGACTGCTATGCGTCGTGGCCCACCTACTCCAAGCGGGTGACCTCGGCGTTCTCGGTGTCGTACTCCGACGCGCTGAAGCAGGTGGCGCTCTCGGTGGCGCGCGACTCGGCGGCATCGGCCATCGAGCAGTCCTTCTACTACTACGGCGGCTACTACCAGCGGAACTACTCCTACGACAAGGTCACCTTCGACACCTGGACCTACTTCATCCCGCTGGCCAACCCCGCGCAGTACGACAGCATGCGCACTGTGGGCAAGGCGATGAACAACCTGGGGTACGGCGAGGAAGGCCGGCGGGTGGTGATGCGCACCGTCCTCCGCTCGCAGCACGACGGCTACACTCCGCTCCAGGACACGCACCTGAACCTGGTGGCGTGCAACGCGAGCTGGGGGACGCTGCAGGGAACCGCCTACACCGAGGTCTTCGCCAACACGGGACGGTCCACCAGCAACTGCTATCCCGACGCAACGCTGGCGCACTAGCGGCTCCATTCGCCCGCCTCTCGCGCCCGGCCGCGCGAGGGGCGGCACGTTCGGGGTGCCGGGCAACGCGCCGCCCGGGTTCCCGACATGGCCTCGGCAGGGGCAGAGACCCACGTCTCTGCCCCTGCCGCATCGTGAGCTCCACCTCGCAAGCTCGTCCGGAGTGTCGCCCCGGCGGCCGGTGCGCTATCCTTCGCTCCGGCGTTCCCCACCCTGCTCCCGCGCTCGCCCGATGCCCTCGCCCGCACGCATCCTGCCCCTGCTCGCCGTGCTCTCGGCCGCCGTGTGCGGGCGCGAGCCGCCGGCGCCGCCGCACCCCCCGCTCCCGGCGGTGCAACGGCTGCTGTACGAGGAAACGGGGGGATCGGGCGACGCGAAGCACTGGACCGTCCGCGACGCACGGCAATGGGAGGCGCTGTGGAACGGCCTTCCCGATCGCGCCGGGCGGACGATGCCGGTGGTGGATTTCTCCCGCGAGATGGTGGTGGTGGTCACCGCCGGCCGGGGAAGCTCGGGAAGCCCGGGGCTTGCCTTCGAGGGATATCAGGCGCACGGCGACACCACCGACGTGTGGGTGCGCCGCACGTGGCCCTGCCGATCGTGCGGCGTGGCCGACGACGTGACCAACCTGCTGGTGGCCGGGCGCATCCCGCGGCGCGACGGCCCCGTGCGGATCATCCGGTATGATGCGACGGAATAGGCGGCGCGGTGGTTTGGTGGTACGCCGGGGCCTCTCGCGGCCTTGTGCCGGCGTGCCGGGCAACGCCGCGGCCCCCGGTTTGCCAGACGCGGACGGCTGAGCCAAATCCCACACGGACCGATTCGTTTGCGGGCGGCGGTGCCGCGCCCGCTTTCTCCATAGGACCCGATGAGCGCCAACCAAATCCCGCGCGACGACGACGACACCCTGCTGGCCCCGCGGGACAGCGCCGCCGCCCCGGCCGGCGACGACGACGTCACCATCCTCCGCCCGCTCTCCGCCGACGCCCCCGCGCCCGCCGCGGACGACGATCAGACCGTGCTGCGTCCGTTGCCGGCCGGCGATTCCGCTGCTTCCGCGGACGACGACCACACGGTGCTCCGTCCCTTCCCGGCCAGCGAATCCACGTCGTCGGATGACGATCATACCGTCCTGCGCCCGCTCCCCGCGGCGGACGCCGGCGGATCGGCGCGCGAGGACGACACCACCGTGCGCCGCCCGGCGGATGCGGAGGCGGCGGTGAAGCCCGAGGCGGGAGACACCGAGAGCGCGCTGGAGGCCGGCGTGCCGGCGGCGCCGGCCGCGGGGGTCAGCGGCGGCGCGTTCGCGGGAAAGCTGAAGCGGCTGGGGAGCGAGTCGCTGATCTACGGGCTCAGCACGGTGTTCGGCCGCTTCCTGAGCTACGCGCTGAACATCCTGTACGTTCGCTACTTCAACCCCGCCGAGAACGGGGTGCAGAGCGCCGTCTACACCTATGCCCCCATCCTCTCCATCGTGTTCCTGTGGGGGATGGACGTGGCCTACATGCGCAGCGCCGCCAGCGTGAAGGACCGGCCGCTGGCGGAGCGGCAGCGCGCGTTCAGCATGTCGTTCGCGGTGGTGGCGGTGCTGGGCGCCCTGGCCGTGCTGGCGGGATCGGCCGTGTCGGGGCCGCTGGCCGGCGCGCTGAGGCTCCCGCACGACGGGCTGCTGTACCTGATGGGGATCATCTACACCGACGCGCTGCTCGCCGTACCTTACGCGCACCTGCGCATGACCGGGCGGCCGGGGCGCTACGCCACGCTGCGCCTGCTGTTCGTGCTGATCAGCGTGGCGCTGAACGTGGTGCTGATCGCGGTGCTGCACTGGGGGATCAACGCCATCTTCCTGGCCAACCTGGTGGCCAACCTGGCGGTGCTGCTGCTGTTCGTCCCCGAGGTGGCCAAGCTGTTCCGCCCGGCGCTGCTGCGCGGGGTGAACTGGAAGCCGCTGTGGGCGTACGCGCTCCCCATCATGCCCGCCATGTTCGCGGTGATGATCGTGGAGAACGGCGACCGGCTGGTGCTGAACTGGCTCCCTGACAGCGTGTCCCGGTCCGTCTACGGGACGGAGACCAAGGGCGTGCTGGGGATCTACAACTTCAACTACAAGCTGGGCGTGGCCATGCTGCTGATCGCCCAGATGTTCCGGATGGCGTGGACGCCGTTCAGCCTGCAGCACGGACGCGACCCGCAGGCCCCGCGCCTGTTCAGCCGGGTGATGACGGCGGTGATGCTGGTGTGCGCCACGGCGTTCCTGGGCTTCGCGCTGCTGATCCCGTCGCTGGCCTTCATCCCGGCGGTGTACCACTGGCCCGAGTCGACCACGTACTGGAACGGGCTGGCCATCATGCCGGTGATCCTGCTGGGGTACGTGTTCAGCGCCATGTACGCCGTGGTCACCGCCGGGCTGTACATCGAGAAGAAGACCGGCGTGCTGCCGTGGATCGCGGGCGCGGGCGCGGCCATCAACATCGCCATCTGCATCGTGGCGGTGCGGCATTCGATGGTGGCGGTGGCGTGGGCCACGCCGGCCAGCTACGCGCTGATGGCGGCACTGGGCGCGTGGCAGAGCAACAAGGTGTACCCGGTGCCGTTCGAGTGGATGCGGCTGGCGCATCTGGGCGCCATCGTGGCCGTCATCTTCCTGGCCGACCAGTGGCTGGCGCACCACGGCTGGGCGCCCGCCGAGTGGAGCACCGTGGGCGCCAAGTTCGCGCTGCTGGCCGCCTTCCCCGTCCTCCTCTGGGCCACCCGCTTCCTCCGCTCCGGCGAGCTGGACGTGATGAAGAAGATGATCCGGCGGGGGTGAGCTTCGTCGCGCCACGAGGGTCGAGGCTCCCCACGAGGCCGGAGGCGCCCACACGATGCCGGATCTCTCCACCCGGAGATCCGCGCCACCGCCGGCCGGTTGAAACCGGCCGCTGGAACGTCGGGAAGTCCGCCTTCGCGGACTGCGGGTCACCCGCCGCTCGCCAGGCGATGATCGCGGCTGGCAGACGTCACGCTCATGCACCGATGCGTGCTCGCGAAGCCTCGCGCGGTTTGCGAGGCTTCGTGCCGTCGTGGCCGCGGCTTCAGCCGCCGCGGTGCGATGTGTGGCGGCGCGCCCCACGTTGACGCCGTCGCGTCGCGTCCGGTAGCTTTGTACGCAGCTTCCACATCTGCCCGAAGTAACCAGACGCCGAGGCGCGCTTGAGGACGGTTGACGAGATCGTGATGCGCGGCTCGCCGCGGCACTGCTTCCAGTTCGGGGCAAACGTGGAGCGCTGGCCCCAGTGGCTGCCGCACTACCGCTGGGTCCGCTTCCAGCGCAAGGACGGCTTCGGCACCGGGCTGGTGGAGATGGCCGCGCGCCGCTGGTTCGGCCCGTTGCCGTGGCCGGTATGGTGGGTGTCGGAGATGACCATCGACGAAAGCCGCCCCGCCGTGCTCTACCGCCACGTGGCCGGGATCACCACCGGGATGGACGTGGAGTGGACCTTCACGGACCAGGGTGACGGCACCACCTTCGTCCGCATCGTGCACGAGTGGGCGGACGGGCCGCGCTGGCCCCTCCCCCGCTTCCTGCGCCGGTGGATCGGGAGCACCGTCATCGGCCCCGTGTTCATCCACCACGTGGCGAGCCGCACCCTGGCGGGGATCAAGCGCGCGGCCGAGTCGGCGTAGCGGAGTGGCTCCGGTTTCAACCGCCCTGGCTCAGTTCGCTCCACGCGGCCGTCGAAAACTTGGTTGCTCCGTGCCAAACATCCGGCCGCACCGAAACTTGCGTACCGGTGTACAGGACGTCGCGAGAACACGCGCGACCACACACAGGCGCGGGCGGGCCGGCCAGGCACCCCGCGCCGTACCGTCTATCCATCTCGTGAATCCACGCGGCACAACCGCATGACCGAACAGAACGGCAACGGCCGGCAGCGCCGCGTCGTCATCACCGGGATCGGCGCCATCACGCCCATCGGCACGGGCGCGGAGGGGCTGTGGGAAGGGCTGCGCCGCCGCGAGAGCGCGGTGCAGAAGATCGACCGGTTCGACCCGGCGCCCTTCCGCACCCACATCGCCGCGCAGGTGAACGACTTCAACCCGGCCGACTACATGGACCGGCAGCGGGTGAAGCGCACCGAGCGCTACGCCCAGTTCTCCATCGCCGCCAGCCGCCAGGCGCTCGAGGACGCCGGCATCGACCCCGCCAGCGAAGACCCGGAGCGGGTGGGGGTGATGATGGGGAGCGCGCTGGGCGGCGTGGCCTATGGCGAGGGGCAGTTCACCAGCTACCTGCAGCACGGCGTGCGCGGGGTGGATCCCCGGCTGGCGCTGGCGGTGTTCAACGGCGCGGCCAGCTGCAACGTGGCCATCGAGTTCGGCTTCAGCGGCCCCAACAGCACCAACGGGATGAGCTGCGCCAGCGGCGCGATCGCCGTGGGCGACGGGTGGCGCGCCATCCGCGACGGCGAGGCCGACGTGGTGCTCTCGGGCGGGATCGAGGCGCCGCTGGCCCCGCTCTGCTACGGCGCGTTCGCCATCATCCGCGCCATGAGCACCCGCAACGACGATCCCGCGCGCGCCTCGCGCCCCTTCGACCGCGAGCGCGACGGCTTCGTGATGGGCGAGGCGGCGTGCGTCCTCGTCCTCGAGGAGCTCGAGCACGCGAAGGCGCGGGGCGCGAAGGTCTATGCCGAGGTGCTGGGGTACGGCACCAGCAACGACGCGCACCACATGACCGCGCCGCGCCCCGACGGGAGCCAGGCCGCCCGCGCCATGCGCACCGCCCTGCGCACCGCCGGGCTCGAGCCGGGGCAGATCGACTACGTCAACGCGCACGCCTCCAGCACCCCGCTCAACGACAGCACCGAGAGCCGCGTCATCCGCTCGGTGCTGGGCGAGCACGCGGACCAGGTGCTGGTCAGCGGCACCAAGGGGTACCACGCGCACTGCCTGGGCGCCACCGGCGCGGTGGAGGCGGCCATCACCGCGCTGGCCATCCAGCGCGGGTGGATCCCCCCCACGCTGAACCTGGAGGAACCGGGCGACGAATGCGACCTGCACTACGTCACTGGTGCGGGGGAGGCCCGAAACGTGCGGTACGCGCTTTCGAACTCGTTCGGCTTCGGGGGGATCAACGCCGCCCTGGCTTTCGGGCCCGGCGACGGTGCGGATGTGCCCCACGCCAACGGCGGCGAGCCCGCCGCGGGGGCGAGCTGAGCAAACGGATCTCGACCGTGCCCGCAACCCCGGTAGCTACAATGGGTTGTGGTGTGCGCACTCCCCTGCCGCGTCCACTTGGGGCGCACGGGGAAATTGACATCCGGTCTTGACCGGGTTAGCTTTGCCGGTTATGGGGATTTCCGGGAGAAATACTTAGCCCACGCAGGAGCAGCGAGCCCTCGAACACCACCGAGGCTCGCTGCTCTTGTTCTTTCTGAAAGGGACGAACCGACATGTTCTTGAGCTCACGGGCCCTCGACTCGTTCGACCAGTACCTGCACGATGTTGAGAAGTACCCGCTGATCGAAGATCCCGCTGAAGAACGTGCACTCGCGCACCGCGCGCGCGCCGGCGACAAGGAGGCCGCGGAACGGCTGGTGACCGCCAACCTGCGATTCGTCATCAGCTATGTGAAGAAGTACCAGGGGCGGGGGCTGGGGTTGGCCGAGCTGGTGTGCATCGGCAACGAGGGGCTGCTCAAGGCGGTGAAGAAGTTTGATCCCGACAAGGGAGTGAAGTTCATCTCGTACGCCGTGTGGTGGATCCGCCAGACGGTGCTGCAGGCGCTGGCCGAGCAGACGCGCTCCGTGCGCATCCCGCTCAACCAGAACAGCAACCTGGTCCGCCTCTCGCGCGTGGACACGGCGCTCACCCAGACGCTGGGCCGCTCGCCCACCGACGAGGAGATCGCCAACGAGATGGGCGAGCCGGTGGACACCATCCGCGCCCTGCGCCGGGTGGCCGCCAGCGAGCTCTCCCTCGACGCGCCGCTGGACCGCGGCGACCGTGACAGCGCCTCCTTCGGCGAGCGCTTCGCGGGGAGCGAGGCGGTGGAGATCGAGGAAGAGGTGGAGAGCCAGGCTCGCCGCGAGTTCCTGGAGAAGATGTTCGAGAAGTACCTGACCGAGCGCGAGCGCAAGATCCTCTACCTCTACTACGGCCTGGACGAGGGCGAGGAGCGCACGCTGGAAGAGATCGGCAGCATGCTGGGCGTGACCCGCGAGCGCATCCGCCAGATCCGCAACCGGGCGTTCGAGAAGCTGCGCGAGAGCCCCGACGGCGCCGCGCTGGAAGGCTTCTGGGCGGTTTCGTAAAGCATCCGCCGACGGAAATCGAAGATACGGGCGAGAGGACGCGAGTCCTCTCGCCCTTCTTCGTTGCGCGGGCGAGATGTGCCCGGGATCGCGCGGCAGGTATGCGACTGAAGTCGCCGCTACAACGGCACGCAGTCCGCCTTCGCGGACTTCGACCGCGAGGACGTGCGGAGCCCGCGCGATTGTTGCAGCGGCCTTGTGGGCCATCCCGGGGCGCCCGAGATTCGCGCCG
>DASSJS010000540.1:0-6666 GCA_035691085.1 Longimicrobium sp.
AGCGCGGACGGCGACGGCGGGGAGGGCGGTGGCGGGGCGCGGGCGGGGGGAGGCTTGTCGTTGATTCTCCACATGCGTGCGCGAGGGGGAGATAAGTGCGGCACCCCATTTGCGTTAGGTGGCGGCCGACGGCGGGGGACAAGGCCCTGCCGGGGCGGAAACCAAACCATCGCTCGGAGGCTCGTATGGGTATCATCGGGATGATCATCATCGGCCTGATCGCCGGCGCCCTCGCCAAGCTGATCATGCCGGGGCGCGACCCGGGCGGGATCATCGTGACCATCCTGCTGGGTATCGCAGGCGCGCTGGTGGGCGGCTTCCTGTTCGGCGGCAGCGACGGCCGCGTGGGCATCATCGGCTCCGTGGTGGGCGCGCTGATCCTGCTGGGCCTGTACCGCCTGATCATCGGCCGGCGCAGCCACGTCTAACCGCGCCACCGCTGACGCACGCGAGCCCCCGCCGGAACTCCGGCGGGGGCTCGCGCGTTCTGACCCTCACCCTGGCGCCCAGGCCGCTGACCGGCGGCTGAAGCCGCAGCAACAACCACGAAAAGCCTCGCAAACCGCGCGAGGCTTCAACAGCCTGGACCCCGTCGCACCCAGCACCCAGCACCCAGCACCCAGCACTTCGTACCCCGTACTTTCGCACCGCCGTTCAGTCCTCGATCGAGCTGCGCAGGCGCTTCTTCTCGGACTGGCGCTTCTTGTTGTGCAGCCGGGCTTCGCGCTGGGCGCGGCTGGGGCGGGTCTTCTTGCGCGCCTTGGGGATCACCAGGGCCTGCCGCACCAGCTCCACCAGGCGGTCGGTGGCCGCTTCCTTGTTCTGGTGCTGGCTGCGGTGATCGCTGGCGGCCAGCAGCAACACCCCCTCGGCGTTGATGCGGTTGGCCAGCTTCTCCCGCAGGCGGGCGCGCTGCTCGTCGCTCAGGCTGGGCGACGCGCCCACGTCCCACGTGACCTCCACCCGCGTGGACGAGGTGTTCACGTGCTGCCCGCCCGGCCCCCCCGAACGGCTGGCGCGGTACGCCAGCTCCGCCCGGGGGATCCAGAGCGAGTCGTTCACCGGCAGGACCCCGTCGTCGCTCATCCGTCAGTCGGCCTGCAGCGCGACCAGCGAGATGTCGAACACGATGGTGGAGTTGGCCGGGATGATCACCTTGCCGGTGGTCTGGTCCTTGATGTCGTTGGCGCCGTAGGCCAGCTCGGGCTTCAGGATCAGCCGGCGCTTGCCGCCCACGCGCATCCCGATCACCCCTTCCTCGAACGCGGCCAGGAGCTGGTGCCCGCCGATGGTGAAGGTGAGCGGCGAGCGGCCCGACGAGGTGTCGAAGCCCGGGCCGGTGCTGAGCCAGCCGGTGTAGTGCACCGCCACCTGCTTGCCGGCGGCTGCCTGGTTCCCCGAGCCCACCGTGATGTCGGCGTACTGCAGCCCGCTCTGGGTGGTCACGATCTGCGTGCCCGCCGGGAGCGCCACGAGCGGCGGGATGGTGACGGTGCCGCTCCCCGTTGCGTCGCCCAGGCAGGCCGTGAGAAGGGTGGCCGCGGCCACCGCGAACAAGGTCTTCAGCTTCAAGGTGTACGTCCCTTCAGTTGAGGGGGGATGGATGTGTGGCGGCTGCGCCGCCGATAATATACAACCATGCGCGCCGCGGCTGAACCCGAAGCCGGGCACGCACTTCGCAGGGCGGCTCGCCCGTCCGCGCGGGCGGCCCGTCTGCCCCCCGCGCCCACTTACCGCAAGCCCGAAGCCGCCCGATGACCGAACAGCGCCCCACCGTCCGCGCCGGTGCCCCCATCCACTATCACCTGATCGGGATCGCGGGGACGGCCATGGCCTCGCTGGCGGGGCTGCTGCGTGCCGCCGGCCACACGGTGACCGGGTCGGACGAGAACGTGTACCCCCCCATGAGCGACCAGCTGCGCGAGATGGGGATCGCCTACGCGGTGGGGTACCGCCCCGAGAACCTTCGCCCCGTCCCCGACCGGGTGATCGTGGGCAACGCCATCTCGCGCGGGAACCCCGAGCTGGAGGCGGTGCTGGACGAGCGCATCCCCTACACCAGTGCCGCCAGCACGGTTAAGGAGGAGTTCCTGCGCACCCGCAAGCCGCTGGCGGTGGCGGGGACGCACGGGAAGACCACCACCACCTCGCTGCTGGCCTGGGCGCTCGAGTCGGCCGGGCTCAACCCCAGCTTCCTGATCGGCGGGGTGGCCGAGAACTTCGGCACCAACCACCGGCTCACCGACAGCGAGTGGTTCGTGATCGAGGCCGACGAGTACGACACGGCGTACTTCGACAAGGGCCCCAAGATGTGGCACTACCTTCCCTACGTGGGGATGGTGAACAACATCGAGTTCGACCACGCCGACATCTACCGCGACGAGGAGGCGTACCGCTTCGCCTTCTCGCGCTTCATCAACCTGGTACCCCGCAACGGCGCCCTGGTGGCCGGGTGGGACTCGCCGATCGTCCGCGAGCTGGCTCCCAAGTCGTTCGCGCCGCTGGAGAGCTTCGCGTACGGCGATCCGTCGGCCGCCGGCGAGGGGCACCCGGTGTGGACGGCGCGCGACGTGGAGTTCGGGCCCGAGGGGACGCGGTTCACGGTAGAACGCGCGGGGGAGCGCTGGGGTGACGTGGTGACGCCGCTCACCGGCGCGTTCAACGTGCGCAACTGCCTGGCTGTGATCGCCTGCGCCGAGTTCATCGGCGCCGACCGGAGCGGCGTGCGCGAGGGGCTGCGCACCTTCGCCAGCGTGAAGCGGCGGATGGAGGTGCGCGGCGAGGTGAACGGCGTGACCGTGATCGACGACTTCGCGCACCACCCCACGGCCGTCCGCGAGACGATCGAGGCGGTGCGGCAGCGCTACGGCGACCGCCCCCTGGTGGCCGTGTTCGAGCCGCGCAGCTACACCGCGCAGCGCCGCGAATTCCAGGACTCGTACCAGCGCGCCTTCGCTTCGGCCGACCAGGTGGTGCTGGCCGGGCTCTTCCACCCCGAGCGCTACACCGCCGAGACCGCGATGAACCCGCACCAGATGGTGGAATACCTCCAGCAGCAGGGAAAGGAGGCGTGGTTCATCCCCAGCCCCGACGACATCGTGGCGCACCTGGCCCCGCGCCTGACCCACGGCGAGGTGGTGCTGGTGATGTCGAACGGCGGCTTCGGCGGCATCCACGAGAAGCTGCTGAAGGCGCTGGAACGCTGAGTTTCTTCGGGGCGCCCTGGATAACACCGTTCCCGGGCCGGCGCCCTATTTGGTGAACACGGAGCAGCGGAGGGGAACGGAGTCAGACGGAGAACGGCGCTGGCAGTTCTCCGTCTGACTCCGCTCTCTCCGCTGCTCCGTGTTCATTGCTGGTGCCGTTCGCGTCGCCCGGGCGAGCGTCATCCTTCCGCCGCCGCCGACCGGACGCGGCGGAGGCGGAGCATCGCCCAGATCCCGGCGGCGGGGCCGAGGGCGAGGACACCGAACGCCAGCGGCCATCCGCCCGCGTCGCGCAGCGGCGGAACGGCGGAGATGGTGGCGGAGGTGAGGAGGAAGCCGAGCGCCGTCTGCAGCGTGAGGGCGGTGCCCACGGCATGCTCGGGCGCGACTTCCGTTACCACCGCGCTGAACTGCGCGGAGTCGGCAACCACCGAGAAGCCCCATACCAGCGCCACGATGATCGCCAGCGCGGCGGGCGCGTCCATCAGCCACCCCATGGCCAGCGCGCAGGCGCCGCTCACCGCCATCGCCCCGATGGTCACGCGCTCGCGGCCCAGCCGGTCGGCCCAGCGCCCGGCGAGGATGGAGCCCACGCCGCCCGCCGCGATCACCGCGAAGCCCACCACGCCCGCGCGCGCCGTCGCCTGCGCCACGCCCGCTCCGTGCCGCACGAACACGTCGTGGAAGAAGAGCGAGACGTAGGTCCACATCGCGTAGAGCTCCCACATGTGACCAAGGTACCCGCCGATGGCCAGCCGCGTGGCCGGGTGCCGCACCACCTCGCCCGCCCGCGCCCAGGCGAACGGCCGCCGCGCGAACGGGAACGGGCCGTCGCGGTAGCCCACCCCCACCAGCAGCGCCGCCAGCACCGCCCCGGCCGATGCGGTGGCGACCACCGTCGTCCAGCCGAGGGACGGGAAGGCGCGCAACAGGTACGGCGTGGCCTTCCCCACCGTCAGCGCGCCCACGACGGTGCCGATGGCGACGCCCCGGCCGCTGCGGAACCAGGTGGCCACCATCTTCATGGCGGGGGGATAGACGCCCGCCAGGAAGAACCCCGTGGCGAAGCGCGCCGCCAGCGCGGGGCCGTACCCGCCCGCGCGCACCAGCGCCAGATTCGCCGCCGCCGCCAGCAGCGCGGAAACCGCGAAGTAGCCGCGCGCCGGCAGCACGTCGGCCAGGTTCAGCACCGCGGCGGCGGTGGTGCCGCCCACGAAGCCGAGTTGCACCGCGCCGGTGAGCCACCCGGCCTGCGCCTCGGACAGCCCCCACAGCACCCGCAATTGCGGCGACACGGCGCTGGCGGTGAACCAGAGCGACATCCCCAGCAGCTCGGCCAGCGCCAGCAGCACCAGCACCCGCCAGCGCCCCGCGTCGGCGAAGGAGGGCGTGGTCATCGCTCCCCGCCCACGGGAAAACAGGGAGGGCGGGCCCCGCTTGGGAACCCGCCCGGTATCGCTTCGATCCGCATGGGTGGACTCACCGCACCGGCAGGATCATGAACACCACGAAGCCCAGCACCACCGCGGCGGCCAGCAGCTCCACGCCGCTCCAGCGCACCGCCGCCCGGGCATCGCCGCGGCGCCAGGCGCGCCAGGTGGCCACCGCGCAGGCAAGGGCGGCCAGCGGGTATGCCCAGAGCGCGAAGAGGAGCGGCGCCGGCAGGATCGGCGACTCACCGCCCGCGTTGAACGACAGGAACGAGAAGCCGGCCACCAGCGCCCAGGGGACCAGCGAGGCCAGGGCGGCGGCCTGCGCCAGCAGCACCAGGGCCAGCGGCCCGGTGCGCGACGCGCGCGGCGGTTGGGCGACGGTGTTCACGTGAGGCGTGACGGTCGAGAGGGAGACGTTCGAAGCGGGCACGAGCGCGCCCGCGAGGCGTCAAGACGGATGGCGCAGCCGGCAATCCGCCGTGCCGCGGGTCAATCTACGGTGGACACGCGCGGGCGCCAACGCCCCGGGCACCGGCCTTGCGAACCGCGGCCGGGCGAGTAGAGTGGGGCGGCTGGCTGGCCCCGAACCCGTTTTCACGAGCACGCATGCCCCAGGCGAACACCCTCGACCTTCCCGTGACCGAGCTGTCGGCGCGGCTGAACCCGGCGCACCTGGAGCGCTCGGTGCCGCTGGCGCCCTATACCACCTTCAAGATCGGCGGCCCGGCCGACCTGCTGTACCGCGCGCGCACGCCGCGGGACCTGGCCGACGCGGTGACCGCCGCGCGCGAGCTGGAGATCCCGTTCTTCCTGCTGGGGATGGGCGCCAACATCCTGGTGGGCGACGGCGGCTTTCGCGGGCTGGTGATCCGCAACGAGGTGGAAGAGATCGAGGCGCTGGACGAGGTGCGCGTCCGCGCGGGGTCGGGCGCGAAGACCTATCCCGACCTGATCCAGTTCACCGTGGGCCGCGGGCTGGGCGGGCTGCACCACTACGTGGGGATCCCCAGCACGGTGGGCGGCGCCATCTGGCAGAACCTGCACTTCCTGTCGCCGCCGCCCGAGCGCGAGCGGACCATGTTCATCGAGGAGGTGGTGGAGAGCGCCACCATCCTGAGCGAGGAGGGCGAGGTCCGCACGGTGGGCCACGACTACTTCCAGTTCGGCTACGACTACAGCGTGCTGCACGACCGCAGGGACGTGGTGCTGGACGTCACCTTCCGCTTGGACCCGGCCGACGAGCACGAGCTGCGCGAGGTGATCCGCGAGAACCTGCAGTGGCGTGACGACCGCCACCCCGACCTGTGGCTGTACCCCAGCGCCGGCTCGGTCTTCCAGAAGCTGGAGGGGGTGGGCGCCGGCCGCCTGATCGACCAGTGCGGCCTGAAGGGCCACATCCACGAGAGCGGCCGCGCGCAGATCTTCCACCGCCACGCCAACATCATGGTGAACCTGGGCGGCGCCACGGCCAGGGATATCCGGGAGCTGATCGACCTCGCGCAGTCGACGGTGAAGCGCGAACTCGGCTACGAGCTGACGCCTGAGATCGGGTTCATCGGCGAGTTTTAAAAGGTGCGAGGTGCGAGGTGCGAGGTGCGAGGTGTGTTGACGCCAACGGCTATTTTCGAGGCGTACTGAGTTTGTCGCGGAGGGTGCCCAGCATGCGACTGAGCTGCCAGCATCTCTCATGCATATCGTCGAATTCGGGTTGGGCGAGGTAACCCAGTTCGCGAGCAAGGTGTAGCTGGCTCCGTACCTCCGAGGCCGAGCCACGGGCGATCGCCACGAACTGCCGGAACTCGTTGCGGCTATAGCGGTCGAACCCTTCAGCCACGTTCGACATCACCGACACGGCTGCCTTTCGGATCTGGTCACGCAGCCCGAAGTCGCGGCCGAAGCGACCGTGTTCGGTGGCTTTGTATACGGCAAGCGCCAAATCCTTCGCGACGCGCCAGACTTCAAGATCTTCGAAACGCCGGACTGCCATAAGCTTCCCTCGTTGAGATTCGCACTTCGCACTTCGCACC
>DASSJS010000541.1:0-20457 GCA_035691085.1 Longimicrobium sp.
TCCACGCGTCCGCGCTCGTTTTCGCGTGCCTCCTGGGCACCGCCGCGTGCACGGGCGGCCCGCGCTACGCCCACACCTCGCCCACGCCCGAGCCGGTGGCGCCGCTCCCCGATTCCACCCCCGCGCCCGTGGCCGTGGAGCCGGAAAAGGTGGACGAGGGGCTGGCGCTGAGCGCGCAGAACGGGACCGTGGGCCGCGAGCTGCTGGGCAACGCCACCTACGACCTGCCGGTGGAGCCCAACCAGTGGGTGAGCATGGAGCTCAGCTTCCTGGTCAACCAGCGGCACGACGTGGTGGGGCGCTGGCTGGAGCGCGGCGAGCGCTACTCGTCGTTCGTGCAGGAGACCTTCGCGTCCGCCGGGATCCCGCGTGACCTGCACCACCTGGCCATGGTGGAGAGCGGCTACCAGCCCACGGCGCGCAGCCACGCCGGCGCGGTGGGGATGTGGCAGTTCATGCCGGCGACGGGCCGCGGGATGGGGCTGCGCATCGACGACCAGGTGGACGAGCGGATGGACCCCGTGCGCAGCACCCGGGCGGCGGCGCGCCACCTGAAGCAGCTGTACGGCGACTTCGGCGGCAGCTGGGCGCTGGCGGCGGCGGCGTACAACGCGGGCGGCGGGCGGATCAGCCGCGGGCTGGCCAATTACGGCGCGCGCGACTTCTGGGACCTGGCCACGCGCGGCAACCTGGCGCAGGAAACGCGGCGCTACGTCCCCCGGCTGTACGCCGTCACCATCATCGCCAAGGACCCGGCGCGCTTCGGCTACGCGCGGCCCAGCGGGCTGGTGCGCCGCTTCGAGTTCGACAGCGTCCAGGTGGACCTGCCCACCCCGCTCCCGGTGATCGCGCGCATCGGCACCATTCCGCTGGGGCAGCTGGCCGAGCTGAACCCGCACCTGGTGCGCGGCATGGTGCCGTCGTACTACTGGCTGTGGGTGCCCAGGGGGCAGGGGAGCGGGCTGCAGCAGGCGTACGCCACCAGCGACTACCGCCGCCGCGGCGGCTACCAGTTCTACACGCTGCGGCGGGGGGAAGACGCGCAGAAGGTGGCGCTGGCCAGCAACCTCACGCTCGAGCAGCTGCGCGAGCTGAACCTCTCCACCAACCTGGACCAGCTGGGCCGCGGCGACCGCATCCGCCTGTACGCCGATGCCGCCCGCGCGCTCGACTCCCGCCCCGTGGAGCGCCTCGCCTCGCGCGACAACGCGGACGATGAGCCCCGCTCCGAGCGCCGCACCCGCGCCGCGTCGTCGGATGACGAGTCCACGTCCACCCGCCGCCGCTCGTCGGGAGATGGGGATGATTCGCCGCGCCGCACCCGCACCGCGTCGTCGGATGACGAATCTTCATCCACCCGCCGCCGTTCATCGGGAGATGCGGATGATTCGCCCCGCCGCACCCGCACCGCGTCGTCGGATGACGAGACTTCGTCCACCCGCCGCCGTTCGTCGGGAGATGCGGATGAATCGCCGCGCCGCACCCGCACCACGTCGTCGGATGACGAATCTTCATCCACCCGCCGCCGTTCATCCGGAGATGGGGATGATTCGCCCCGCCGCACCCGCACCGCGTCGTCGGATGATGAGACCTCATCCACCCGACGCCGTTCGTCGGGGGATGCGGACGATTCGCCCCGCCGCTCCCGCACTGCGTCGTCGGATGATGAGTCGCGCTCGTCACGCAGCCGCCGTGCGTCGGACGATGAGACGCCCAGCCGGCGACGCCAGGAAGAGAGCACGTCGTCCCGTTCGTCCATCCTGCGCCACACGGTGGAGCAGGGGGAGACGCTGATGGCCATCGGCCGGAAGTACGACGTGACCGTGGTGCAGCTCCGCGAGGCCAACGACCTGGGCGCCAGCGCCGTCCTGCAGCCCGGCCAGCGGCTGCGGATTCCGCGCGCGCCGCAGCGCGTGGCGAGCAGCGACCGCGCGGAGACGCGCACCGCCTCGTCCGAGCGCCGCCGCGGCAGCGAGGAGACGCGCCCGGAGCGGACGGAGCGCAGCGAGCGAGCGGAGACGCGCTCGACCTCCACCAGCCGTGCCCGCCAGCACGTGGTGAAGACGGGCGAGACGCTGTGGAGCATCGCGCGGTCGTACGACACCACCGTGGCGGCGATCCGTACCGCCAACGACATGAGCGCCGATTCCGTGCTGCAGCCAGGCCAGACGCTCCGCATCCCGCGCTCCGTCCCCGCCCGCGACAGCGACCGCTGACGCCATCCGATGGGAACGACAATCGGGGCGAGCCGCACCTCTTCGCGGTTCGCCCCCAACTGTTTCTATTTGGCTCTTCGTCGGTTTAGTTGCAGGCGATGGTAGACAAGGTCTACGCCGGCCTTCGGTCGAACAGAATGGAAGCGTCGAAGTTCCGGCTCACGTTCAAGCCGAAGAACATCATGTAATCATGTAATATAACGAGCGGCCCCGGCGTCTCGCGCCGGAGGCCACTCGCATTGTGTACGACCCCACCGGTCAGGTGGTCTGCGCGGGGCCGCAGACGGCGGGGCGGGTGCAGGTGTAGCCCCCGCTCGGCTCGCAGGTACTGCTCTCGCTGCCGCACGGGATGCAATACGTCCAGGCGGTCGGCTGTATGATCGTCGACTCGGCGTGCACCGTGCCGCGACTTTCGCGCGCCGCGTCGGCCACGAAGGAATCCACTCGCAGGACATCCACGTTCAGAACGAGCTTCTTCATCCGAGCCTCCGTGGAGCAGGGTTCGACGGGCAGGGGACGTCGCGTGTCCCGGGACACAACGTAGCTTGCTTCATCCTGAAGATCAAAGCCCCCTTCTAGGACTCGTTGCAACCCAATCTGCGGTGAACCTTCTATTTGGCAACAAAGCTGTCTATCCCTGCCGCTCGGCAGCCTCTCTCACCCCGAGGAGCCTCGCGCGGTTTGCGAGGCTTTTCGTAGTTGTTGCTGCGGCTTCAGCCGCCGGTCAGCGGGGCACGCACACCGCGATCATCGCCCGCGGAGAACGGAGCTTGCGGTCACCGCACCACGGTTGATCCTGCGCCACCCTTCATCATCCTCCCGACCATGCCGCTGCTGGACCGCGCCTTCCCACAGGGAGCCCATCTGCCGAAGTGCGCGCGCGAGCTGCTGAAGGCGCTGTACCCCACGGTGCGGTGGAACGAGGTGACCTTTCACCCCGTGGTCCCCGCGTTCCTGCTGAAGTTCACCGACGACGCCGTCACCCTCCCCGATCCGCTCAGCTTCACGCACATCCGCATCTTCGTCGCCGCAAAGAAGTGGAACGGCGGCACGATGACCCGCGAGCTGCTGGGCATCCTGGTCCACGAATCGTACCACGTGCTGCAGTACCAGCAGCGGCTGAACGGCGTGGGCCTGGGTCCGCTGCGCCCGTTCGTGCTGCAGTACCTTGCCGCCGCCATCACCCAGGGCGGCGGCAAAGGCAATCGCTACGAGAAGCCCGCCTACGCCCAGGAAGAAGCCTTCCTGAAAGCGTACGACCAGCTCGCCGCCAAGCCCTGCGCCGCGGCGACCCCCGACGCCATCCGCGCCGCGCTCGGCGAACTGTTCCAGAAGCATCCCGCCCTGGTGAAGCGCAAAGCCGAGCCATGAGCCGCAACGAACTGAAGCCCCGGTCATTTCGACAGGGGCTTCGTTCTCCCGCACTCAGCACTCAGCACCCAGCACTCAGCACCCAGCACCCAGCACCCAGCACCCAGCACTTACGAGCTGGTCTCCGCCGCCGGCGATGGCGCCTTCTCCGCCGCGTCGTCCGACACGGGCTCCACCTCGTTCTCGGTGAAACCGACGATGGAGCCGTCGGGGAACTGCACCATGAACCCGTCGCGGCCGTCCTCGTTGTTGTCCGGCCCCCAGTGCCCGATCACCTCGCCGATCTTCCCCACGTACGGCTCGGACTGGTCGTAGTACGAGCGCACCACACGCACCTTGTGCATCGCTCCTCCAGGGCTTGGTTGCTTCAGGCGCCCGCCCACTTGCATAAGCCGCGCCGGGTGCGGCGCGCACTGGATTCGAACCCGGGATAAGGCCGAGGATCGTCAGCCAATGGGAATCCAGAGCACCAGAAGACCAGAGGGCCAGCCGCGAGCCCTGCAGTTCCCTGGTGCTCCGGTCCTCTGGTGCTCTGGGTCATGATCAACGCCCCTTTCCCCCCTGGAGACAAAGCCGCGTCCGCGAATCAGCCGGGCGGCAGTGATCCCCACTGAGAAAACGCAGCGCCCCGGAGCCGAAGCCCCGGGGCGGTGCGTTCCGTCCGGCCATCCCGCCTCGCCGGTCAGATCCCGCCGGGCCGCCCGTCCAGGCCGCCGCCGCGCCCGTCCAGGTCGCGGTTCAGCTCCTTGGCGCGCTGCGCCTCCATGCGCCGGGCGTTGGCGTCCATCATGGCGTCCTCGGCGCGCGCGGCGTCCTGCTCGGCGGCGCCCTCCATCTGGTCCAGCCGGCCCTCGCGCTTGATGCTGCGGTCGCCCAGAAGGTCGCCCACCCCTTCCTTGATCTTCCCGCCCAGGTGGGTCAGCTTGCCCGCCATGTCGTCAGCCATGTTCAGCTCCTGCTTGGGTTTACGCCAACCGTCCCGAGTCCCCGCAAATTGGCAAGAGCCATGCCGGAGCGGTGCCCTGCTACGCCCCTATGTTGGCCTCTGACTTGCTGTTGCGCTCACGTGGGCCGTATGCCGTTCACCGGGGTCAGGAGGCGCATGGCGAAGGAGCAGGGCGAGAAGGGGCAGGTGAAGCCGTGGGAGAAGGTTTCCGCGCGGCAGTTGGCGGAGTACGAGATGTTCAAGGTGCGCGAGGAACGCACGCGCTCGCCGGTGGATGGGAAGGAAGAGACCTTTCACATGGCCGACTCGCCCGGCGGCGTCACCGTGGTGGCGCTGACCGAGGACGGGCGGCTGGTGATGGTGGAGCAGTACCGGCACGGCACCCACCGCGTCACGCTGGAGCTTCCCAGCGGCGCGGTGAACGAGGGCGAGGAGCCCGAGAAGGCCGCCGCCCGCGAGCTGCGCGAGGAGACCGGCTACACGGGCGGCGATCCCGAGGTCGTCGGCCGCATCGACCTGAACCCTTCGTGGCAGCACACCCTGGTGCACGTGGCCGTGGTGCGCGGTGCCCGCCGCAGCGGCGAGAAGGAGCTCGACGAGACCGAGGACACCTGCGTGCGCCTGGTTTCTCCCGGCGACCTGCGCCGCCGCATCGTGGCCGGCGAGGTGGAGACCGGCACCACCATCGCCGCGCTCGCCTTCTGGGAATGGACGCGGCGCGGCGGCCCGGGCTCGGAGACGGACTGAAGCCGCCACGTTCCGGCCTCGAACGGGTCCGTCATCAGCGGATCGAAGCAGACGCCCGGGCGCGATCCGGATGCGCGGCGGGACAGCGGGTGAGGCCCCGGCGACGGCTGGACGGGAGCCTCGCCGCGAGACGGGTGTATCCAGCGGGCTTCGCGCGCACCGCATGCGTGGAGAAATCACGATTGTTGCCCCTCCGCGCCGCGGGTGCTACCGTGCATCCGGGCCGGAAACGAATGGAGACCGCGGTGTTCGTGTTCATCTCGCACCTGACCGTGCCGGCCGCCGACCAGGACGCGCTGGAGCGCCACTTCCGCGAGCGCTCGCGCCTGGTGGACGGGTTTCCCGGCTTCCTGTACCTGCAGCTGCTGCGGCCGCAGGCGGGCACGGCCACGCACACCTTTCTCACCGCGTGGGAGAGCCGCGAGGCCTTCCGCGCGTACATGGGGAGCCGGGAGCACGCAGTCTCCCATTCGCGCGAGCCCGCGGCTATAATGGACCGGACCGGCGTGCGCCACGAGGCGTACGAAGTGCTGATGGACTCGCGCGGGGCGCCCGAGTGGAACCCCGCCACCCTGCGGGACCATGAATCCTCGCCGGCCGCCGCGGCGTATTCCGTGGGGAGTGCATGAGCACGGCCCAGGCATCGGCCACGGCCGCCGCGCGCGAGCGCCGGGCGCGCCCCGCCCGCGACGACACGGCCAACCGCTTCCTCGACGCCATCGTGGCCGGCAACCGCCGCCAGGCCTTCGAGGTGGCGGATGAAGCGCTGGACGGCGGGATGGACATCCGGGCGCTGTACCTGGACGTGTTCCAGCCGGCGCTGCGCGGCGTGGGGCGGCTCTGGCAGCAGAACCGCATCACCGTGGCCGACGAGCACCTGGCCACCGCCATCACCCAGGCGGCCATGGCGCGGCTGTACGAGCGGCTCTTCGCCTCGGCCACCGGCGGCGGGCCGCTGATGGTGGCCGCCTGCGCCGAGGGCGAGCGGCACGAGGTGGGGCTGCGCATGGTGTGCGACATCCTGGAGCTGGAAGGGTGGGACACGGTGTTCCTGGGCGCCGCCGTCCCCACCCCCGACCTGGTGCGGCTGATCTGCCAGCGCCAGCCCCAGGTGGTGGCGCTCTCCGCCTCCATCGCCCCCAACGTGGCCCGCGTAGAAGAGGCGGTCCACGCCATCCGGCAGGGGTGCGGGGGAAGCCAGCCCATGATCGTGGTGGGCGGGCGCCCCTTCGCGGCAGACCCGGAGCTGGCCCGCCGCGTGGGCGCCGACATCACCGCCACCGACGCGGCCCAGGCCGCCGAGCGGCTGAAGGAGCATTTCGCGCAATGAGCAGTCACACGCGTGCCGGGACAGGCCTCCATCCCGTGCTCCGGGCGTTCCCGGGCGCGGTGCTGGAGCTTGCGCCCGACGGCGTGGTGATGGAGAGCAACGGCTACCTGGAGCGTGCGCTGGAGCGCGCCGTGGCCGGCCAGCGGCTCGACGACCTGCTCGACGACGCCAGCCGCCTCAAGCTGGCGGAGATGCTGCGCCGCCGCCCCGGCCCGGGTGACGAGCCCACCCCGTGGGAGCTGATCCTGGAGGGGCGCGACACGCTCAGCGCCCACTCGTTCTACCCCGTGTGGGACGACCAGGAGCACGGCGACGAGCGGCTGTGGCTGGTGGAGTGCCCGCGCGACCCGCGCTTCACCACCGTGCACGACGAGCTGGCGGCGGTGAACAGCGAGCAGGCGGCCACGCAGCGCCAGCTGGCCAAGGAAAAGGCGCGCCTGGGCCGCGCCCTCGACGAGCTGGAGCGCGAGCTCTCCGAGAACGCGCTGCTGGGCCGCCGGCTGCAGCACCAGAACGAGGAGATGGAGGCGCAGAACGAAGAGCTGCTGGCCATGACCGAGGAGCTGCACTCGGGGCAGGAGCAGCTCCTGGGGCTCAACCATCAGCTCGAGCGGCGCACCCGCGAGCTGCAGCTGGCGCTCTCGGCACGCAACCGCTTCTACGCGGCCATGAGCCACGAGCTGCGCACCCCCATCAACGCGGTGATGGGGTACAACGACCTGCTGCTGGCCTCGGTGTACGGGCCGCTGAACGAGCAGCAGGAGCTGGCGGTGGAGCGCTCGCAGCGCGCCGCGCACCACCTGCGCGAGCTGGTCACCGACGTGCTCGACATCTCCAAGCTCGAGTCGGGCCGGATGGTGCTGGCCCCCGAGCCGGTGGACCTGTCCGCCATCGCGGGCGAGGTGCTCGACACGCTGCGCCCGGTGGCCGCGCCCATGGGGGTGGAGCTGCGGCTGAACACCGGCGCCCCGGTGCGCGTGGTCACCGACCGCTCGCAGGTGCGCCAGCTGATCGAGCACCTGGTGTCCAACGCCATCAAGTTCGGCGGGGGGAAGCCGGTGTTCGTGCGGGTGCAGGCGGCGCGCGGGGGCGGGGCGCAGGTGGAGGTGGTGGATGGCGGCCCGGGAATCCCCCCCGAGGACCAGGGCCGCATCTTCGACGAGTTCGTGCAGCTGGCGCGTGACGAGAACGGCGACTCCACGGGGATCGACGGCACCGGGCTGGGGCTGCCCATCGCGCGCCGGCTGGCGCGGCTGCTGGGCGGCCACATCGACCTGAGCTCCACCGTGGGTGTGGGGAGCACCTTCCGGCTCACGCTTCCCGAGCGGTTCGGGGCGGCGACGGCCGAGGGATAGACGCGGGAACCGACGCACGGGGGAGGAATGGCGGAAGCCGGGGACAACCGGGGTGGAGACCGGCGGGGTGGAGACCGCAGGCGGACGGACCGCAGAACGCCTCCGCCTCCATGGCGCAGGCCCGGGGCGTTCGCCGCCTATGGCGCGGGCGTGGTGCTGCTACTGGTGCTGATGATGCGCGGCTGCGGCAACGATGACACCCCCGCGACGGGGCGCACCGCGGGGCCCATCGCCCCGGCCCCCCCGGCCATCGACACCGCGCCTTCGCCGCGGCGCACCGGCGCGGTGGAGCCGGCGCTCACCACCGCCGACTTCGAGCGCCTCACGCTCGAGGGCCCGCGCGCGGTGGGCCGCGTGGTGCGCGCGCAGCTCTTTTGCGACGCGCCCACGCCCGTGGCGCTGATGGCCGGCGTGGACACGGTGGAGGCCGCCATCGCGCCGCTGGTGGACCGGCAGGCGCAGCGCGTGCCCGCCGCGGAGTGCAAGTGGGGGCAGCAGGACGACCCGCGCCGCGAGGACTTCCTCCTCCTGGTTCCCCCCGACCTGGCCAACCAGTTCGCCGCGCAGCCGGTGATCCTGGACGGCTACATCCGCCGGCGGCGGCTTCTGGCCAACGTGGAGTGGATCGGCCGGTCGCGGGCGCTGTCGCTGCAGACGGTCGGGATCTTCCGGGGCGTCGGGCGATAGCGCGCGGCGGCGGATCGCTGGACAGGTGCGCGAGTGCGCAAGTGCGGGAGTGCGTTTGACGGCGCGCTCCCGCGCTGTATTTTCGGTGGATACCGCCCACACGGTTGTCGCTTCGCCCGTTCTGCCGCGGCCCTCGCTGCTCGGCCGCCCGATGCGCGCGTGCAGTGCGCCGAAGGTGCCGCGAAGACGGACCTCGTGCCGTCACCGCTGCGATCGCCCGCCGTCTCGCGCCGCCGCCCGCGAGCAAAACGCACTCGCGCACTCACGCACTTCCGCACCTGTTCCAAGATCCCTCATGCGCACCCCGCTCCTCCTTGCCACCGCCCTGACCCTCGCCGCCCAGGCCGCCGCCGCGCAATCCGACACCACGGCGCTGCTCGCCCGCGCCCGGCGGCTGCACGCGCAGTATCCGCTGGTGGACGGCCACAACGACCTGCCGTGGGAGATTCGTGAGAAGGGGTTCAGCGACCTGGGCCGCATGGATCCCAACGGGCCGCTCCCCAGCAACAACACCGACGTCGCCCGGCTCAAGGAGGGCGGGGTGGGCGGGGTGTTCTGGGCGGCCTACGTGCCGGTGGAGACCATGGGCCACGCCCCCGGCCCGGCGCGCGTGGCGCTGGAGCAGATCGACCTGATCCACCGCATGGTGGAGCACTCGCCCGACATGGAGATGGCGCTCAACGCCAGTGACATCGAGCGCATCCACCGCGGCCACCGCATCGCCGCGCTGATCGGCATCGAGGGCGGGCACGCCATCGAGAACTCGCTGGGGGCGCTGCGGCAGTTCTACGGCCTGGGGGTGCGCTACATGACGCTCACCCACACCAGCACCATCGACTGGGCCGACGCCGCCACCGACCGCGAGACCCACGGCGGCCTGACCAAGTTCGGCGAAGAGGTGGTGCGCGAGATGAACCGGCTGGGGATGCTGGTGGACCTCTCGCACGTGTCGGCGGGGACGATGAGCGACGCCATCCGCGTGTCGGCCGCGCCGGTCATCTTCTCGCACTCGTCGGCGCGCGCGCTGGCCGACCACCCGCGCAACGTCCCCGATTCGATCCTGGTGCGGCTGAAGGAGAACGGCGGGATCGTGATGGTGAACTTCTACTCGGGGTTCACCGAGCCAGGCGCGGTGGCGCTGGCGCGCGCCAGCTACGGCGTGGCCGACAGCATCCGCGCGCTCTATCCCAACGATGCCGCCGCGCGCGACCGGGGGATGGAGGAGTGGCGCCGGGCCAACCCCATGCCGCGCGGCACCATCCGCACCATCGCCGACCACATCGACCACATCGTGAAGGTGGCCGGGATCGACCACGTGGGCTACGGCTCCGACTTCGACGGCGTCACCTCGCTCCCCGTGGGCCTCGAGGACGTGTCGCGCTTCCCCTACCTCACCGCCGAGCTGCTGCGCCGCGGCTACAGCGACGCCGACGTGGGCAAGATCCTGGGCGGCAACCTCCTCCGCGTGATGCACCGGGCCGAGGCCGTGGCCACCCGCCTGCAGGGCGAACGCTCCCCCTCCACCGCCCAGATCGACCAGCTCGACGGCGGCCTGGTGCGCTAGATCCGCGCGTTCGACCCAAGCGCGAACGGGCCGGTCCTCCAGGCGAGGGCCGGCCCGTCTCTCATCCTATACCAGATCCCGGTGTTCCGTTGCTCGGAGAGAACTTTACGATGTCATCCTGAAGGAGCATAAGCGACTGAAGGATCTATGCTTGAGTCCACGCCCCGGCCGGGGTGACGGTCGATCCTTCCCTCTTGGCAATCGATATCACAGCACGTGCATGGTGTACCCGCGTAGCGCGGGGCCTTCGATCATCAGCCGGATGATGGCTTGCAACGCGAGAAGCGGCCCAAGCATCGCCAACTCCAGCCTGTTCTCCAGCGAGACGATCAGTGCTTCGGGGACAAGCGCACGGACGTGGCTGTTCTTCCAGGGGATACGTTCAGACGCAGCCAGGCACTCGCCGTAGCCGCCGACTCCGTCCACGCAGGCGAATAGATCGAGGTCACCCTCGACCGTGCGGAGTGGAAGCAGAGGGTGATTGGCAGCGACTGATTCGTCGTTGAAGCTGAAGTCCCAATCGCTTCCATCAGCAGGACGCGGGTTGATCGGCATCAGCGCAGAAGTGAGGCTCCGGACGTTCTCCACCGCGGTGTCATAGCAAATGTCCATGTCGTTGGGGATGTATGCGGATCCGTGTGCGGCCGCCGCCATGCTCCCGACCAGAACGAACCGGGCCTCGCTCGCGACAAGCCGGTCGAGCAATGCCACGAAGTCGCCGGGGCGACGGCGAACCCGCGCGATATCGCTCGCGTTCCCGCATGCCATCGACAGCCGCTCTTCCGCGGATCGCAGCATGCACGACCGCAGCAGGCCGATATCGAGTCCGTACGCGCGGGCACGGTCAATCGTGGTCAGCTCCATGGTGCCTCAAGAGTTCGCCGGATGGCGGAATCTCTCTCAGCGCCGGCGCGTCTTCAACCGCTCCCGCGAACACGGCCACGGCTCTCACAGGTGGTGAGAGCCGTGGCGGAATGGGAGCTTCGTTGGGGCACGAACGCCTCAGCAGCGGCCGTCCGCGCTGGGGCAGCCGACGCTGCAGAGCTGGTCACACGTCGGGCGGCCGTCGTGGGTCTGGCAGGGGCTGCAGGTGATGGGACAGGACTGGCACGTGTTGCCGCAGGTGCCCGCGCAGCTCACGCAGGTGTCCACGTTGCTGCAGTTCTGGCACGTGTTGCAGGTGTCCTGGTCCACCGTCACGCTGTCCATCCCGCGTACCGTCCCCGGCCGCGCAACCGCTTCGTCCGTGCGGAACGACTCCACGACCAGCTCCTCCAGGTTCAGCGACAGCTTGCGCATGGTGACCTCCGTTGCGGGGCGCGGGGGATGGCGGACGCGCGGAGCCCCGCACCGTGCGTCCGTCTGCCGTCCAGTGGGCGCGGACGGCCGCGGGCAAGGAGCCCGCATCAAAACACACAACCGGATGATGCCTGAATCGGAGCGGAATGAGACCGGGACGGCGTCGCGCACGCGGGTCTCGCGTCAATAGATGCGTGGCTGCCCCCCGCCGCGCCAGCCTGGTGAGGGGACGGACCTCGGACCGTTGGCGGTGCCCGTGAACGCAACCGGCGGAGAAGAGAAACGGCCCCCATCCAACCGATCGGAACGGGGCCGTTTATCGATCCCAACCCGTGCGGCGGCTTCGCCGTGCGATTGCGGTCTTCCGCGCCTCTCGTGGTCCTCCGCGATGCCGTGTCCGCCTGCGCCGTCGATCGATTCATACCGGATGCGGAAACCACTCGTGCATTCGGGGTGACGTCGAAGATGGACCCAGGGCACCAGGGGACCAGGGGACCAGGGGAACATCGAGCGGGACCTCTGGTGCTCTGGTTCCCTGGTGCTCTGCGTCCATCAACGCACGCTTGTGATCGCACGCGATGCCCGAACAGCTCTGAAGGATGTGGCATCAGGCCGCCAGCGCCGCCGCGGGAACGCGCGGGCGCGCGGCCACCGGCACCGGCCCGCTCGCCAGCGTGTCCAGGATCGCGTCGCTCACCGCGCCAGCCGAGTTCAGGTCGAACCCGTAGAACATCGGCGACGAGTTGATCTCCAGGAACAGCAGGCGCCCGGTCTCGGGGTCGGTCTTGAAGTCGGCCGCGCCGAAGTCCATCCCCAGGATCTCCATCAGCGCCGCCAGGCCATCGCACAGCTCCCGCGGCACGTCATCCAACGCGCGCGGCACGATCCGCGTGTCGTTGGTCGCGCGGTAGTCGAGCAGCTCCGAGCGCATGTCGAAGGCGATGAAGCGGCCGCCGATGTTGTAGAGGCGAAGCTCGGGCTGGGCCAGCCGGTTCTGCACGATCAGCGGGCCCAGCCCGCCCGCCTCGCGCGCCGCCTCCACCCATTCGCCGAGCTCGCGGCAGTGCGCGCCGCCCTGCACGGGCTTGGCCACCAGCGCACGCTCGCCGGCCCAGCGCTCCACCGCGCCCAGGTCGTTGGTGATGCGGGTGAAGGGCACTTCCAGCCCCACCCGCCGCGCCACGTGCAGCTGGTACGGCTTGTTGTTGTGATGCCCGAAGTGCCGGTTCAGGATGCGCACCTCGGGGTGCACCAGCAGCCACCCGGCGATCGCCGTGTACCAGGCCGCCGCGCGCCTCGCGCTTTCCGGCTTCTTGTCGGCCTGGAAGGTGAACACGTCGGGGCGGATGAAACAGGCGCCAGGGCGGATCTCGCGGCCGTCCAGCTCCAGCCGGTCGCGCTCCATGTCCCAGGTGAGCGTGGGCTGGCCTCCCGCGCCCGAGAAGAGGGCGATGTGGTCGAAACCGCGCGTCAGCGCCTGCCGGCGCAGCGAGTGCAGGCTGTAGTCGGTGTCGCCGCCGGCGATCAGGATCGGCCCGGAAAGGCCGTTCCCCGCCGGGGGCGTGGGAGCGAGGGAATCCACGTTGGCTCCAGGATCTCGTGCGCGGCGGCGCGTCAGACCGGCACGCCGCCGCGCGGATGGATGAGGCGGAGGGCCGCCGCCGCGCGGGGCGGCGGAAGCCCTCCGGGGTGGCCGGCGGCTAGTAGTCTTCCGGCGCGGGCCGGAACTGCTGGTCCGGGCTCGGCTGCTGCGGCTCGTACGGGTACGGATAGCTGTTCTCCTCGCCGTAGTAGTCGACCGTGCTCTCCTCGCCGTACGCGTCGGTGCTCACCTCCTCGCCGTAGAGGTCGGTGCTCCCCTCCTCGCCCGCGTAGTCGGCGGTGCTCTCCTCGCCCAGCATGTCGGTGGTGGGGCACTCCTCGCCGTACGGAGCCGTGGTGGCGGGCTCGATGGAGCCGCCCGAGCAGTAGTCCACGTGCCCGTCCCAGATCTTGATGCACTGCCCGTCGAAGCGGGTGAGCATGAAGCCGCCGCCCTCGTTGTACAGGATGCTCTGCTCCTGCAGGATGCGGATGGCGATCTCCTCGCCCAGCAGCAGCGACTGCGCGTAGTCGCTCTGCCAGTGCACCCCCGCCGCGTTGCGGCCGATGGCGATGTTCCCCGCCAGCTTGTTCAGCTCGCCGCCCACCGTCATCGACCCCGCGTCGGGGCCGGTGTAGGGGATCAGCCACAGCCCGTCGGCGCTCGCGGTCACCGGGTTCTCGATCGGCGCGTTCTCGTCGAAGAACGCCTTGAGGATGGTGGCCAGCGCGCCCGCGGCGGTGGCGTGCCCCGCGCCGTACGCCGGGTGCGTGGGCGCGCCCTCGGGGAACGCCTGCGGGAGCAGGTACGACCCCCACTTGCTGGGGAAGTACTGGCTCAGCAGCCCGCCCGTCAGCGAGCCCAGGATCTCGCCGTTGATCTGCGGATAGCCGCGGCGGCCGGTCAGGTGGTTGTCGATGCGCCCGCCCAGCTCCTCGGGGCGCAGGCGCCGGTGCACGAACCACTTCTGGAACCACACCGCCTGCAGCGCCCGCGTCACCGTCTCCCACACCAGCCGCAGCGCGTGGATGTCGCCGTAGGTCACCAGCGGCGCCTGCTTGGCGTAGCCGTTGTACGGGTTCATCGGGTCGTTGGGGAACTCGCGGTCGATGTCGGGGCGCGCGTTGCTGGTCTGCTGGTCGCCCACGGGCTCCTGCAGCAGGTACCAGCAGGCGTTGTAGAACGCGTCGGCCACGTTGTCGAAGTGCACGTAGTTCCCCAGGTCGCGCAGGTTGCGGATGAAGCGCCGCGACTGCATGTCGAACTGGTCCATCCCGCGCTTGTCGGCGCCGTCCTGCACCATCAGCCACCAGTAGAAGTCGGTCAGGTAGTCCACCCCCGGCACCACCGTCTGGCGGCGCTGGTCGATCTTCTGCGCGCCGTAGCGGATGTAGCCGTCGGAGTCGTAGCGGCCCTGCCCCGCGGGAGAGCCGGGGTCGCTGTTCCCCTTCAGCAGGAACTGCGACAGGAACGGCCCCACCGCCTCGCCCGGGTACACGCCCCGGAAGATGGTCTGCGTCCTGATGGTGCCGTACACGCTGCGCGGCTGGTAGTAGCTGAACTCGGTGTTCAGCGACTGGATGGCCTCCTGCACCACGGTGCTCCACGCGTAGTCGTTGAAGTGCACGTCACGCGCGAGCGCCATCCAGTACAGCTCGCCCATCTCGCTGCTCACCTGGGCGCTGTCGATGCGCGGGGCGGGCGGCTGGGTCACCGACTGCGGGTCGGCGCCCTGCAGGTCGAACGCGAGCCCGGCCTGCGGGTTGGTGAGCTTCTTCCCGCCGGGGCCCAGCTGGATGGCCTCGAAGTCGGCGGGGTTGCGGGTCTGCAGGGCGTACAGCAGCGACTGGTAGCTGGCGGGGATCACGTCGCCCAGACTGTCGTGCTGGAGCCCCTTCGAGAAGTTGCCGACGTACGGGTAGTCGACCTCCTCGCAGTTGTTCTGGTGGCAGGGATGCGCGCGGTTGTAGGCGATGTCGGCCGCCTGGATGCGCTTGTTGCGGGCGTTCTCCCGGCGGTTGGGATCGGGAGGGGTTTGCGTGCTGCAGCGAGACATGGTGATGCTCCTGGCGTGAGGGCCGCGCACCGCGGGGTTGCGGCGTGCCTGGCGGGTGGGCCCCTTCCGCCCCGGAAGCGTCGAAGGCCCCGGCCGGTCGCTGTGCCGGCCCGGGGCGCTCGAACGCCCGCATCTTCGTCTGTCCACCGCCCGCGCCCACGGAACACGCGTCCGCGTTCCGGAACGCAGAAAGGCCCTGCCCGGGCGCTGTGCCGGGCAAGGCCTTGTCGATCGTTTCGTCGAGGAACAAATGCCGTCGTTCCTTGAACAAAGCTACTTCACCCGCGGGGCGATGTCAACCCGCGCTCCGCAAGGTGCACAGCGTCACCCTCGCCGGCGTCACCGCCCGATCGAGGCCATCGCGGCCGCGGGGTAGCGGGTGCCCGCCGCCACGCCCTTCGGCGCGATCTCCTCGATCCGCGCCATGTCGTCCGCGGAGAGCCGGACCTCCGACGCCGCGGCGTTCTCCTCCAGGTAGCGGCGCCGCTTGGTCCCGGGGATGGGGACGATGTCCTCTCCCCGCGCCATCACCCATGCCAGCGCCAGCTGCGAGGCGGTGCACCCCTTCTCCGCGGCCAGCGCCTCGATGTGGCGGACCAGGTCGAGGTTCTTCTGGAAGTTCTCGCCCTGGAAACGGGGCGAGCTGCGCCGGAAGTCGTCGGCCGCGAAGTCGTCCGGGCTCGTGAAGCGCCCGGTCAGGAAGCCGCGCCCCAGCGGGCTGTACGCCACCAGCCCGATCCCCAGCTCGCGGATGGCGGGGATGATGTCGTCCTCGATGTCGCGGCTCCACAGCGAGTATTCGCTCTGCAGCGCGGTCACCGGGTGCACGGCGTGCGCGCGGCGGATCGTCTCCGCCCCCGCCTCCGAGAGGCCGATGAAGCGCACCTTCCCTTCCTCCACCAGGCGGGCCATCGCGCCCACCGTTTCCTCGATCGGCACCTCGGGGTCCACGCGGTGCTGGTAATAGAGGTCGATCACGTCCACCCCGAGCCGCTTGAGCGACCCCTCGCACGCCTGCCGCACGTACTCCGGCCGCCCGCTGATCCCCCGCACGTTCGGATTGTCCGGGTCGCGGACGATGCCGAACTTGGTCGCCAGCACCACCTCGTCGCGCCGGCCCCGGATCGCCCGGCCGACCAGCTCCTCGTTGGTGTGCGGGCCGTACATGTCGGCCGTGTCCAGGAAGTTGATCCCCAACTCCAGCGCGCGGTGGAGGGTGGCGATGCTCTCGGCCTCGTCGCCCGGGCCGTAGAACTCGCTCATCCCCATGCACCCCAGCCCCTGCGCGCTCACTTCCAGCCCCTGACCGCCCAGCTTCCGCTTCTCCATCATCCCGCTCCCCTGTTCCCCCGGTTCCCTGGCCCGCCCGCCGGACCATCGGCTTCACTACCTACGCGCCCGCGCGCGAGCGCACAAGTACGCACCCGCGGGTGCGTGTGGAATGGACACGTGGGGGGCGAATGAATTCGAATTCGCTGCAACAACCACGCGAAGTCCGCCTCCGCAGACTACCGGCGCGGGCGCGCTGCGGTGCCACGCACTCCACTCCCCCTTCGCGGCCTCGCCCGCGCGACACGGACGGCTGATACTCGTCCCGGCCGCGTTCGGAGCCTCGCGCAGTTTGCGAGGCTTCTCGTCGTTGTTGCTGCGGCTTCAGCCGCCGGTGAGCGGGGTCCCAAGCCCCCGCGCCGCCCCGTTGCGCCCGGCGCGGGGCCTTTTCCCCGGATTCCCCTTGCCGCCCCCGGTGGCCGAATGGCGCCAAGGGTTGACAGGAACGGCGGACTGGCTTACGTTTCTCAGTCTGTCGCGCAACTTTTTCGTTCGCGACGGCGGAGGCCAGACGGCCTTCGCTGAGTTTTTTCGTCTCCCAAGGTTTTCGTCCCGGTATGCCGACCTTTAACCAGCTTGTTCGCAAGGGCCGCGAGACGCTCATCAACAAGAGCAAGTCGCCCGCCATGCGCAACAACCCGCAGAAGCGCGGCGTTTGCACGCGCGTCTACACCACGACCCCCAAGAAGCCCAACTCGGCGCTTCGCAAGGTCGCGCGCGTCCGGCTGACCAACGGGTTCGAGGTCACGGCCTACATCCCGGGCGAGGGCCACAACCTGCAGGAGCACAGCATCGTGCTCATCCGCGGGGGCCGCGTGAAGGACCTGCCCGGCGTCCGCTACCACATCATCCGCGGCACGCTCGACGCCAGCGGCGTGAACGACCGCCGCCAGAGCCGCTCCAAGTACGGCGCCAAGCGTCCCAAGGCGGGTGCCGCCGCGGGCAAGGGCGCGCCGGCCGGCAAGGGCGGAAAGGGGAAGAAGTAAGATGAGCCGTCGCTCCCGTGCAGTGAAGCGTCCCATCACTCCCGACCCGGTCTACGGCTCGGAGATGGTGACCAAGTTCGTGAACACCCTCATGCTCGACGGCAAGAAGAGCCTGGCCGAGGGGATCTTCTACGACGCCATGAAGGTGATCGAGGAGAAGACCGGCCAGCCCGGCGAGACCGTGTTCAAGCAGGCGCTGAACAACGCCAAGCCGGTGCTCGAGGTGAAGAGCCGCCGCGTGGGCGGCGCCACCTACCAGGTGCCGGTCGAGGTTCGCCCCGAGCGCCGCACGGCGCTGGGCATGCGCTGGCTGGTGGGCTACGCCCGCGCCCGCGGCGAGAAGACCATGGCCGACCGCCTGGCCGCCGAGCTGATGGCCGCCGCCCGCAACGAGGGCGCGACCATCAAGAAGAAGGACGACACGCACCGCATGGCCGAGGCCAACAAGGCGTTCGCCCACTACCGCTGGTAAAAAGCCGGCGCCGGGCTTTTCCGGCGCCCCGAAGGCTACATGAACACCGTTGGAAGCCGCGGCGGCGCGGCGAGCGGACCTCCGCTCCCGCGCCCCGCGCTTTCCGCGTAACTGGATAGAGCTGAACCATGGCACGCACCACGCCGCTCGAGAAGTACCGCAACATCGGCATCATGGCGCACATCGATGCCGGCAAGACCACGACCACCGAGCGCATCCTGTACTACACGGGCCGTACGCACAAGATCGGCGAGGTGCACGAGGGTGCGGCGACCATGGACTGGATGGAGCAGGAGCAGGAGCGCGGCATCACCATCACCTCGGCGGCCACCACCTGCCAGTGGGAGCGCCTGGGCGAAACGTACCGCATCAACATCATCGACACTCCGGGCCACGTCGACTTCACGGTCGAGGTGGAGCGCTCGCTTCGCGTGCTCGACGGCGCGGTGTGCGTGTTCGACGCGGTGGCCGGCGTGGAGCCGCAGTCCGAGACGGTGTGGCGCCAGGCCGACAAGTACGGCGTGCCCCGCATCTGCTTCGTCAACAAGATGGACCGCACCGGCGCCAACTTCGAGCGCTGCGTGGACATGATCCGCGACCGCCTGGGCGCCAACCCGCTCCCCATCCACCTTCCCATCGGCGACGGTGAGAAGTTCGTGGGGATCGTGGACGTGATCCGCCAGGTGGAGCTGGTGTACGACGACACCACCCTGGGGAAGAACTGGACCGAGCAGCCCGTGCGCGCCGAGCTGCAGGACGCGCTCAAGGCCGCCCGCTTCGCCCTGGTCGAGGGGTCGGTGGAGCACGACGAGGCGCTCATGGAGCGCTACCTGGAGGGCGAGGAGATCAGCGAGGCCGACCTGCGCCACGCCATCCGCAACGCCACCATCGCGGGCGCCATCACCCCGGTGCTCACCGGGAGCGCGTTCAAGAACAAGGGCGTGCAGCAGCTGCTCGACTCGGTGATCGACTACCTCCCGGCCCCGGTCGACATCCCCGCCATCAAGGGGACCGACCCGGAGCACGGCGACGCGCCCACCGAGCGCCACGCGACCGACGACGAGCCCTTCTCGGCGCTCGCCTTCAAGATCGCCACCGACCCGTTCGTGGGTAAGCTGACCTTCTTCCGCGTGTACTCGGGCGTGATCGCCTCGGGCGCCCACGTGCTCAACAGCACCAAGGGGAAGCGCGAGCGCTTCGGCCGCATCCTGCAGATGCACGCCAACAAGCGCGAGGAGATCCCCGAGGTGCGCGCCGGCGACATCGCCGCCGCCATCGGGCTGAAGGACACCACCACCGGCAACACGCTCTGCGACCAGGCCCACCCGGTGGTGCTGGAGAGCATGACGTTCCCGGAGCCGGTGATCGACGTGGCCATCGAGCCCAAGACCAAGGCCGACCAGGACAAGATGGGCGAGGCGCTGCGCCGCCTGGCCGACGAGGACCCCACCTTCCGGGTCCACACCGACGCCGAGACCGGGCAGACCATCATCTCGGGGATGGGCGAGCTCCACCTGGAGATCCTGGTCGACCGCATGCTCCGCGAGTTCAAGGTCGACGCCAACGTGGGCCGCCCGCAGGTGGCCTACCGCGAGACCATCCGCAAGTCGGTCGAGAAGGTGGAGGGGAAGTTCGTCCGCCAGACCGGCGGCAGCGGCCAGTACGGCCACGTGGTCATCAACATGGCGCCCGCCGAGCCCGGCCAGGGCTTCGTGTTCGAGGACAAGGTGGTGGGCGGCGTGATCCCGCGCGAGTTCATCAAGCCCGCCGAGCAGGGGATGCGCGAGGCCATGGACACCGGCGTGCTCGCCGGCTACCCCATGGTCGACGTGAAGGTGCAGCTGGTGTTCGGCAGCTACCACGACGTCGACTCGAGCGAGATCGCGTTCAAGATCGCCGGGAGCATGGCCTTCAAGGAGGCCGCCCGCCGCGCGGGCCCCGTGCTCCTGGAGCCCATGATGAGCGTGGAGGTGATCACCCCCGCCGACTACATGGGCGACGTGATCGGCGACCTTTCCAGCCGCCGCGGCAAGATCCAGGGGATGGACCAGCGCAACGACGCGCAGGTGATCAACGCCATGGTGCCGCTGTCGGAGATGTTCGGGTACTCGACCTCGCTCCGCTCGATGAGCCAGGGGCGCGCCGTGTACTCCATGCAGTTCGCGCACTACGAGGAAGTGCCGAAGTCCAAGGCCGAGGAGATCGTGGCCAAGGTTCGCGGCTGAGGCGGCTCGTCCGACCGGGGGATTCGCAGAATCCCCCGGGAAGAGTCCATTCAGCCATCATCACTCAACCAACGGAGGAATCAAACCAATGGCCAAGGCCAAGTTTGAGCGCAACAAGCCGCACGTGAACGTGGGCACCATCGGCCACGTGGACCACGGCAAGACCACGCTGACCGCGGCGATCACGCGGATCCAGGCCGCCAAGGGGCTGGCCGACTTCATCTCGTTCGACAACATCGACAAGGCTCCCGAGGAGCGGGCCCGCGGCATCACGATCGCGACCGCGCACGTG
>DASSJS010000542.1:0-27256 GCA_035691085.1 Longimicrobium sp.
GATCTGGATCGCCATCTCCGTGTACCTGATCGTCGCCATCGTCCGGAAGAGGCTCGGAATCCAACGCGATCTCTACACTTTGCTACAGATCCTGAGCCTCTCGCTTTTCGAGCGAATCCCGCTAGAACAAGCACTCGGCTCCCCCGATTTCGCCGATCTGAAAATCCCCGCCGCTAACCAGTTGCTACTATTTGAGTTATAGCCGGACAGCAGTGGGGGTCTAGCTACAATATCCGCCATCTTGCGCCGCCCTCCCCGATCGATCAAGTTGAACGGAGTAGTTTTATTCCACACTCCGGAATGCCTGGAATACAACCTCTGTCGGCAGATCAGCTGCCTTGCTGATATGCGTTCTCTTCCCGTGAGCCTGTGGCACCTGTACAACCTGCGCGAGAGCCCCTTCTTCCAGGAGCAGCTGACGGCTGATCCGGAGGCGCGCTATCCGATCGAGCTCTTCGTCGGCAGAACCGCGGAGGTGGAGCGGCTCGTGAGCGGGGTCCGGCAGAAGCGAGACTCATCGTCGCGCCAGACGGTGCAGGGGCCGCCCGGGATCGGGAAGTCCACGCTCGTCCAGCAGGTGAAGGCGCATGTCGCCGCGGACGGCGTCGTGTCGCACCCCGGTTCCGTCAGCGTGGCCCACGCCGATACCACGCAGACCGTACTCCTCCGGATTCTGGGGTATGTCTACGCGGCGATCCTGGGAAACACCACAAACCTGGCCCTGCTCGACCGGCCGGCGATGGTGACCGCCAAGCAGTTGGTGATCGCGTTCCAGGCGCGTGGCGGAGGGGGCGGGCTCACCATTCCGGCGGTCGGAGGCGTGAACCTGAACGTGAGCACGCAGTACATCACGCCCACCACATCGATCGAAGTGCTGGTGCCGAACGTGCTGGCCGAGCTGTCCACGCTGGTGCGCGAGCAGATGGGTGCGTCCGGCGTTCTGGTTCACCTCGACAACCTGGAGAACCTGTCGGACCGCGACGCCGACGCCGCATCGCGCATCGTGCGCGATCTGCGCGATCCCGTGCTGATGGCGCAAGGCTATCACTGGGTGCTGGTCGGCACCAACGAGTCGGTGCGCACCGTGGTTGGCTCCACGTTGCAGGTCCGCGACGTGTTCTCGATGCCACGGCCGCTCCTGCCCCTGTCGCTGGAAGAGGTGAGGGAGCTCCTCGGCCGGCGTTACGCGCACCTGCGGGTGGACGCATCGAAGCCGTTCCGCGAGCCGGTGATGCCCGACGCCGTCGCCGACCTCCACGCCGTGTTCGGAGGGAACGTTCGCGGCCTTCTGCTGGCGATGGAGGAATCAGCCCAGGCGCTGATCGAGTTCGGCGGCGCGGGCGCCGCCTCGATGACCCGCGAACAGATCCGCTTCGTCCTGCAGGGCCGGATGCACAGCGCCATGCAGGCGAACCTCGACCTTCACGACGCCCGGCATCTTACCCGCCTGGCGAACGCGGGGTTGTTCGACGGCTTCACGCAATCCGACATCGCCCGGGTATGCGGGGTGAACCAGAGCGCGGCATCGAAGATCAGCCGCCGCCTGGAAGATTCCGGGTACCTGTGCAGCATGGAAACACCCAGCCACGGGCGAGCCGGCCGGCCGGTTCGCCGGCACTACGCCACCGCGTTGACGCGACTGGCGTTCAACGCACCCGCCCCCACCGTGCCGCTACCCTGATTCCGGATTTATTCCAAACATTCCTGCGGCTGGAATAAAATCCTCGGTCTCCGTACCGGACACCCCCGGAGTAGGTGCGCGAGGGAGGGCAAACGCGGTCGAAACCAGCCGGAGTGCATCGCCATGACTGCACTTCGATCAGCCGCCTCTCCGTCGTTCGCCTTCCGAAGGATTTTATTCCGACGATTCCGAGCGTTGGAATAAAACCCAACCGAACGGCCAAGCCGACGATATATTCTTCGTATTCCAGCAGGTGGAATAAAACCTCTTCGCACATGGCTCGGCGCCAGCTTGCGCGTTCCGACCACTCGTCGTTATCCTCCGCGCATGACGAACCGCGCCCGCGCCCGCATGCACATGTGGTGTCCCTGTTCTCACCCGGCTGGGGGAGTGCGGGGCGGCGCGTGCGCGTGGGGCGGATCGGCGTGATCCGGCGGGGGTAACAAGCCCCGTACCCCGGGCACGAGCGTCAGGCCGCGGCTCCCGAAGGCAGGGAGCCGCGGCTTTTTCAGTTTTCATCAGGGCAGTTCAACACAGGAGCACCAATGCCGGCAACCCAGGAGCGCCCGATCGCGCTCTTCCACGAGCACCCCGACTGGTTCCGCCCGCTGTTCACCGAGCTGGACCGCCGCGGCACGCCGTACGTGCGCATCTCCGCCGCGGAGCACGGGTACGACCCCGAGCAGGACCCGCCGTACTCACTGGTCTTCAACCGCATGAGCCCGTCGGCGTACCTGCGCGGCGCGGGAAACGCCATCTTCTACACCCAGAGCTGGCTGGACCACCTCGAGCGCAACGGCGTGCGCGTGGTCAACGGCCGCGCCGCGTACGGCGTGGAGACCAGCAAGGCGGTGCAGATCAACCTCCTGCGCCGCCTGGGCCTGCCGCACCCAAGGACGCGGGTGATCAACCACGCCTCGCAGGCGCCCGCCGCGGCAAAAGGGCTGCGCTTTCCCGTGGCGGTGAAGCCCAACATCGGCGGGAGCGGCGCGGGGGTGCGGCGCTTCGACACGCCCGAGGCGCTGGAGGCCGCGGCGGCCGAGGGGTTCGACCTGGGGATCGACTCGGTGGCGCTGGTGCAGGAGTTCGTGCCCGCCGAGGAGGGGCGCATCACGCGCGTGGAGGTGCTGGGGGGGAAGTTCCTGTACGGCATCCGCATCTACACCCCCGGCGACACCTTCGACCTGTGCCCCGCCGACGTGTGCCAGCGCGTGGACGGCGCCGAGTTGGAGCGGCTGGCCTGCCCGGTGGACGCGCCCAGGAACCGTCTCCGGGTGGAGGGCTACACGCCGCCTGCCGAGATCGTGGAGCAGGTGGAGCGGATCATGGCCGAGGCGGGGATCGAGGTGGGCGGGATCGAGTACTTCGTGGATTCTCGCGACGGAAAGCACTACTTCTACGACGTGAACGCGCTCTCGAACTTCGTGGCCGACGCGCCCCGCGTGGTGGGCTTCGACCCGTTCGAGCGGCTGGCCGACTACCTCGAGGCGGAGGCGCGCTGATGCGATTCGGCTACTGGATGCCCGTGTTCGGCGGGTGGCTGCGCAACGTGGACGACGAGGGGATGGAGGCCAGCTGGGAGTACGTGAGCCGCCTGGCCCGCCGCAGCGAGGAGATCGGGTTCGACCTGACGCTGCTGGCCGAGCTCTTCCTGAACGACATCAAAGGCGCCGACGCGCCCACGCTGGACGCGTGGACCACCGCCGCGGCGCTGGCGGCGGTCACGCGGCGGCTGGAGCTGATGGTGGCGGTGCGTCCTACTTTCCACTCCCCCGCCATCTTCGCCAAGCAGGCCGCCAACATCGACCGCATCAGCGGCGGGCGCCTGTCGCTGAACGTGGTGTCGAGCTGGTGGGCCACCGAGGCGAAGAAGTACGGCGTCCAGTTCGACGTGCACGACGACCGCTACGCGCGCACCGCCGAGTGGCTGCGGGTGGTGAACGGCGTGTGGACCGAGCTGCGGTTCAGCCACCAGGGGCAGTACTACTCGGTGGATGAGACGATCCTGGAGCCCAAGCCGGTCTCGCGCCCGCGGCCCACGATCTACGCCGGCGGCGAGAGCCCCACGGCCAAGGAGCTGATCAGCGGGAGGTGCGACGGCTACCTGATGCACGGCGACCCGCCGGAGAACATCGCGCCCAAGGTGGCCGACATGCGCCGCCGCCGCGAGGCGCTGGGGCTGCCGCCCCTGGTGTACGGCGCCGCCGGCTACGCCATCGTCCGGAAGACGGAGGACGAGGCCAGGCGCGAGCTGGCGCGCATCACCGACGTGTCCAGCGGCAAGGCCTACCACAGCTACCAGGACTGGCTCAACAACACGCAGCTGGAGCAGCAGGTGAGCCTGGAAGACTACTCGGTGAGCAACCGCGGCCTGCGCACCGGCCTGGCCGGCACCCCCGAGCAGGTGGCCGAGCGGCTGATCGCGCTGGAAGAGGCCGGGCTGGACCTGGTGCTCCTGCAGTTCTCGCCGCAGCTGGAAGAGATGGAGCGCTTCGCCGAGGAGGTGATCCCGCTGGTCAACGGCCGGCGCACCGAGGCGAAGGCGGCCTGATCGGTCGGAATCCGAATCGAAGCCGGACGAAGAAGCGCGGAGGGCGCGGGAAGTTCCCGCACCCTCCGCGTTCCATTTGGGCTGAGCCCGTCCGGCATCGGCCTCGCGGACCGAGTCGGCGGATCGCTCAGCCCGGCGGGAGCTCGCGGCGATGCGTCGCCGTGCCGCCCCCGGCGAGGGCGCGGTACCCGAGCGCGGCGTAGAACCGCGCCGCCGGGGCGGTGTCCGTCCTCAGCACCAGCGCGGTGAAGCGGCCATGCGCGCGTGCCTCCAACGCGCCGACCAGCGCGGCGCCCACGCCCCGGCGCCGGTGCGCGGGATGCACGTACACGTGGCGAACGCGCCCGACGCTCGCGTCACCGCCGTACGGGTCGTGCGTGACGCCGCCGATGGCGACCAGCTCCGGGCCATCGTACACGCCCAGCAGCACCTCGCCCGGCCGGTCGAAGCGGACCTGGCCCGAGGCGTGTTCGTCCATCAGCCGGCGCACGAAGCGGAATCCCTCGCGCACGCTCTCTGCCGCCAGCGACTCGACCGCCGCGGCGGGGAATGGATCGAGAACGCGGATTTCCGGCGGATGGCTCATGGTGGGCGCGGACGGCGGGAACCTCTTCTCCCGGCCGGCGGATATTCAGCCACCGGCGAGGTTCGTGGCGCTCGGAACGCCGCTGGCAGCGGAGTGGCGTGGAGCCGGGAACCGCGCCCGCAGCGCCATCACGGCCGCGAAGAAGCCGGCCGGCGGGCCCAGCACGATCGCCGCGCCGGCCACGTCGCCATGGGTGATGGTCGACACCATCAGCCCGATCCAGGCGCCCAGCACCGTGCCCGCCGTGGTGCCGATGAACGACACCCCCAGCGGAACGCGGCGCAGCAGAAGCCACGCGGTGGCCGGAAGCAGCGGCGCCCCGATTACCGTGCCCGCCACCATGCCGAAAAGGAGGAGCGCGGGCACTCCGGGATGATCGTAAGGCCCGGCCAGGGCAACCAGCGAGCCGAGGGCGCCGGCAACCGCGCCGCACACGGCGCCCGCCAGCAGAAGGCCCCCGGTGACCGCCGCCACCCGTGCGGGGCTGCGTTTCATCATCCCCAACGGGTTTGAAGTTGAAGGCGCGGATGCCACGGCGCGGGGCGTGAGACTTCGCGGGACGTTTCGCCCTGCACCGAGATCGAACGGGCGCGGGCTACGAGCCCGCGGCGGTGGAAACCCGCACGCGCTCGGGCCGGGCCGAGAACCGCGCTCGCAGCACGATCACGGCGGCGAAGAAGCCGATCAGCGCACCGCCCACCGGCCAGCCGAGCGGGTTGCTGATCCCGCCGCCCAGCACCCAGCCGAGCACGCCGCCCAGCACCGTGCCCAGCGTGGTGCCCACGAACGACAGCCCCAGCGGCACGCGGCGCAGCAGCAGCCACGACGTGGCCGGAAGCAGCGGCGCGCCCAGAAGGCCGCCCAGGATGGCGGCAAAGCCGATCACCACACGGCTGAACCCCTCGGTGGGGCCGTCGGTGATGCTGACGGCGAGCGCCGCGCCGATGGCGGCGGCGATGGCGCCGAACAGCGCACCCGCAACCAGGAGCCCCGCGGTCACCCCGAGAATACGGCCAGGACTGCTCTTCATCTTCAGGTTTCCTGGTTCAGAGAAGATCCACCGGCCAATGAAGCGCCGGCTCCGTCCGTCCACCGCTCTGAAAGTAGCGATGGATCTCCCCGCGCGGGATGCCCCGTTGACGGCGAGTCTCTTCGATCGCTGTCGCACGGAGGACGACGATGAGCGAGCGGAGGAGCGAAGGGCGATCTCCGCCCCTCGCCCCCTCCGCCCATCAGCCCGCAAACCGGCTCGTTCCAACCGCCCGGCGCTACACCAGCGCCGGCTGGCCGGCGGCGGAGGCGATGGTGGGAACGCCGGGGGTGGCGGCGGCCATCATCGGCGGGATGTACCAGGCGCGCTCCTCGAAGAGGAGGTTGGCGTTGTTCGCCTGGTTAACCAGCCGCAGCCGCCGCACGCCCGAGCGCAGCGGCTCGAACGAGTAGCGGTACGTGACGGAAGCGCCGTTCAGCAGCCGCACCAGCGTGATGGTTTTCGCCACCGGGTCTACCGCGCGCACGTCGTGGTGATCCATCTCCTCGTACGGGTTGCGCCGGAAGGCCCGCATGGCCCCGTCCGCGTCGAAGCGCAGCTCGAAGTGCTCGGCCACGGGGCTGCCGGTGGCCTCCACCCGTTCCCAGTTGTAGAGTAAGGGGATCAGGCTGTTCAGAGGCGCGCGGGCGACACGCTGCAGGGTGAGCGTGGCCGCGGCCCCGGGCTCGAGGTTCACCAGCGTGAGCGTGCCACCGCCGGCGCCGGTGAAGGTGTAGCGCCACCACGCCGCGGTGCCGGTGCGCACGTCGGTCAGGCGGATGTGCTGCTCCTGGTCCACGAACGCGTACCCATCCACGCGCCCGCGGCCCACCTCGCCTGCGGCGCCGTAGTCGATGTAGTGGCCCAGCCCCGCGTCCATGAAGAAGCGGCGCTGGATCTGCGCCTGCCCCAGCGTGCCGCGGTACACGTGGGTGAAGCGCCCCAGCCGCAGGTCGGTGGGCGGGGGCGCCGCCTGGCCGATGGCGCGCCCCACGTCGGGGCACGAGGCCTCGGCCTGGTAGATCACCTTGCGGGCATGGAACACGGGCATGGCGGCCGCGTTCCATTCGAACATCTCGCGGTCGTCATCGGGCGTGGCGGGGTCGTCGAACGCGTCGGTGGAAACCTGGAAGATCTTGTCATCCAGCTCGTCGTACCTCGCATCGCCGGGGTTCACGCGGAGCGGGTCGAAGTGGAGGATCACGCCGCTCAGGTGGACGTAGTTCTGCAGGTTCAGCCGCTTCCACACCTTCACGTCGTTCGCCTCCTGCGCGCCCTCGGAGTGGTCGTTGTGGAAGATCAGCCGCCCGCCGCCCGTCTTGCCGTGGATCCACCCGGCCACGGCGTCGAACCAGCGCGCGCGCTCTTCCCGCCTCGCCACGTCGGACCCGCTGCCGCCGCCCTCGTTGATGATCTCGTAGAAGACGTTCCAGTACTTCATGGTGGCGCCCACCACCTTCTCCACGAACGCCTGCTGCGCGGCCCGCAGCGGCCCGCTGCCGGCGTAGAACCCGGGGAGCCCCGAGGGGGCCGTGATGAAGCCGTTGGAATTGTTGGCCGCGTTCCACGGGTTGTTCCCCCACCGGTCCCACCCGCCCTTGAGCCCCGGAACGTCGAACAGCGTGAGCTGCACCACGATCCCGTGGTGCTGCGCCGCGCGGATCATGGCGTCGAGGCGCGCGAAGTAGTCGGGGTTGTACGCGGTGACGTTCCACTTTCCGTCTTCGCGGCGATGGAAGGGGCTGTGCGCGTTGCCGGGCTGGGCGTAGTTCCAGTACGCCATGATCCAGTGGCGGAAGAAGTTGTTCCGCTGCACCGCCAGCTTGCGCAGCACCACGTCGTAGTTGGCGGCCGGCAGCTCGCCGATGTTCGGATACCTCCCGGCCAGGAACACGTCTTCGCCGTGGTACCGCAGGACCCGGCCGTTCTGGGAGAATGGAGTGGGAAGGCTCACGGGAAGGCTCCTCATTGTGGGGAGGGCTGATGAAACGCCCCGGCGGGGTTGCCGGGGAAGACGGAATCGGCGGGATTTTCGTGAGATCTCGAGACGTGCCGGGCGAGTGCCGGACGCGGCAAGGACGGGGCAGGCGAGAGGGATGAGGGGCGAACGAGAATACGGCGAGGAAGTCGGCAGCCTCGGAACGCACCGCGGAGTGGCACACCGGCCGGGGGCATCAACCGTGCCCTCTCAGGTATCCTCGCCGGATCGCTGTCGGGACAAGGGGATCTGCGACCCGGATCACGGGGCGGCGCCGGCCGTGGGCGGGGCGCGCGGGCGACAGGTGGGACGCCCCCGACGCACGGCGGCGGGATGATCTCCTCGTCCGCGCCGTCACCTCACCCGCGACGCACGCCGGAGTGGGCCGGCGAACGGCGCGGACGCGGCAGGGCCGGCTGGGTGCTCGCCCTGCCGGCCCTTTCTGTGGTTTGACCTGTCGAGTGACTGGCGCCGGGTCGCCCCCCTACACGTGCTCGCCCGGCCCCGTGACCTGCGCGTGGGCCCGGAGGTCGGCGATGTTGGCCTGGATTCGCTTCAGCAGGGCCGAATACGTGGGATCGTCGCCGTCCTTCAGCAGGTCGGCGATGGCGGCCTCGGCCTGCTCGTGGCTGGAGATGGCCTTCTGCAGCGCGAGCGCCTTGTTTTCCTGTGGTTCCATCCGTCATCTCCCAGTCGTTTCGAGAACGGTGTCCGGAAGCACGCCGCGGCGTTCCTTCCGTATTTTCAAACCTAAACGAGGCGCCCGGCGCTCCGCCATCCATCCACGCCCCGATCGCCGGCGGCGCCTACCCCACGGCGGGCGTGAGGGCCGGCGGCGGCACGGGAGACGAACGCACCAGGGCGAGCCACACGAGAGTTCCGAACGCCACCACGATGAGGAGGTTCTTGAGCATGGTGGCGGCGCTCGCGACGTGAATCCATCCACCCTGAAGCGCAGGCTCTCCGCCGGCCGCGAAACGCCGGATCTGGCCGAGCAGCGCCAGGTTCTCCGTCCAGTCGGCCGCGACCAGGGCAATCACCGGGAGCATCACCCACACGGGGTGGAACGGCCGGCCATTCGCCGCCCACGCCAGCAGCAGCGCGGCCGCCAGCGCGCCGCCGTACACGAACGGGAACACCAGGTCCATCTCCAGGAACCGGCGCTCCACGTCCCTCCCCGTCCGCGCGCTCGCCGGGGTTACCTGGAAGTCCAGCGCCTTCCAGTAGCGCACGAACGCGGCGGCGTCGTACCCGCCCCACCGCCGGTGCAGTGGCGTCGCGTCCGCATCGGGGAGGGAGCCGGCAGCCACTCTCTTCTTCAACTCCGGCTGTACCTGGTCGCGGCCGCTGAGGCGCAGGAGCAGAGCGCCACCGGCAAGGGAGACGGCCACGGTGGACGCAAGCAGGGCAACGCCCTTCCAGAGTGGGTGGATCATCAAGGCCTCGCGGGATGATGGCGGGGACGAATGCGTATCGACGGGACTGTACAAGAAGATCGCACGGCCGCCCCGGCGCAACCGTTTCGTTCCCCCGGCCCCGCCCATCCGGCGCCAGACGAAAGAGCACCGGAGGAACGACATCCCCCGGTGCCCCACCCGCCGCGCGGCGATCCGTTGGAGCGCCCGCCTACCAGCTGGTGTGGATCAGCCCGCTCAGCACCCACCACACCAGCCACATCGACCCGGCGAATAGCGCGAGGAGGAGCAGGAAGACGGTCGCCACGAAGAGGCCGCTGCTGCGGCGGGCGGCGCCGGGCGCGTCGATCGACTGGTGCAGCAGGCGCATGTTGCGGGCGTTGGCCTTCCACCCCGCGTCGAACAGGTCGCCGATGATGGGGACGGCGCCGACCACGGTCTCGATGCCGATGTTCAGCAGCATGCGCAGGATCACCGCGGGGCCAGCGCCCAACCGCGCGCCCTCCAGCACGATGTAGGCCGACATCAGCCCGCCCACCGCGTCGCCGATCCCCGGGATCAGCCCCACCACCGCGTCCAGCCCGAAGCGCGTGCCGGTGCCGGGGACGGGGATGGAGTTGTCGAGCAGGTGCGCCAGCGCGTCGAGCCGGCGGACGAGCGCGACACGCTTCTCGTCCCCCGGCCCCGCCTGATCGTATCGCGAAACCCGTGTTTGCGTGCTCATGCGTCCAGAGTGCACGCAAAGGCTGCGCCGGGCGGGCGAAGCGGCGTCAGTGTGCCCCGGTTGGCGCCGAGGCGGGCGCGGGCGCAGGTGCGGCCGCCGCGCTGGCGGCCGGGACGGCGGGCGACGCCGTGAGCAGCAGCGAGCGGATCAGCCACTCGTCGCCGCGGCCGCGCCGGGCCACCAGCACGTAATCCATCGACTGCCCGGCCTGGTCGCCCGCGGCGTAGCTCATCTGCCCCGACACGAACGCCATCTCGCCGCTGGTGTCGAAGTCCATCACCGAAAAGTGCAGCGGGCCGGCGTCGGGAAGGAGCTGCTCCAGCCGCTGCTGGACTCCCGCGCGGCTCTGCGCTTCCTGCCCTTCCACCACCATCCGCGCGTCGCGGGTGTACAGCGCGGCGGCGGCCTGCGCGTTGTCACGGTCCCACGCGCGCTTGTAGGTGCCGATCAGGGTGGTCACCTCCTGCTTCACGCGGAGCAGGTAGGCGCTGGGCGTGTTGGCGGGGTTCTCCTCGGGGACCATGCCGAACAGCTGCGCGTGTGCGGCGGTGGCCGAAAGCGAAACGGCCAGCGCGGCCAGCGCCAGCGGGCGAAAGAGCGTGATCTGCACGTGCGGTGCTTTCCAGGATCAGAAGGTTGGATGGGCCGGCGGCGCCCGGAGTTGAACGTAACGAGGGCGGGCGCCGCCATACAACAAAGGGGACGACGTGCCTGTTTTGTGACATCCGGCCCCGCCGAACGCGCGCATACGGCCAACTTCGCGGGCCGCGGACGGATCGCCGGCCTGGCTGGCCGGATGTCCGCCGCCGCGAACGGCTCGTCTGCGTACGTGCGTGGGCCCGCGCGGGTTGCACGCGAGTTGCGCCGGGGCGATGTTGCGCGCGAACCAGAAACCTACGGATCAAGCATGAACAGAGTTGGAACGGCCCTCACGGCGGCGGCGCTGCTGGCGCCCGCGTCCGTGGTGGCGCAGAACGCCGCCTCCTTTCAGCAGGGCGTGAGCTACCGGATCGAGGCGCGGCTCGACGAGCCGGCCAACGTGGTGCACGGGCGTGCCCGCCTGCGCTACACCAACCGGGCGCCGCGCGCGCTGGACACCCTGTACGTCCATCAGCACCTGAACGCCTTCCGCCCCAACAGCGCGTGGGCTCGCCGCGAGGCCTCGTACGGGGAGATGCGCTTCCAGTCGCTGGGGCCGGCGGACCACGCGTTCGAGCGCTTCACGGCGGTCCGCGTGAACGGGCGCACGGTGCGCCCCGTCTATCCCCTCTCGCCCGACAGCACCGTGGCGGCGATCCCGCTGGGCACGCGGCTGGCGCCCGGCGCGCAGGTGACGGTGGACATGGACTGGGATGCGCGCCCCAGCACCCTCCCCCGCCGCCAGGGGCGCGCGGGGCGGCACTACGACTGGGCGCAGTGGTACCCGCGCGTGGCCGTGTACGACCGAGGCGGGTGGCAGGCGCACCCGCTCCTTCCGCAGGGCGAATTCTACGGTGAATACGCCACGTATGACGTAACGCTGGACGTTCCCGCCGACCAGGTGATCGGCGCCACCGGCGTGGCAGTGGAAGGGACCCCCGGCTACAACGTGACCGACTACGAGAAGGGCTTCTACCGCCCCTCGCCCGCCGTGGCGCTGGGGCTGCTGAACGGCGCGCCCGCCGCGGGGCGCAGGCGGGTGCGCTTCCACGCCGAGAACGTGCACCACTTCGCCTGGGCCGCCGATCCGCGCTTCCGGGCCGAGGGGGTCACCCGCATGGTGCTGAGCGACGCCGACCCCACGCCGCGCGGGCTGCCGGCCATCCACGTCCTCTTCCTCCCCGAAGACACCACGTGGTCCAACAACCAGGCCGCGCGCCGCACCTATGACGCGCTCACCTGGCTGCAGGGGAAGCTGTCGCCGTACCCGTGGCCGCAGCTCACCAACCTGCACCGGCTGGAGGGCGGCGGCACCGAGTTCCCCATGATGGTGATGAACGGCTCGGCCAGCGAGGGGCTGATCGTGCACGAGACCACGCACCAGTGGCTGCACGGGATCCTGGGGAACAACGAGTGGCGCGAGGGATGGCTGGACGAGGGCTTCACCTCGTTCATGACCAACTGGTATTTCGAGGAGAAGAACCGCGCCGCGCGCAACGACACCGCCGACGTGTGGCGCGGGACGATGGAGACGCTGGAGCGGGTGGAGGCCGCCGGCCCCACGCAGCCCATCGGCCTCCCCAGCGAGGCGTTCAGCTCGCCGCAGGTGTACGGGGTGATGACGTACACCAAGCCGTCCGCCGTCATCCGGATGCTGCGCGAGTACCTGGGCACCCCCACCTTCGAGCGCGTGCTCCGCGAGTACGCCCGGCGCTACCAGTTCAAGCACGTGACGGGCGAGGACTTCCGGCACACGGCCGAGCAGGTGAGCGGCCAGCAGCTCGGCTGGTTCTGGGACCAGTGGATCCGCCGCGCCGACCGCCTGGACTACTCCATCGCCAGCGCGACGACGCGGCGCACCGACGACGGCCGCTGGTCCACCACCGTGCAGGTGCGCCGCGAGGGCGAGGCGTGGATGCCGGTGGAGCTGCGCGTGGGCGACGTCACCCGCCGCCTGGACAGCCGCGAGCGCGCCCAGACGGTCACCGTGGCCACCGCCTCGCGTCCGTCGGAAGCGATGCTGGACCCGCGCTGGATCCTGATCGACTACAACCGCGCCAACAACCACGCGGACGTGAGGTAGGCGGCCGGGGTCATCGGGATCCTCGATCCCCGGCTCGATCGAGAGCGCTGATTTTGAATAAGGCTGAACTTCGGATCGAGCACCCGTCGTCCCACGCGAACGGGCCGGCATCGCTGCCGGCCCGCCGCATCGTCCACTTCGAAGCGCTTCAGCCGATCACGCCGCCGTCACCGCGCGGGCCACGGCGGCCAGCTGCCGCACGCCCATCGCGAAGGCGGCCATGGGGCAGTTGCCCACCGACAGCTCGGCCAGCAGCTCGCGATAGGCGCCGAACTCACGCGGGTGCGCCTTTTCCAGCGCGGCCAGCGCCTTCCCCGGGTCCTCGCCGTCGCGGAGGACGGCGGCCACCACGGCGCGCTGGGCGGCGGTCAGGTCGTCCATCAGGGTGCCGGCGTAGCGCCGGTCCCACGGGTTTTCACCCGCGGCGGCGCGCAGCCCCTCGCGCAGCCGCGCGGTGCCCAGCTTTTCGCTCACGGCGTAGAACGCCCGGGCGGTGCGGAGCTCCTCGGTGCCAGCCTGCCGCGCGGCGCCCAGGATCTCCAGCAGCTGCGGAAGGAAGCGGAGCGTGATCAGGCGCTCGCCCAGCGTGCGGTCCACCCCCAGGTCCTTCAGCTCGCCCAGGCGCTGCATGAACACGCCGCGGTCCTCGCCGGTCACGAACCGGGCGAAGCCGCCGCGCAGCGTGGCCAGCCCGGGCTGCGCCTCCTCGATGATGGCGGCGGTCTCGGCGTCGGGCCCCACGTTGGCCAGCAGCCACTGCGTGGTCTGCTCGAGCACCCGCGCCAGCCCCAGCAGCCAGCGGTACACCGTCTCGGCCGGGAAGCGCCCCTCCGCCGCGGCCATGTCGGCCCGGATCTCGGCCGCGCCGGCCACGCGCGCCGCCACCAGCCACGCGCGGACGACCTCGGCGATCGGGCGACCCGTGTCGCGGCTCACGCGGTGCAGGAACGAGCTCCCCATCAGGTTCACCAGGTCGTTCACCAGCTCGGTGGTCACGATCTCGCGCCGCAGCCGGTGCTCGCGCAGGCGCCCCTCGCCCGCCCGCTCCACCGCCGCGCGCGGGAAGTAGTCCACCAGGTACTCCACCGTGGCCTCGTCGTCCGGCACCGTGGAGGCCAGCAGGGCGGCCTTGGCCTGCAGCTTGGCGTGCGAGAGGAGCACGGCCAGCGTGGGCCGCATCAGCCCCATCTTCTCCCGCGCGCGCTCGCGCAGCCCATCGGCGTCGGGGATCCCCTCGGCCGCCGGGTCCAGCCGCCCGTCGCGCGCCAGCGTGTTGATCAGGCTGACGAAGTCGTCCAGCGCTTCCTTCGATCGCGACTCGTCGAGCGACACCGCCAGCGACTGGCCGAAGTTGTTGCGCAGGACCAGCGTGTTCACCTCGTCGGTCATCGAGGCCAGGAGCTGGTTGCGCCCCTCGTAGTCCAGCTCGCCGGAACGCACCACGGCGCCCAGCAGGATCTTGAGGTTCACCTCGTGGTCCGACATGTCCACGCCGGCCGAGTTGTCGAGCGCGTCGGTGTTCAGCCGGCCGCCGCGCTCGGCAAAGTCGATGCGCCCCTTCTGCGTGAAGCCCAGGTTGCCGCCCTCGCCCACCACCTTGCAGCGCAGCTCGTCGCTGTCGATGCGGACGGGGTCGTTGGTGGTGTCACCCACGTCGCCGTGGGTCTCGTCGGGCGACTTGACGTAGGTGCCGATCCCGCCGTTCCAGAGCAGCTCCACCGGCGCCTTCAGCACGGCGCGGATCAGCCCCTCGCCGTCCAGCCGCTCCACGTCGTCGGCCAGTCCCAGCGCGCGGCGCGCCTCGGGGGTGATCTCGATCGCCTTGCTGGCGCGGGGGACGATCATCGCGCCGGGGGAGAGGACCGAGCGGTCGTAGTCGTCCCAGCTGCTGCGGGGAAGGTCGAACATCCGCTGCCGCTCGGCGAACGAGGGCGCCGGGTCGGGGTCGGGGTCGATGAAGATGTGCCGGTGGTCGAACGCGGCGACCAGCCGGATCGCCGGCGACAGCAGCATCCCGTTGCCGAACACGTCGCCGCTCATGTCGCCCACGCCGGCCACGGTGAAGGGCTCCTTCTGGATGTCCTTCCCCATCTCGCGGAAGTGGCGCTTCACGCACTCCCAGGCGCCGCGGGCGGTGATCCCTTCCTTCTTGTGGTCGTACCCCTGGCTCCCGCCGCTGGCGAAGGCGTCGTCCAGCCAGAAGCCGTACTCCGCCGCCACCGCGTTGGCCGTGTCGGAGAGGTGCGCCGTCCCCTTGTCGGCGGCTACGACCAGGTACGGATCATCCCCGTCGTGTCTTACGACGTCCGGCGGAGGGACGACCTTGCCGTCCACCAGGTTGTCGGTCAGGTCCAGCAGGCCGCGCATCAGCGTCATGTACTGCTGGCGCGCCTCCTCCATCTGCCCGTCGCGGTCGGGGAACACCCGCTTGGTGATGAAGCCGCCCTTGCTGCCGCTGGGGACGATGGTGGCGTTCTTCACCACCTGCGTCTGCACCAGCCCCATGATCTCGGTGCGGAAGTCGTCGGGCCGGTCGCTCCAGCGGATGCCGCCGCGGCTGACCGGCGCGGCGCGCAGGTGCACCCCCTCCATCCGCGACGAATGGACGTACACCTCGTACAGGAGCCGCGTCTTCTTCAGCTCCTCCACGTCGGCCGAGCGCACCTTGATGGAGATGTACGGCACCCCGCCCGAGCGGAACGCGGGCTCCGCGCCGCCGTGCCGGTAGTAGTTGGTGCGGACGGTGGCTTCGACCAGGTTCGCCATCCGGCGCAGCGCGCGGTCGTCGGCCAGGGAGGTGACGGCCTCGAGCGCGGCGTGCACCTCGGTGCGGATGGACTGGATGCGCGCTTTCGCGCCGGTGCCTGCGGGGTTCAGGCGGGCGTCGAACAGGTCCACCAGCAGCCGGGCCACGCGCGGGTAGGTCAGGAACGCGCGGACGGGCGAGAGCCGCGAGGGGACGGCGCCGATCTGCGAGGCGTAGTTGGCGTAGGTGCGCACCACGTCCACCTCGCGCCAGCGCAGCCCCGACACCAAGGTGAGCGACGCGTACGGGTCCTTCTGCGCGTCGCCGGCGCGCGAGGCAAGCAGGCTCTCGGCCAGCGCGTCGTACAGCTCCTGGGGGATCGGGTCGCCGTCGCGGGTCTGCACGTGGAAGGCGTACACCATCAGCTGCGGGAGCGCGTCGCCGGGCTGGAACTCGAAGGTGTCCACCTCCAGCACGCGCACGCCGTGGTCTTCGAGGATCGGCATGAAGTCCGACAGGACCAGCCGCTCGCCGGCCAGGTACAGCCGCAGCACCGTGGCGCCCGCCGCGATGGTCTCGCCCTCCACGCCGGGGCGCAGCAGGAGGGAGACGGTGTCGCCGCGGCGCAGCATCTCCTCCATGCGCAGCACGTCGTGCCGCGCGGCGGCGGCGTTGTTGGCGGCGCGGTAGTCCTCGCCGAACGCCGGGCCGTACGCCTGCACCAGCCGCCGCGCCTCGGCAAGGTCGCCGCCGGCGGCCAGGGCTTCCTGCAGCAGGTCGTCCCAGCTGCGCAGCAGCAGGCCGATCTCGCGCTCCAGCGTGCGCTCGGTCCCCGCCACGTCGGCCGACCAGCCGTTGGGGGTGCCGTCGGGGTGGCTCAGGTAGAAGTGCAGCCGCGCCTGGTCGGTGCCGCCCATGGCCCAGTGCCGGTCGCGCACCTGCCCGCCCAGCCGCTGCCCCAGCACGCCCTCCACGTCGCGCCGGATCTCGGGGCTGTAGCGGCCGCGGGGGAGGATCACCATCACCCCGGTGTCGCCCCGCAGCGGGTCGGGGCGCAGGGCCACGCGCACGTCGTCGCTGAACAGGTGGCCCAGGATGGCGTTCACCTCGTCGCGCAGCTGCTCGGTCGACGCCTGGAACAGCTCCTCCTTGGGGAGCTCCTGCAGGATGGAGATGATCTCCTTGTAGTCGTGCGAGCCCTTGCGCGTGCCGCTGTCGGCCAGGATCTGCCGGAACTTGTTGCGGATGATGGGGATGGCGTCGGGCGACTGTCCGTACGCCTGGCTGGTGAAGAGGCCCAGGAAGCGCCACTCGCCGGCCACGTTCCCCTGCTCGTCGAGCCGCTTGACGCCCACGTAGTCCATGCGGGCGCGGCGGTGCACGGTGCTCTCGCGGTTGGCCTTGCTCACGATCAGCAGCGGCCCGTGCATCACCCGCTCGCGGAAGTCGGGGCGCATCTGGCTCAGCGGCTTGGGCGCCGAGTAGCTGGAGCGCTCCTCGTCGGCCAGGATGCCCAGCCCCGTTCCCGGTACCACGCGCACGGCGGCGTCGGCGCCCTGCCCGGTGATCTCGTAGGCGCGGAAGCCCAGGAACACGAAGTTCCCCTCGCGCAGCCACCCCAGGAACTCCAGGAACTCGCCGTACTCGGCGGCGCGGTCGGGGAAGCGGCGGAGGTAGCCGGCCACCTCCTGCGCCACCTTCTCCACCTGCGCCACCATGGCGTGGAAGTCACGCGTGGCCTCCACCACGTCGGTCAGGCGGCGGCGCACCTCGTCGGCGATCTCGCCGGCGCGCTCGCGGCGGGGCACGTGGGGGATCTCCACGTGCCCCATCGCCTCGAGCTTGTCGCCGCCGGCGGCGGTGCTCACGCCGGTGATGGTGCCGTCGGCCCCGCGGTCCACGCGCAGCACGGGGTAGACGTACTGCAGGATGGGAATGTTCTCGCCGTTCAGGTACTCACGGATGGTGTCCACGATGAAGGGGCGGTCGCCCACCTCGGTGCGGATCACCGACACCGGCGCCTTCCACCCCTCGTCGCGGGGATCGGCCACCTCCACGTTCACCTGGTCGGGGCGGGCACGCTTGAGGAACTCCCAGGCGCCCACGGTCATGGCCGCCAGCTCGGCGGGCGAGCGCTCCTCGAGCAGCGCGCGCGGCATGCGGCCAAAGAAAATGCGTGCGAAGTCGCACACCAGCGCCTGGTCGGCGTGGCCCAGCGACTGGATCTGTGCGCAAAGCTCGTCGGCGGTGACCGCGTAGTGCGCGGGGGTGCCGGCCGGCGAGTCGGAGATGAGCGTGCTCATGCAGCCGTGTTCGGGTTCAGGCTAAACGAAAACGGGGGGCCAATGTAGCGAACCGGAACCGGTTTGGCACGTCCGTGAACAAAGTCCGCATCGCCCTTCGATCTTCCCCCGGCGGATGAGAATCTCCGGAGTCGAACCGCGCGAGGCCCGGTCACCTCCGCGTGTAAGCCGGCGTCGGTGACGGGGCGGCTGAAGCCGCATGCTACGACCACGGGAAGCCTCGCAAACTGCCGCGAGGCTGTGGGCGCGGCATCCAGCCGTCTGGCGGAAGCTATCGAATCCGCCGAATCCGCCGAATCCGCCGAATCCGCCGAGTCCGCCGAGTTTGCCCGGGCGGCTGAAGCCACGGCAACAACGACGAGAAGCCTCGCAAACCGCGCGAGGCTCCGGGTTGGCGCGAAGTCGGTGATCTACCGGAGTGCCGGTGGGGTTCTTCCCTCAGCAATCAAACAAAACGCTCCTCGCCCGTGAGGGGAGAGGAGCGCCGGTGTCCAGTCTGGTGGAGCCTCGCGCGGTTTGCGAGGCTTCTCGTGGTCGTTGCTGCGGCCTCAGCCGCCGGTCAGGAGATGTGCGGCGGCCGAGGGATCAGCGATCAGAACCGCCACTCCAGGCCAAGGACGGGGAGAACGGGGAGCGTGCCCACGGGCTTCGCGGCCTTGTCGCCCGGGCGGTAGCGGTAGAAGAGGGCGTCGCGGCGGTCCAGCGCGTTCAGCACGCGGATGAAGGGGGTCAGCTCGGTCTCGCGGTCGCCCACGCGCGGGGTGAAGGTGCGCGAAAGGCGGGCGTCCAGCCGCAGGAAGTCCTGCGGGGCCACGCCCGAGAGGGACGGGGTCGAGCTTTCCACCGTGCCCGGCGTCACATCCCCCGCGCCCGAGGGGTCGGCCAGGTTCCCCAGCGCGCTGTACTGCAGCCCCGAGCCGTAGGCCACCCGCACCTCCAGCGCCCCCGGCCGCCCGTGCGCCTGCACCCCCGCCGTCAGTGTCTGCCGCCCGTCGAAGCGCGTGGCCCCGCCCACCGAGTCGGCGCGCGACCAGTACCACCCCAGCGAGTAGCCCATCCACCCCCGCACCGCGCCCTCGCCGCGCCGCACCCACACCTCCATCCCGCTGGCGTAGGCGCCCGTCCGGTCGGCCGCGGGGATGTCGCGGAAGGCCTTGTAGTACCCCTCCAGCCCCAGCCGCACGCCGCCGGGCATCTCCTGGTCCAGCGCGAGCGCCAGGTGGTTGGCGCTGGCCACCCGCGGCACCGTGGCGATCCCCAGCGAGTCGGCCACGTCCACCGCGCCGTAGTCGAAGGTCTTCTGCGTGCGGGTGAGCACCAGCTGGTGGTAGCGGCCGCCGGCCAGGGTGAGCGTGGCGTGCCCGCCCAGCAGCCAGGTCAACGCCAGCCGCGGCGACAGCGCCAGGAACGGCCCGCCCCGGTACATGTCGCCGCGCAGCCCGCCGCGCACCACCCACGGGCCGTCGGGGCGGTACAGCCCGTCCAGGTACCATCCGCCGACGGAGCCCACGGTGTCGCGCACGAACCACAGGCGCTCGCCCACCGTGCGGTCGAGCCCGCGGTGGTGCGCCCACTGGCGGTCGTACTGGTAGCCGTAGCCCAGCCGCAGCTTCCCCGCCTCGCGCACCACGTCCACCGCCAGCCGCGCCCGCTTGAGCCGCGCCTGCACCTGCCACCCGTCGGCCGGGTTCGGCAGCCACGCATCGAACTCCGACCCGGCCGCCGTCACCTCGGCGCTCCCGCCGGCCACGGGGAAGCGCAGGCGGACGGAGCCCGCGCCGTTGCTCCAGCGCAGGAACTCGTCGCGCGCGCGGGCGGTGTCCACGCGCACGCCTTCCCCATTGGTGAATCCCGTGACGGCCAGCGACACGCGGCGGCCCAGCGCCACGTCCATCCGCAGCAGCCCGTCTGCGTAGCGGTAGGGGAAGGGCTTTCCCTCCAGCGGGCCCAGGCTGGTGCCATGGACGGCGCGCCCGGCCAGCAGGATCCCCGCGCCGCGCCAGAGCGGGCCGTCGACCCCGCCGCGCACCGCCACCATGTCGGCGCCCAGGTCGCCCGACCAGTGGTCGTGGTTGGCCGCGCGGGTGGCCAGGTCCAGCACGTAGTTCACCCCGCCGTCGTAGCGCGCGGGGGCGCCGCCCAGGTACAGCCGCGCGCCGGAAAGGAGGCCGGGGTCGAACGATTCGATCAGCCCGCCCATGTGGAAGGGGGCGTAGACGGGGGCGCCGTCCAGCAGCACCAGCTTGAGGTCGGCCGCCGAGCCGCGGACCAGCAGGACGTCGCCGCCGCTCCCCGCGCCGCCGCCCGCGCCGTCCATCCCCGTTCCCGGCCCCTCCAGCGCGGGAAGGTCGGTGATGGCGGCCACGCCGCGGGGCGCCGCGTCGCTGGCGGTGCCGCCCTGGCCCGTGCCCACGCCGTTCACCGGCTCCAGCACCAGCGGCCGGTGGCGGAGGGAGACGTCCACCTCGATCTCGCCGCGCGCGGGAACCAGCACCTCCACCTCGAACGGCTCGTGGTCGATCGAGTGGACGCGCACGGTCTGCGGGCCCGCGGCAACGCGGGCCAGCCGGTAGCTTCCGGTGCTGTCGGTAAGGGCCACGCCGCCCGAGGAGACTTCGACGACGGCGGAGGCAAGGGGGAGGCCGCCGGGATCGCTCTCGACGGTGCCGCGGATGGTGCCCCAGACGGTGTCGGGGGCCACGGCGGAAAGGAGCAGGGCGGCGAGCGGGGCCAGCATGGCGGCGTCAGGGCGGCGGTGGCGGTGCGGGAGCGCCCGGGGCGCTCACCCGCCCACGCGCACCGACGGCCCGCCCCCGGCGGTGGCCGGCGGCAGCAGCACCAGTGACTCGCCCTGCTTGGCCACGTACGTCCGGCCGTTCACTTCCACCGACGCGCGGCCGGCGCCGCGCGGGAGGTGCACCTCCAGCGCGCCCGACCCCGCGTCGAGCACCTCGATCTTCCCCGGCGAGGTGCGGAAGCGTGCCTTCTGCGCCACGGGGCCGCGGGCGATCACGCTGGCGCGGTCGCCGTCCACCAGCTTGGCCACGATCTCCAACTGGGGCGAGGCGCCGCTCAGCACCACCCGCATCACCCCCTTCTCCAGGCGGATGGACACCCCCGACGACGCGAGCTCCGCCGCCGGAGCCGGCCTGGGCGCGGGGGGCGGGGCGGGGCGCAGCGTGGGCGGGGCGGCCGGCTGCTGGTGCGGAAGGACGTTGGTGGCGATCCACTCGCGCACCGGCGAGCCCGGCACCGCGGCGGCGGCCACGCCGGCCAGGGCGAGGACGAGGATGGCCGCGCGGAGAAGCGCCTGCTGCCACCCGCCGAAGCGGCTGGAGCGCATGCGGCGGGCGCGCATCGACATCTGCGCCTGCGCCACGGGGGCGGGCACGTCCACGCGGGCCAGGAGCCCGGCGGCGCGCTCGTTCACCAGGCGCAGCTCGCGCAGCTCGGCGGCGCACGCCGGGCAGCCGCCCAGGTGCGTTTCGGCGGCCGCGCGCTGGTGCGGCGAGAGCTCGCCGTCCAGCATGGCCTGCAGGGTGCCTTCACCCAAGTGCCTGTTCACCGTCTTCGTCTCCATGGTCCCAGGCCGCCACGAACCGCCGGGCGGCTCGTGCCAGGAGCGTGCCCACCGAGCCCGGTGCCACGCCCGCGACCGTTGCGATCTCGTCGTATCGGAAGCCTTCCTCGCGCATCAGCAGCATCTGCTGGTCACGCGGGGCAAGGCGGGAGAGGACTTCGCGCACCCGCGCCACGTTGTCGGCCGTTTCGGCGGCCTCGTCGGGGCGGGGGAGCTGCGTGGGAGTCCAGGGGCGCACCGCCAGCAGCCGCTCGCGCCGCTTGTACGTGCGGGCGCGGTCGCGGAAGAGGTTGGTGGCCACCGTGAACAGCCAGAGCCGGGCCTCGTCGTCGGGCAGGTCGCGCCCCAGCAGGCGCACGAAGCTTTCCTGCGCGATGTCGTCGGCCGCGTCGGTATCGCCCGTGAGCCGGTGCAGGTACCGGAACAGGGACGGATACAGCCGCCGGAACAGGGCGTCGTAATCCACGGCCTGGCGGGGGCCTACCTGGGGCGCGGCGTGGGGCCGCGACCGGAGGGTGGGTGAGCGTTGCACGGCGTGGGCGCCATCGGGTCCGGGGGTCCGCTGCGGCCGGAAGGTGCGCGCACTGCAGTCGCGCGCCTGCTTCCGTCTTGCGGGTGGAGAACGCGCCGTCGCGCACCTTTGTGACAGCGCGAAAGCCGGTGCGGAGGTACGGGGGTACGGAGGTACGGATGTACGATCCTCACCGCCTGCCTCCCCCCTGCGCGATCTCCCGATGTTCACAAGGTAGCCGGGTGCGGGGTGGGTGGCGAGATGCGGGAGGACGTGGAAACGCATGGAAGACGACGGATCGGTGCGTGGATGGCTCCCGCGCGCTCCCGCGACGCCGCGCCCCCTCCGCTCGCCTAGGCTCGCACCTCCCCCGTACCGGGAGAGGTAGCAGCAGCGTCCGCGCCCCGGTGTCTCCAAAACATCGGCGTGAGCGGAGGTTGCAGGCCGCAGCGGCGCCGCGTCCACCACCCCCTCCCGGTACGGGGGAGGGTCGCGCTCCAAGGCGCGGGGAGGGGCCCGCCGCGCCGCCGAAGCGCGCCACCTCCACTCTCATCTCCAGACACTCATCGCCCCGCCCTGCCCTCTCCGCCCCCTTCTCCCGCCGTTTCGTACCCCCGTACCCCCGTACCCCCGTACCCCCGTACCTCCGCACCCAGCACCCAGCACTCTCGTACTTCCGAAGGGGTCCCGTTCTTGCCGCGAACCTGATGCATCGTTAACCCTTTACGCCCGATCACCATCCGGGCACCCCGTGCCCCGGCCCCGCATCCGTACATCCGCCGCGTGACGCCCGCTCCCAACCGCCGCCCCAGCCCGCACGAGGCTCATTTCGGCACCGCCCGCGAAGGCGTGGCCGTGCTGGGGCACGACTGGAGCATCCGCTACATGAACGCGTCGATGCTCGAGATCCTGCGGCTGCTGGGGCGCGGCGCCGAGGGGGTGGAAACGCTGTGGGACGCGCTCCCCGGGTGGCGCGAGAGCGAGGCGGCCGACCAGCTGCGCCACACCATGGACACCGGCGCCGCCGTCTGCTTTCGCGTGGACGGCGAGCGCGGCGGCGGGCGCGTGTGGGAGGTGGAGGCCGAGCCGCTGGACAGCGGCGAGCTGCGCGTGCGCCTGCGCAACGTGACCGCGCAGGCCCACCGCGAGGCCGCCGAGCGCACCACCCAGCAGGCGAGCGAGGCGCTGGCCCGGCGCGAGGCCCGCCTCTCGGCCATCGTCTCGGGCGCGCCGGTGGGGATCGTGCTGATGGACGCCGGCACCCTGGTCGTCCGCGAGGCCAACGCCTTCTACCACCAGTTCCTCGAAGGCGAGTGGCACACCCCCGGCGCCATCGTGGGCCGCACCCCCCACGAGTTCCTCCCCGCGTTCGTGGAGGCGGGGCTGCACGACATCTTCACGCGCGTGGAGCAGACGGGGGAGACCTTCGAGATCGCCGAGTTCGAGTTCACCGGCTTCGAGCGCGGCACCACCTTCTTCCGCTGGACGCTCCAGGCCGTGGGCCAGCGCGCGGACGGCCGCGCCGAGTACCTCCTCCTCCTGGTCGTGGAGATCACCGAGCAGGTGCTGGGGCGCCGCGCCGCCGAGGCCGAGCGGCGCGCGATGTACGAGGTGCTCGACACCCTTCCCATGGGCGTGATCGTGGCCGAGGCGCCCTCCGGCCGGGTCTCCTTCATCAACCGCGCGGGGGTGGCGCTGGGCGGCCGCACCCGCGAGGAGCTGACCGCCGAGGAAGCGGCCGAGTACTCCGCGCGTTGGCAGGCCTTCCGCCCCACCGGCGAGCCCTTCCCCAGCCACGAGCTCCCCATCGCGCGGGCCGTGAGCGGCGAGGCCACGCGTGACGTGGAGATCCTGCTGCGGCTTCCCGGCGGGGTGGAGCGCACCGTGGTTGCCACCGGCGTGCCGCTGCGCGACGCACTGGGGCGGGTGGACCGCGGGATGGTGGTGTTCTACGACCTGACCGAGCGCCTGCAGCTGGAGCGCGCCCTGCTGGAGCGCACCCGCGAGGCCGAGCAGGCCGCCAGCGAGGCCGCCCTGCGCGCCGAGGAGAGCCGCACGCTGCGCGAGATCGGCCGCACGCTGGTGAGCGAGGCCGACGCCAGCCGCGCGCTGGAGCTGGCCGCGCGCGCCGCCATGGAACTGCTGGGCGCGCGCGGCGCCGCCGTGGTGGCGCCCGTGGAGGGCGGGTGGATGCGGGTGCGCCCCGCGCTGGGCTCGCTGGCCGAGCTGCACGGCCGCTCCTTCGTGCGGGCGTCCACCATCTCGGCACAGGTGCTGGCCGGCGGGCCCGCGCGGGCGCTGAACGACCTGAGCGGCGTGTCGCCCGATACGGCGCTGCACGAGATGGCCGGGCGCTACGGGGTGCGCAACGTGGCGCTGGCGCCGCTGCGCGTGTTCGACGTGGCGATGGGCGTGCTGGTGGCCGCCGACCGGCAGGGCGGCTTCGGCGGCGAGGACCTGCGCCTGCTGGAAGGGCTGGCCGACAGCGCGGCGCTGGCACTGCACAACGCCCGCACGCTGCAGGCCGAGCGCCGCCGCGCCGAGGAGAACCGCGCCCTGCTGGCCGCCGCCGAGGCGCTCACCAGCACGCTCGACCCGGCCGAGGTGATGCGGCGCATCGCCAGCATCGCGCGCGACCTGGCGCACGCCGAGGGCGCGGCGCTCACCGTGCTCACCGGCGAGCCCGACGAGCACGCGCTGGTGGTGGCGGGCGAGGGGCTGATGGAAGGGCTGGTGGGCGTCAACTCCCCGGCGGGCGCGTCGCTCACCGGGATGGTGGTGGAGCAGGAAAGCGCCGCCGCCGTGTCGGTGGGCGAGCTGAGCGACGCGTACGCCCACACCCGCGGCAAGCTGATCGAGGCCGGGGCGGCGTACCTGGCGCTGGTCCCCATGCGGGCGGGCGACGCGGCGGTGGGGATGCTGGCGGTGGCGAACTCGGCGGAAGGAGGGCCGTTCGGCCAGGAGGAGCTGCGCGTGGTGTCGCTCCTGGCCGACCAGGCGGCGCTCGCGGTGCGCAACGCGCGGCTGTACCAGGGCGCGCAGGCGGCCACCCGCGCGCAGAGCGAGTTCCTGGCCATGATGAGCCACGAGCTGCGCACCCCGCTCAACGCGCTGGAAGGCTACGCCAGCCTGATGGAAGACGGGCTGTACGGCCCGCTCACCGTGCAGCAGGCCGACGCGCTGCGGCGGATGCGCGTGTCGCGCCGCCACCTGATGGAGCTGATCGACAGCGTGCTGGACCTGGCCCGCGTGGAGGCCGGCACCCGGCGCGCGGAGAAGGCCGAGGTGGACCTGCGCGCCCTGGTCGAATCGGTGGGCGAGGCGATGAGCGGCGCGGCGGAGAACAAGAAGCTGTCGATCGAGATCGACGCCGCGCGCGCCGGGCGCGTCTGCACCGACCCCGGGCTGCTGCGGCAGGTGCTCACCAACCTGCTGGGGAACGCCATCAAGTTCACCGAGCAGGGCGGCGTGTCGGTGCGCGCGTGGACGGAGGAAGGCCTCAGCCTCATCGAGGTGGAAGACACCGGCCCCGGCATCGCCGCCGAGCACCAGGAGCGCATCTTCCACCGCTTCTACCAGGTGGACCCCTCCAACACCCGGCGCGAGGGCGGCACCGGGCTGGGGCTGGCGCTGTCGCGTGAGTTCGTGCGGCTGCTGGGGGGCGAGCTGGCGGTGCGGAGCGAGCCGGGGCGAGGGAGTGTGTTTACGGTTTCGCTGCCGGGGTGAGGGACCGCGAACAGGTGCGGGAGTGTGTGGGAAACAGGTGCGCGAGTGCGTGGGGAACAGGTGCGCGAGTGCGTGAGTGCGCCCGCGCGTGGGGTAGACGGGCGCTTACGGACGTCCGCGAGGGGGCGATGCGGCGGGCGCGGGCGGGCCCTTCGCCGAGTCGGCGGCGGGGAGGGCGCGGGCGCGGGCCTGGCGGCGGATCTCGCGCCATTGCGGGAGATGCGACATCTGCCGCTGGCGCTCCATCGCCTCGCTGCGCGGGGGCTGGGCGGGCGCACCGGTGAACGCCGCGCGCGGTATCACGCCCAGGCCGAGCAGGCCGGCCATCAGCACCACGCCCGCGGCGGCCATCCCCAGCACCCACCCCGTAAGGCGGCGGCGCGCGGGCCCGGGTGCGATCAGGATCTGATTCCCTGCCATGAGATCCCCCTGCGGCCCCGTGCCGCGGGAGAAGGTTGATGTCACTGCGAGCGATTCTGGTGGTGGGATCAGACAAGCTACGGCGGCAACCTGACGGGGGGATTACAACGGGGCGCAAACCACCGGCAGCGCCGGTGCAAGACATCGTTGCTCGTCGCGCAGCTACGCTTTAGCGTAGCAGGTGGGCGGCGGCCCCTTAATGAACCGGTCTTCGAAAAATGGGAGGAACCCATGGCCAACGGTGACGCAATCCGCGAGTTGCTCTCGGAAACGTCGTTGAATCTCTCGGAAGAACAGATCAACCAGCTCAGCTCGGGCGGCTCGGTCACGCTGGATGCCCCGGCGGGGGCCACGGACACGCGGGCCGCCGGCAACTGCACCGGCTACAAGCTGTTCTGCAAGACGGCGGGGCGGTTCACGTGCTGCCTGTACGTGACCGTGGAAAACGGCCGCCTGAAGTTCTGCGCCAACTGCACCAACTGAACATCTCGTGCCGCCGCCCGCGGGCGCGCCCCTCACCGGGCGTGCCCGCTTTGTTTTGCCCCGGCCGAACGCGACCGTTGGGAGCGAGTCCCGCCGCGGCCGCCGTCCGCCCTCTCAACCCGCCTCCCGCCGTGCCGATTGACCGCGCGCACGGAGGCGAGGTATTCTCTCGCGGCCGGCTCTTCGCTCCACCTTCGCCCACGGCGCGGTTCGGCCCGCCCAAGCCGGCCGATCGGCCTCAGCAGGAGCTTCCCACCATCGACCCCGCCCAGATGGATCAGGCGGGGACGCCCACGCCCCCCGGAGCCATGAAGAAGTCCTGGATCTTTCTCCTGCTGCTTGCCCCGGTGCCGGCCCAGGCGCAGACCCGCGCCGACTCGGCCCTGGTCGGCCGTATCCTGGTGGCGGAGGACCGGCGCGACTCCACCGACGCATCCCTCGTCACGGGGCTGCGGCACGGCGACCCGCGGGTGCGGCTGATCGCAGTCCGCGCGCTGGGGCGGATTCGCGATCCGCGCTTTGCCGCGCGCGATTCGCTGCCGCCGGCCGCCCCGCCCCGCGCGTGGCTCGAGCCGGCGTGGCGGCTTCGCTACCGTGCGCTGGCCGACCGCCGCGCGGACTGCGGTGCGCTGCGGGCCGCGCTGGGCGACAGCGCGTGGCAGGTGCGGCTCCGCGCGGCGGACTTGGCCGAGGCGCCGTGTGGAGCCGATTCTGCGCTCGTGCGCACGTTGAGCCGCTGGGTCGATTCGCTGCCGCGCGACACCCGCCGGCGCGGCGCGGGCGCGGTCTCCTGGCACGCG
>DASSJS010000543.1:0-10704 GCA_035691085.1 Longimicrobium sp.
GCACGATGACAGACTCGTCTCGTGATCCCCTGATCGATCCGTTGAGACAGCCGGCCTTCCGTGAGTGGCCGCCGGGGCGAGGGGGGCTCTCCAAAAAAATTTCGATACTCAGCGCGAGCGCCACCTGCAGCCACTCGTCGATCGGACCGGCGCGAGCAGGAGACCTGCTGCAACAAAATCCGCGATGAACAAAAATTTCGATACTCAGCGCGAGTGCCTGCCTGCAGCCACTCGCCGGAGGCATCGGTGCGGGGACGGGAACGCACCGCCGGTGTGACGATGGTATTGGACCTCGGTACGCGCGGGGAGGGGGAAACGAAGAAGGGGAGCCCGTGCGGGCTCCCCTTCGTTTGTCTTTCGATCCAGCCTGGCGAATCCGCTCGATCAGCAGGCGCCGTCGTCGGTGATGTCACCGGTGTCGCTGATCTGGCGCTTGTTGTAGCCCTTGCCCAGGCAGCCGCCCATCTTGACCGGGAAACCCGGCGACGACGGAGCGGTGAACCACTTCATGCCGGTCGGCGACTCCCAGCCCACGGTGGTCAGGGTGGTGAAGTCGGCGGCGTAGGTGCCGTTGTTGGCGTAGTAGGTCTGCTGCAGGGTGTACACCTGCTTGAGGATGCCGTCCGCCTCCTTCTCCTTGGCGCGGGCCGAGGCCTGCGTGAAGCGCGGGATGGCCAGGGCCGCCAGGATGCCGATGATCACGACCACGATCATCAGTTCGATAAGGGTGAAGCCCTTCGAGTCGCGAAGGTTCTTCATGGGGGATACCTCCAGGATGGATGAAACGCCGGCGCTGTGGAAGCCGGATCGGGGTGACTGATTGGCAACGGCCATTCCGTTTTGCAAGGATGCCAAAAATCGTTGCCGCTGCTCGCTTTTTAATGCCGCCATGCGTGCGCCGCCCCGTCCCGCCCCACCGTGTCTTGCACGCTTCGGTGCAATTTGCAACACGTGCCGTCCACACTCAAATGTTTATGGGAAAGGGGTTTACGCCGGGCGTTGCGGTGCCGCCGGGGGTGCTCGTACCATTGGTGCCCGTCACCACGCATCCGTCTCCGCTCACAGGCGCGCCGTGCCCCAGCCCGATCCTCTCGCTCCGCCATCGACATCCCCGCCGCCGCGCCGCGCCGTGCTGGCCGGGCTGGCCGCGGTCACCCTGCTGGCCCTGGTGGTGTACGCCAACGCGCTGGCCAACGGCTACGCCATCGACGACGAGCCGATCTTGCTCCGGAACGCCACGGTGCACGGGCTGGGGAACCTGCGCGGCGTGCTGCTGGGGCCGTACTGGCCGAGCTCGCACGCGCTCTACCGCCCCGTCACGCTCTTCACGCTGGCGGCGCAGTGGGCCATCCACGGCAACGCGCCCGCGGCCTTCCACGCGGTCAACGTGCTGCTGCACGCCGCGGCCACGGCGCTGGTGTTCCTCCTGGTGCTCCGGCTGGGCGGCGGCGTGTGGGCGGCGGCGCTGGGCGGGGCGGTGTTCGCCGTGCACCCGCTGCACGTGGAGGCGGTGGCGAACGTGATCGGCCGCGCCGAGATCCTCTCCGCCCTCTTCTACCTGGGCGCCTGCCACCTGTACCTGGGCGCCGCGCGCGCCGGGCCGGGGCGCATGGCGGGGATCGCCGCGCTCTACTTCCTGGCGATGGGGAGCAAGGAGATCGCGGTGACGCTCCCCGGCGCGCTGCTGCTGCTGGACGCGCTCCGCTCGTGGAAGGCGGGAACGCGGATCGCCGAGATCGCGCGGCGCAACGCCGTGCTCGTCGCCGTGCTGGTGGCCACGCTGATCGGATATCTGCTGCTGCGCCGCTCGGTGCTGGGCGCCACGCTGGGCGACGCGCCGGCCGCGTACATCCGGGGCACGGGGATGGTGGAGCGCTGGGCGCTGGCGGCGCGGCTGTGGCCCGAGTACCTGCGGCTGATCTTCTGGCCGGCGGACCTGAGCGCCGAGTGGGGGCCCAACACCCTGATGGTGCCCACCTGGCGCGACCCGGCGGTGTGGGCGTCGCTGGCGCTGGTGGTGGCGCTGGCCGCGCTGGCCGCGTGGGCGTGGAACCGGCAGCGCTGGGTGAGCGTGGCGGTGCTCTGGCTGGCCGCCACCGTCTTCCCCGTGTCGCAGATCGCCTTCCCCATCGGGGTGATGATGGCGGAGCGCACCCTGTATCTCCCCTCGGCGGCGCTGGTGTTCCTGGCGCCGCCGCTGGTGGCGGCGCTGGCGCGCGAGGCGGCGTCCACGCGGCGGGCGGTGGCGGCGGTGGGGGTGCTGCTGCTTGGCCTGGCGGCGGCGAGGACGTGGACGCGCACGCCCACCTGGAAGGATTCGAGCGCGGCGTTCGACGCGCTGGTGGACGAGCACCCCGAGGTGTGGCGGGTGGACTGGAAGGCCGCCGAGCTCCTTTTCGCGGCGGGCCGGGGCGACGAGGGGTTGCCGTACTTCGAGCGGGCGCTGGAGAAGACGCACTACGGCCACGCGGTGATGGTGGAGGAGTACACCCGCTGGATGCTGCGCGCCGCCGAGCCCCGGCGCGCCGAGAAGGCGCTGCGCCGGGTGCTGGAGTACGCCCCCGAGGCGCCGGCCGGCAACCTGTACCTGGCGCGCGCGCTGTTCGACGAGGGGCGCTACCGCGAGGCCGCCGCCGCGGCGAACACCGCGCGCACCGCATCGCCCGAGGGGCGGCAGGTGTGGGCCGGCGCGCTGCACGTGGCGGCCCTGGCGCACGACGCGCTGGGCGAGCGCGCCATCGCGGCCGCGCAAAGCGACAGTGCCCTGGCCGACGCGCAGTGGCGCGCGCTGCCGATGGGGTGGTTCCACCGCGCGCGGCTGCGTGCGCTGGCGGGCGACACCGCGGGCGCCCGGGCGGCGCTTGGGGAGGCGCGCAAGCACATGGGGCCGGGGTACGCCGAAGCGCTCACGCTCACCCCGGTCCCGCCGCCCACGCACCCGGCGATGCGCGGGTGGGTGTTCTGGCGGCCGGACGGCACGGTGGGCGGGGTGCGCAACATCCGGCCGCGCGAGTTCGACCAGTAGCGGCGGTTGCGGCGCGGGGGGCGCCCCGGTAACATCCCCCGCTTCTGTTGGACGGGGACGATTTTCCGAGCGATAAAGGACGTGGCGGCGTGAGTGACGCGAACGGGAACATCCGGGACGTGACCATCATCGGCGGGGGGCCCACGGGGCTGTTCGCCGCCTTCTACGCGGGGCTGCGCGGCGTGAGCTGCCGCATCGTGGACGCGCTGCCCCAGCTGGGCGGGCAGCTGATGGCGCTGTACCCCGAGAAGTACATCTTCGACGTGGGCGGCCTGCCGCGGATTTTGGCCAAGGACCTGGCCAACAACATGATCGAGCAGGGCACCCAGTTCGGCCCCGAGGTGGTCCTGGGCGCCGAGGTGCAGCGGCTGGAGCGCGAGGACGGCGCCTGGCGCCTGGTGACGCCGAAGGGCGAGTATCTCACGAAGACGGTGGTGATCACCGCCGGCAAGGGCGCGCTGAACCCGCGCGTGCTGGAGTGCCCGGGGTGGGAGGAGCACTACGGCGCCGGCGACGGCGGCGTGCACACGCACGTGCACCAGCCCGAGGAGTTCCGCGGCAAGCGCGTCCTTCTCGTGGGCGGCGGCGACAGCGCGGTGGACTGGGTGCTGGGGCTGAAGGGGATCGCCCGCGAGGTCACGCTCATCCACCGCCGCCCCGAGTTCCGCGCGCACAAGGCCAGCGTGGAGCAGATGTGGGCCGCGGCGAGCTCGGGCGAGGTGGCGGTGAAGACGCCGTACGAGGTGCGCGAGCTGCACGGCGCCGGCGGGTGCGTGGCGCGCGCCACCATCTACAACAACGAGACCAACCAGGACGAGCACCTGGAGGTGGACGCGGTGGTGGCGCTCCTCGGCTTCAAGCCCGACCTGGGCCCCATCGGCCAGTGGGGGCTGGAGCTGGAGAAGAACACCATCAAGGTCTCGCAGCTGATGCAGACCAACCTCGAGGGGGTCTACGCCGCGGGCGACGTGGTGCACTATCCCGGCAAGCTGGAGCTGATCGCCACGGGGTACGGCGAGGCGGCCATCGCCGTCAACAACGCGGTGCACTACCTGAACCCCAAGGCCCGCGTGAACCCGGGGCACTCGACGAACCTCAAGATCTTCAAGCAGGACGAGTAGCGCCGCGCGGGTGGGCTGAACCACAACCGCGAAGGCGCTTCGCGCGAGCCACGGAGGGCACGGAGGCCACGGAGAACCGCGACGGAGTTCTCCGTGGCCTCCGTTGCTCCATGTTCACGGCGGTTGCACCTTCCGATGACCTCGTTCCCAAACCCTGGCAGGCGAAGCAAGCGATGGATCTCTCCGGCAAGACCGCACTGGTGACGGGCGGCGCCATCCGCGTGGGGCGTGCGATCTCGCTGGCGCTGGCGGGCGAGGGCGCGCGGCTGGTGGTGCACTACAACTCGTCGTCGGGCGACGCGGACCGGTTGGTGGGCGAGGTTCGCGAGGGCGGCGGGGAGGCGGTGGCGATCGGGGCGGACCTGTCGCGCGGCGATGAGGTCGAACGGCTGGCGCGCGAGGCTGCCGCAGCGTTCGGGGGGATCGACGTGCTGGTGAATAACGCCTCCGTCTTTCCGCCCGAACGCCTGGAGGATACGGATGAGACGCTGTGGGACCACACGCTGGCGGTGAACCTGAAGGCGCCCTTCCTGCTCATCCGCCACTTGGCCGCCACGCTCCGTGAGCGGCGCGGATGTGTGGTAAACATGTGCGATCTCGCGGGGCTGCAGCCGTGGGCGGCGTACGCGGCGCACGGCGTGGCCAAGGCGGGGCTGGCGCACCTCACGCGCGTGGCCGCCCGCTCGCTGGCGCCCGAGGTGCGCGTGAACGGCATCGCCCCCGGCGCCGTGCTCCCTCCCGAGAGCATGGGCCAGGACGAGCTGGACGCCCTCGCCCGCTCGACCCCTCTCAAGCACATCGGCTCGCCGGACGACGTGACGCGCGCGCTGCTCTACCTGGTCCACGCGGATTATGTGACCGGCGAGATCCTGGTGGTGGACGGCGGGCGGATGCTGCGGGGGTAGGGGGCCGCTCACGCTGGGAGTCCAGCACCCGGCAGACGGGACCCGCGAGAGGCGTTGAACCGCCCCACGCGTGCTGGACGGCGAAACTGCAACCGGTGTTTGTAGCTCTTTTGGGAGAGAAACATTCTCTATTGCGGCTGCCGCTCCGTCAGCATTGTATTGCTGATGCTCATTCCGCGGGGCCGTTGCCTCACCCGACCCGGGCCTGCCTGCCCATTCAGGTGCGCCGCTCGATGAACGTCACGATTCAAGGTCCGGTGTGGCCTGCCCGTTCGATGCGGCTGCTGGTGCTCGTTGCCGCGGCCGTGTTATGCGCCTGTGATGCACGCGATCCGGTGGCTCCCCACGCGGTTCCACACCGGCAGGTTGCGGATGCGGTCCCGCCGCCCGTGATCGTGGCCACGGGGCAGGTGTTCACGCCCCCAAGCTCCTCGGGCGCCGACGCCTCGCTGGCGCTGGGCAAGTGGACCGATCTTGCCGTCCCCGAATCGGCGTGGGTGATGGTCCGCATCCAGGGCGGGGTGCTGCATACCTACAACCCGGCGTGCAACGATACACCCCCCAACTGGACCTGCGCGCCCGGCGGGCCTCCCTTCGAAACCGGCCCGTTCAACACGCAGGGCTCGGGGGGCGTGGACCTGTGGCTGGAGCATGCCAGCGGGGGCGGCAACTGGGTGTATCCGCGGCCCGTGGGCGCGTCCGCGCAGGAGGCGATGGAGGGCGTGCTGCTCCTTCCCCCGGGCGAGGCGGGCACGCTCAAGGCGCGGCGGCGCGTGGTCGCGGTCCGCGGGTACGATCCGACCGCGGGAACCGAGGTGGCGAAGTACTTCCTCATCGACCGCCAGACCATCACCGTCAGCACGATCGCGAGCCCCATCCGTATCACCGCCAGCGAGCCCGATTCGTCCGGCACGGTCACCTACACGGCCGAGCCACTGTACGGGCTGGAGTTCCGGAACCAGTGGAGCGACGGATATCTCCCGCCCGGCAACCTCTTCTGGCGCTTCTATCCCGGCGATTCGCTCGGCGCCAAGCCCGACTGGAGCTGGCCCGGCTGGTACATGTACGCCTGCGAGCGCCAGCAGGTCTGCCGCTACAAGCCGACGGTGCAGGGCCGCATGCAGGTGGAGGGCTACGTGGAAACCCGCTTCGCCGCCGCGCGCGGCGACTACGCACTCCTGGTTGCGGCGAGCGATACCGGCGCTGGCTGTCCGGGGTGCGGTGAGCGACCTCTGGAGCCGAAGATGGTCGAGTCGGTGCGTGCGGCCATCGATCGCGTTCAGTGCCCCTTGATCAGGGATGTGCTGCTGGAGCGCCTCCCGTACATGGTGGTCTTCACGGAACAGCCGGACCAGTATGATAATCAGGGCCCGTGGAAGCTCATGGGCACACATGTGGCCGGCGTCATTTACATATGGGAGGGTATGTGGAAGCACGATACCCAGGGGAACCTCATGTACGATGAACACGGTAACCTGATCCTCCGAAATACGGACCAGTTCGTGAAGGATGTCCTCGTCCACGAGGGCGCCCATGCCTACTGGTCGTACTACCAGAACTACTTCGCGCCCGGCGAGGGCGTGCACCATTCGAAGTGGAGGGAGACGATGGCACAATGCGGGTACCCGGGAACCACGGGGTGAGATGATGCCTGGCCTGCGTACGTGGATGGCTCTTGCGGCGTTGTGCGTGATTCGCATCTCGGATTGCGCCGCGCAGGCTCACTCCTCGGCACCCGTCGTCGCGGCCGCCCTCGGGGAGGTGATTACCGGGTTGCGGAAGAGTGGCGACGGGCGGCTCGACGGACCGGTTGCGTTCGATCCGCGGATCATCCGCGCGCCCCGTGGGCGCGCACCGGTGAGCTGGCCCGATTCCGTGATGCCCGTGTGGATCGGCAACGTGCGGGACTCCGCATGGGCCGCGGACATGGTCGGTGCGGTGCTGCGGGAGGCGAACGCGGGCCAGGGTGTGGAGTGGGTCACTTGCGGGGCGGCTCCCGCTATCCGGCCGTGCGATTCGAGCGAGTTCCCGCTGGTCGCCGCCGTTAGTGAGCCGTGGACGAGCGGCGGGCAATCCCAGTTGCTGGTCTACGTGCGCTATCGCTCGTCGATCGATGCCCATCCGTACGCGTGGTTCGCGAACATCGTCCAGTTGAAGTGCGTTGGCAACCGCTGGGTCGTCGAACGATCCTATAATTACGCCGGAACATGATGAGCCAGCTGGCCCGGCAACGCTTTCCCGCGAACTGGCCTCGGCACTACGCGGCCTGAGCCGCGAGTGTGCCGGAAGCAAGGATCGAAGAGGAAACCAAACAGGGAGGAGACGGTATCCCGTCGCCTCCCTGTTTTCCTTGCGCGTCACCGCCTTCGGCGCCCGCTACGCCGTCTCCATTCCGTAGCGCAGGAGCTTGCGGTACAGGGTGCTGGGGTCGATGCCCAGGACCTCGGCGGCGCGGGTCTTGTTGCCGCCCTCGCTCTGCAGCACCCAGTGGATGTACGCCCGCTCGATGATCTCCAGCGTGGGGTTGGGCGGGAGCGACGCGGCCACCAGCGGTTGCGGCCCGCGCTCGGTGATGCGCGCCGGGAGCGCCGACGGGAGGATCATCTGGTCGCCGGGGGTCATCACCGCGGCGCGCTCCAGGGCGTTCTCCAGCTCGCGCACGTTCCCCGGCCAGTCGTACGCCTGCATGGTGGCCATGGTCTCGGGCGTGAACCGCAGGTCGCGCCCGCGCGTGGCGTTGAAGCGGTTCAGGAAGTGCTCGGCGAGCAATGCAACGTCCTCGCTCCGCTCCCGCAGCGGCGGCAGGTGCAGCGTGATCACGTTCAGGCGGTAGAACAGGTCGCTGCGGAAGCCGCCCTTGCGGATCTCCTCGTCGAGGTCGCGGTTCGTCGCGGCCACGATGCGCACGTCCACCGAGATCGCCTCCGTGGCGCCCACCGGGATCACCTCGCGCTCCTGCAGCACGCGCAGCAGCTTCACCTGCGTGGCGGGCGACATCTCGCCCACCTCGTCCAGGAAGAACGTGCCTCCCTTGGCCGCCACGAACAGCCCCTGCTTGTCGCGCACGGCGCCGGTGAACGAGCCGCGCACGTGCCCGAACAGCTCGCTCTCCAGCAGGTTCTCGGGCAGCGCGCCGCAGTTGATGGAGACGAACGGCCCTTCGGCGCGCGACGACGTCTCGTGGATGTAGCGCGCCAGCACCTCCTTCCCCGTTCCGCTCTCGCCCGAGATCAGCACCGTGCTGTCGGTGGGCGCCACCGTCTCGGCGAGCTTGAGCGACTCCAGGAACGGCTTGCTGCGGCCGATGGGGCGCACCGCGTCGCCGCGGTCGCGCCGGCGGATCTCGGTGCGCAGCTGCTGGTTCTCGCGCTTCAGCTGCCGGCTCTCGGCGGCGCGCCGCACGATGGCGACCAGCTCGTCGTTGGCGAACGGCTTCTGGATGTAGTAGTAGGCGCCCTCGTTCACCGCGCGGATGGCGGTCTGCAGGCTCGCCTGCGCGGTCATCAGGATCACCGGGAGCGACGCGTCCAGCTCGCGCGCGGCCAGCAGCACCTCCAGGCCGCCCACGCCGGGCATGCGCACGTCGGTGAGCACCACGTCGGGGCGGGTGTCGTTCATCCGGTCGATCCCCTGCTGCCCGCCCACCGCCGTCTCCACCTGGAACCCCTCGCGCTTGAGCAGGATGCGCAGGGTGTCGAGGATGGCGGTCTCGTCGTCTACGATCAGGATTCGGGGCTCGCTCACGGTTCGGCTGCTTTGTCGCGGTGCTCCGTCGCGGTCCCGTGGCCGTTCTCCTCGGCCTCGGGAAGGTACAGGGTGAAGGTGGACCCCCACCCGGGTCCCGGCTCGTCCACGAACACGGCGCCGGCGTGCGCCTCGGCGGCACGCTGCACCAGGGCCAGCCCCAGCCCCGTTCCCCCGGGGCGCAGGGTGAAGAACGGGTCGAAGACGTGCTCCTTGTCGTCGTCGGGCACGCCCGGGCCGGTGTCGCTCACGCGGATGCGCACGGCGCGGGTGTATTCGAGCGCGGTGGATAGAATCTCGCTCTCCACCACGTCCAGCGCCACCTCGGCCGTCCCCCCCGCCCCCGCCCACTGCACCGCGTTGAGCGCCAGGTTCAGCACCGCGCGGTGCAGCAGGTCCTCGTCCCCCATCACCACCGCCCCCGCGGCCGACACGTCCACCTCGAAGCGCAGCTCGCGCCCCTCGGCGTGCGGGTGCGCGCGCACCACGTCGAGCGCGATCTTGATCAGCCCGCCCACGTGCAGCGGCTCGGGCGAGCGCACGCGCACGCGGGCGAAGTCGAGAAATTCCGTCAGCAGGCGGGAGAGCCGGTCGCTTTCGCGCACCACCAGCTCGCGCAGCACGGTGCGGTCCTCGGGGTCCATCCCGTCCAGCGCCAGCTGCTCGGTGGCGCTGCGGATGGAGGCCAGCGGGTTCTTGATCTCGTGCGCCAGCGACGCGCTGAGCTCGGCCACCGCCTCGAGCCGCTCGGCGCGGCGGCGCAGCGCCTCCAGCCGCTTGCGCTCGGTGATGTCCTGGAAGACGGCGGTCACGCTGGGCGGGCCGCCGTCTTCCAGGAGCGTGGTGCTCACGCCGAAGACGGTGCCGTCGTCCTGCTCGCGGGTCTCGAAGCGGCGCACCGGCTCGCGGCTCTCCACCGTCTCCCGGATCACGCGGCCCAGGCCGGGTACACGGCGGTCGAGCTCGTCGAGCGCGGGGCGGCCCAGCCAGCGCGCGGGCTCCAGCGACAGCAGCTCGGCGCCGGCGGCGTTCAGGTAGGCCAGCCGGCCCAGGGCGTCCACGGTCAAAATGCCGGTGGCCAGGCTGGCCAGCACGTCGTCGGTGCTCAGCCGCAGCTGGCGCAGCTCGGTTTCCACCTGGCCCAGCACGGCGCCGGTCTGGCGCAGCCGGTCGCCCAGGTAGCCGGTGACCAGCGCCACGGCGGTGAACAGCATCCCCTGCATCACCACCCCGGCGTCGAGCTGGTGCGCGCTCCACACCACGTCGGCGGTGTAGAGGATGCTCACCAGCACGCCGATCAGGATGCCGCCCACGATGGGGAGGAGCACCGCCGCCTCCACGATCACCAGCACGTACAGGGGGGCAAAGCTGCTGAGCTTGCCGCCGGTCATGTGCACGCACATGGTCACCAGCAGCGCGTCGTACACCACCTGGAAGTACAGGAAGCCGCGCCCCAGCGCTCCGCCGCGCAGGTGCGTCCACCACGCCGACACGGCGGTGAACAACAGCGTGGCCACCAGCATCAGCGTGGCGGCCAGCGTGGTGTCGGGGGGGACGTCCTGCCACGCCCACACCACGGCCACGAAGATCCCCGCCGCCAGCGCCGCGCGCCCCAGGTACAGCCACGACAGCAGCCGCCGCGGGTCGGGGAGGGTCGAGAGGCGTCCTTTCACGCGCGCGCCGCTCCCGCGCGGGTGTCGGTCGATGCTGCCCGGCCTGGGCGCGGGAAGGGTGCCGCGGGTGCGGTCATCGGCATGGCGTTCAGGGCGGCGGGGATAATGTAAGGGGTTGACGCACAAGGTCCGTGGCCGGGTGGGGGAAGTCAAGGTGCGGGGGACTTCGGGGTGCGGTACGGGGGGTACGGGGGTACGGGGGTACGGGGGTACGGGGGTACGGGGGTACGGGGGTA
>DASSJS010000544.1:0-12795 GCA_035691085.1 Longimicrobium sp.
GATCTGGATCGCCATCTCCGTGTACCTGATCGTCGCCATCGTCCGGAAGAGGCTCGGAATCCAACGCGATCTCTACACTTTGCTACAGATCCTGAGCCTCTCGCTTTTCGAGCGAATCCCGCTAGAACAAGCACTCGGCTCACCCGATTTCGCCGATCTGAAAACCCCCGCCGCTAACCAGTTGCTACTATTTGAGTTATAGCCGGACAGCAGTGCTCCCCCAGGCAGTTTTTGGGGGAGGGGCGGCACGCGCGAAGCTGCGTGCGGGGTGGGGGCCAGCGGCGCCGCGGAAGCGCTCCTACTTCGCCGCCGCCGCTGAGGCGATCTCTTCCAGCTCGGCCCAGCGGGCGTACAGCGCGTCCACCTGCTCGGTGGCCTCGCGGAAGCCGTTGGTCACGCGCGCCACCTCGTCGGCCGGCTGCGTGTAGAGCGACGGGTCGGCCAGGCGCGCCTGCAGCTCTTCCTTGCGCTGCTCGGCCTCAAGGATCGCGGCTTCCATCCCCTCCAGCTCGCGCTGCTCCTTCCAGCTCAGCTTGCGCGGCCGGTCAGCCGGGGCGGACTTGGCCGGGGCGGCGGCGGTGGCGGCCTTCTTCACCACCTGCGCGGCGGCGGCTGCTTCGGCCTCGCGCTGCTCCTTCAGGCGGCGGTACAGGTCGTACCCGCCGGCGTGGCGCCGCAGCTCGCCGTCACCCTCGAACACGATCAGCCCCGTGGCGACCTTGTCCAGGAAGTAGCGGTCGTGCGTCACCAGCAGCACGCACCCGCCCCAGTCCATCAGCACGCTCTCCAGCACCTGCAGGGTGACCAGGTCCAGGTCGTTGGTGGGCTCGTCCAGGATCAGCAGGTTGGCGTCGTTCAGGAACAGCTTGGCCAGCAGCAGCCGGTTGCGCTCGCCGCCGCTCAGCGAGCTCACCTTCTGCCGCTGCTGCGCGGGGGAGAAGAGGAACGTCTCCAGGTAGCTGCGCAGGTGCGTGCGCTGCCCCGCCACCTCCACCCAGTCCTGGTCCGCCGCGGCTTCGTAGATGCTCTTCTCGTGGTCCAGGTCGCTGCGGCGCTGGTCGAAGTAGGCGATCTTCGTGTTCTTCCCCAGCTCCACCTCGCCGCTGTCGGGCGGCTCCTGGCCCAGTATGATCCGCAGCAGCGTGGTCTTTCCCGCGCCGTTGGGGCCGATGATCCCCACGCGCTCGCCACCCTGCAGGATGGTGCTGAAGTCGCGGATCAGCGTGCGCTCGCCGAAGCTTTTGCTGACGTGGTGCAGATTCAGGACTGTCCGCCCCAGCCGCGGCGCCTGGCTGGCCTGCATCTCCACGGCGGTGCGGGTGGGGGGGCGCTTTTCGCGCTGCTCGGCCTGCAGCGCGTCGGCGCGGTCGAGCCGTGCCTTGCTCTTGCCGGTGCGCGCGGGCGGCGAGCGGCGCGCCCATTCCAGCTCCTGCTGGATCAGCTTCTTCCGCTTCGCGTCTTCCACGGCCATGCGCTCCATCCGCTCGGCCTTGGCCTCCAGGTATTCGGTGTAGCCGCCGGGATACGGCGTCAGCTCGCCGGTCGACACCTCGATCATCCGGGTGACCACGCGGTCCAGGAAGTAGCGGTCGTGGGTGATCAGCATCACCGCGCCCGGGTACTCCTGCAGGTGCTCCTCCAGCCACAGCACCGTGTCGGCGTCCAGGTGGTTGGTCGGCTCGTCCAGCAGCAGCAGCTCGGGCTGCTGGAGAAGGACGCGGGCCAGCGCCACGCGCTTCTGCTCGCCACCGCTGAGCCCGGCGACCTTCCTCTCCCATTGCTCCACGCCGAGCTTGGTGAGCACCGCTTCCATGCGGTGCTCATAGTCCCACCCTCCCAGCGCGTCGATCTTCCCGGCGGCCTGCTCCTGCCGGGCCAGCAGCCGGTCCGCGTCCCCCTGGCCGTGCGACAGCTGTTCGGAGACTTCGTGATACTCGCCGATCGCCTCCATCAGCTCGGGGCGGCCACTGGCGGCGGCGGAGAGGATGGTGGCGCCGGGCTCGAACTCGGGCTCCTGGGCCAGGTAGCCCACGCGGATGCCGCGCTGGAAGGCGAGCGTGCCCCCCTCGGTGCCCTCCACCCCCGCCACGATGCGGAAGAGCGTGGACTTCCCCGAGCCGTTCACGCCGATGAACCCCACCTTCTCGCCTTCGTCGATGGCGAAGCTCACGCCGTCGAAGATGGTGCGGGGACCGTATGTCTTGTGCAGCTCCTGCACGTTCAGGACGTTCGCCATCGTGCCTTTGCGGATGTGATTGCCGGCGCCGAATCTACACCCGAACCAGCGAGACGTGCGAGGCCACCCCCGCACTCCCACGTCGTGAACGCCAACTCGCCCGCAATCGCACGAGACGAGCAGGCCGACCGCGCTTCGGTGCTTCTGCCGGTGGGGAGATGCCGTCGAGGGAGTCCACGAAGGCGGACTTCGGGCCGTGGTTGCAGCGGTTTCAACCGCCCGCGCAACCCGGACGAAGCGCGCGCCTCCCCCGGTCAGAATCCGCCCCTGCCCGGCGTTCCGCCCCAGACGCTTCCGTCCGGCATGACCCGGACGGGGGTTGTGGGGTAGATTACTTTCCGATGGAGCGGCGGATGCGTGGTTCTTGCACCGGCGCACGGGACGGCCCTGGTGTACGGGTGACGCCCACGCAGGCGAGACGAATGCTGACCTGGATCTTCTTCTTTTTCGTGGCGTTCGGCGCCAAGGCGCTGCTGGCGTTCGCCATGATCTACCTGATCTTCCCGGCCGACCGGGTGTGCAGCGAGTGCGACGGCGACACGCTGCCCATCCGCATGGGCGTGCTGGGCCGCGCGCTCTCGCTCGTCTCCCGCGGCGCGGTGCAGCGGCGCTGGTGCCCGCGCTGCGGCTGGGAGGGGCTCACCCGCAGCGGCCGCCTGAACCGCCCCGGCACCTACGTGGAGGCGCCGCCCGAGCCCACGCACAGCAACTGACTCGCTAGACGTAAACGCCGCACGAAGTTACATTCCCTCGCGCCCATTCGGGCGCGGCGCCGAAACACCGGTGCCGCCTCCCCCGTAGTCATCGCCCGCCCGCTGCACCTTAAGCCCAACACTTCAGTCTTTCCCGAGCCGATGAACGTACGCGTCCTGGGGCTGCTCGCGCCCCTGGTGTTCGCCGCTTCCACAGCCGCCGCGCAGGGCGGTTACCCCGAGTGGAACGGCCGCTCCGTGCAGGACCTGGCCGGCGTGCTCTCCCCGAAGATGGAGGACAGCGTCCGCACCCTGCTGGCGCCCGTGCGCAACCAGGGGATCGACGTGCGCGTGGTCACCATCGGCCGGATGAGCCGGTACGACGTGGGGGCCACCACCATCGAGGGTTTCGCCCAGGGGCTGTTCAACGCCTGGCGCGTGGGCGACCGCCCGGAGAACGACGGCGTGCTGCTGCTGGTGGCCACGGGTGACCGCAAGGTGCGCATCCAGCTGGGCGACGGCGCGCTCCGCTACCAATCCGCCGCGCAGCAGGTGGTGAGCGACTCGCTGGTGCGCTGGTTCCGCGAGGACAAGATGGTGCGCGGCATCCTTCGCGGCACCGCGGGGATCGCGCAGTGGTACACGCCCCAGGGGCAGGCCGCCTTCGCGCCGCCGCCCCCGCCGGAGCCCACCTACACGCCGCAGCCGGCCTACTCGCCGCCGTCCGGCTCGGGCGGCGGCGGCGGGTTCGTCCCGGGGATCGTGGGGATGGGGATCCTGTTCGCCAGCTTCCTGGGCTTCCGCGGCTGGCTGCGCAACCGCCCGCGCATCTGCCCGCAGTGCAACACGCAGATGGCGCGGCTGGACGAGGTCTCCGACGACATGTACCTCGACTCGGGGCAGAAGACCGAGGAGTACCTCAACTCGGTGAACTACGACGTGTGGAAGTGCGGCGCCTGCGGCACCCACACGCTGCTGCGCCAGGCGCGCTGGTTCTCGAGCAAGGGCACCTGCCCCAGCTGCCGCTACCAGACGGTGGAGACCTCGCGCAACGTGCTGGAGTACGCGACGTACGACCACAGCGGGAGCGAAGAGGTGCTGCGCGACTGCCGCCACTGCGGCTATCACGACCGGGACGTGGTGTACCTGCCGCGGAAGACCCGGCCCACGCATCACCATCATCATCACCACCACTCGTCGTCGGCCAGCAGCAGCTCGTCGTACTCCTCGTCCTCGTCGTCGTCCAGCGGCGGGGGTGGCGGCGGCGGGGGTGGTGGATACTCGTCGGGCGGCGGGGCGAGCGGGAGCTGGTAGCCGCGGACCGACTCGGAAGGACGTTTCACATGAAGAAGAAAGCGATCGCCGCCACGCTGGCGCTGCCGTTCGCGGTGTGGTGGGCCACGCGCACGCCGTCGAACACGCGTGACTGGACGCCCGACAACGCGCGCGTCCCCACCGCCCGGTTCCGCGGCGACAGCGTGTACGTGCACAACGTGCGCAACGCCGATTATCGCACCACGAGTGACTACACCGTGCGCTGGGAAGACCGCGCGTACGACCTGCGGCAGGTGGAGCGCGCCTGGTTCCTGGTGGAGCCGTTCAGCCGCGACTGGCGAGGGCCGGCGCACACGCTGGTGAGCTTCCAGTTCGCCGATGGACGGTTCCTCGCGGTCTCGGCGGAGATCCGCAAGGAGAAGGGCGAAACCTTCAGCCCGTGGAAGGGGCTGCTGCGGCAGTTCGAGATGATCTACGTGGTGGCCGACGAGCGCGACGTGGTGCGGCTGCGGACGAATTATCGCCACGACCCCGTGTACCTCTACCCCGGCCGGGCCGACCGCGCGAAGGTCCGCGCGCTGCTGGTGGACATGCTCACCCGCGCCAACGGGCTGGCCGCGCATCCGGAGTTCTACAACACGCTCACCAATACCTGCACCACCAGCATCGTGGGCCACGTGAACGAGATCTCGCCCAGGCGCGTGCCGTTCAGCGTGAAGGTGCTGTTCCCCGGCTACAGCGACCGGCTGGCCTACGACCTGGGGCTGATCGACACCGATCTCCCCTTCGAGCAGGCGCGCGAGCGCTATCACGTGAACGCGCGGGCCCAACGCTGGGGTAACAGCCCCGACTTCTCCCAGCGCATCCGCGAACTCCCCGCGAACTGATCCACGGCTCGCGACGCCACCAACGCCAACGGGCGCTCATCCGAGCGCCCGTTTTCGTTTCTGCGGAGTCTCTCAGCGCGCTGCGCGCGACCACGGAGGATGAAAGTGGTCGCAGAGGTCCAAGTTGTTGGAGCCTCGCGCAGTTTGCGAGGCTTTTCGTGGTTGTTGCTGCGGCTTCAGCCGCCGGTGAGTGAGGTGAACGGACTTTCTATTCAACTTCCGCCGGCTTCCGCGCCACCTTCAGGATCAGCTGCCACCTCGCCGTCCGCACGCCGCCGCCCCACGCGGCCACCAGCTCGCCGCGCACGTGGTCCACGGGATCGTACCCCCGGTGGTTCTTGAAGCCCTGCACCGAGCTCCAGGTGCCGATGTAGCCGATCAGGTCGTCGGCGCTCCAGTCCAGCCGCATCTCGAACGGCGGCGGATCGACCGGCTCGAAGGGGAGATTCACCTCCACGTAGCCGCGTTCGATCATCCCGCGGTCCGGCGGCCAGTAGGCACCCACGATGTCGCGGTACAGGCGGAGTACGATCTCGTCGATCGCCGGCGTGGACCGGAACAGGCCGTACGCCCACACGGCCAGGATCCCGCCCGGCTTCAGCACGTGATCCACCTGCTGGTGGAAGCGCGGCATGTTGAACCAGTGGATCGCCTGCGCCACGGTCACCAGGTCCACGCTCTCGGCATCGATCGCCGGCTCCTCGGCGGGGGCCACGTGGTAGCGCACGCGGGGATGCGCGAACGCGTTGCGGATCTGCTTCTCGCTGGCGTCGGTGGCGATCACCTGGGCAAAGTGGCGGGCCAGTTCCACGGCGGCCTGGCCGTTCCCGGTGGCGCAGTCCCACGCGCGGTCGCGGGCGGGGGAGATTTCCGCGAGCCAATCGAACAGCCCGGGCGGATAGGTGGGGCGAAAGCGGGCGTACGCGTCGGACTGGGTGGAGAAGTGGTCCTTGAACGCCGCTTCAGGAGGCATGCGCCACCACCTCGCCGTGCGTGATGTCGGGGCGGCCCTGCACGAAGGCGGCGACGTTCTCGGCGGTCCACTCGGCCGCCAGCCGGTTGGAGTTCTCCGCCCCCTCGCGGGTCTGGAAGACGGTGACCGAGATCATCACCCCGTTCCCCGCGTGGACCAGGTTGTAGCTCACGAAGCCGGGCTGCTTGCGGAGCATGGGGAGGAAGCCCACCTCCACGCGGCGGCGGACCTCTTCGGGCTCGGGGGTGCGGTAGCGTCGGATGCTGGCGTACATCGGCTCGCTCGCGTCGGAAAGCGGGATGAGTGTCGCGGATGTGCCTGGGCGGCCGTTTGCTGGCAGGTTGCGCGTCCGCGCGGCGCCGCGCAAGATACGCGGCCCATCCACCCGCGTCCCCAGCCGACCCGCGCCATGCCGCACCCGCTCCGCGCGTCCCACGCGCCGTCCGCATGACCGCTGAAGACGACTACGAGACCCGCGTCCGCTCCAGTTTCGCCCAGCAGACCGCGATGGCCACCATCGGGGCGGAGATCGCGCACGTGGCGCCCGGCGAGGTGGACCTGCGGATGGCGTACCGTGCGGACCTGGCGCAGCAGCACGGCTACCTGCACGCCGGCATCGTCACCACGCTGGCCGACACGGCCGCCGGGTACGCCGCCTACACGCTGATGCCGCCCGGCGCCGCCGTGCTCTCGGTGGAGTTCAAGGTGAACCTGCTGGCCCCCGCCATCGGCGACACGTTCGCCGCCCGCGCGCGGGTGAAGAAGGCCGGCCGCACCCTCACCGTGGCCACCGCCGACGTGTTCGCCGAGCGCGACGGCACCGAGCGGCTGATCGCCACGATGCAGGGGACGATGATAGCGTTAAACGACAGGGAACAGGGAACAGGGAACAGCCTGCGCGATCGTGACGGCCGTTCGTCCTCGTGCGTCGGAAAGATCGCGATCGGATGATGGGCGCGGTTGAAGTCCGCGCAGGCGGACTGCGTGCCGTTGTAGCGGCGAGTTCACTCGCATACTGGGATATTCGCCCATGCGTCCCCTGCTCCGGGACGAGGCCGACATGCCGCAGTCAACCCGCGGCTCGCCCCGTGCATCCAGTCCGACGGGAGATCGACCCAGCACCCAGCACTCAGCACAAGGAAGTTCGACCGATGCCCGGCTGCCCGACCATCATCCTTCCCGGCGTGACCCCACAGGTGTGGGAGTGCCTGAAAGCCCAGGCGCGCCGCTTTGGCCTGCCCGTGCCGGAAAACGGCTCCGGAACCGTGACGGCGCAGGGCGCATCGGCCGAGTACCGGTGGGACGAGGACACGGGAACGCTCGAGATCACCTTCGCCGAGCTGCCACAGTGGGTGGACTGCGCGAGCGTGGCGGTGCGGCTGCGCGAGGCGGTGCGCTCCTGCGCCTTCCAGCAGGCATCCTCCTGATTCACGGCACACCGATCCCGATGACCCGCACATTCCGCGTGGCGGCGCTGGCCGCGCTGGTGCCGCTCGCCGCCTGCGCGTCGGGCGGCACGGCGCCCCCCGGCGCGCCGCGCCCCGAAACGCTGATGCAGACCGGCATCTCGCGCGAGCTGGCCCGCCAGCGCGCCGCCACGCTCTCGGGCGTGCGCTACGACCTGTGGCTGGACCTTACCCAGCGCGACTCGGCGGCGGGGATCGTGGCCATGACCTTCGAGCGCGCCCGGAACGCGGGTGACCTGGTGGCCGACTTCCGCGGGCCGGCGCTGGCCGAGCTGCGCGCCAACGGCGACCCCGTGCGCGACTTCGAGTGGCGCAACGGCCACGTGCGCATCCCCGCGCACCACCTGCGCGCGGGGCAGAACCGGCTGGAGGCGCGCTTCACCACCCGCATCGCCCCGGCCGGCACCGCCATCATCCGCTTCGACGACCGCAGCGACCAGTCCACCTACCTGTATACGCTGCTGGTGCCGTCCGACGCCAACCTCCTCTTCCCCTGCTTCGACCAGCCCGACCTGAAGGCCCGCTTCCGCTGGCGGCTGAGCGCGCCGGCGGGGTGGAAGGTGCTGGCCAACGCCCGGGTGGAATCGGCCGACACCGCCCGGCCGGGAGACAATTCCACCGGCGCCGTCACCTGGAACTTCGCCGAGACCGAGCCGATCTCCACCTATCTGGCCGCCTTCGCCGCCGGCCCGTACGCCACGTGGAGCTCGGCGCCGGCGGGCGAGCGGCCCATCACCCTGTACGCCCGCGCCTCGCGCCGCGCCGAGGTGGACGCCGACACGCTGACGCGCACCAACCGCGACGCCGCGCGCTGGCTGGAGGGGTGGTTCGGCGTTCCCTTCCCCTTCAGCAAGCTCGACATGGTGCTGGCGCCCGCCTTCCCCTTCGGCGGGATGGAGCACGTGGGCGAGATCTTCTACAACGAGAACTCGTTCATCTTCCGCGAGCCGCCCACGCTCACCCAGCGGCTGGGGCGCGACGCGACGATCTTCCACGAGGTGGCACACCAGTGGTTCGGCGACCTGGTCACCATGCGCTGGTTCGACGACCTGTGGCTGAAGGAGGGGTTCGCCACCTACATGGCCGCGCGGATGCAGAACGAGCTGCGCCCCGGCAGCGAGGCGTGGAAGACCTTCTATTTGCGCAACAAGCCGCTGGCCTACGGCGTGGACGTGACGCGCGGCACCACGCCCGTGTGGCAGGAACTGGGCAATCTGGACCTGGCCAAGAGCAACTACGGGCCGATCGTCTACAACAAGGCGCCGTCGGTGATCAAGCAGCTCTCCTTCCTGGTGGGCGACACCGCCTTCCGCGCGGGGCTGCACGGCTTCCTGACGAGCCACGCCTATGCGAACGCGACGTGGCAGGACCTGCTCGCCTCCATCCAGCAGGCGTCGGGCACCTCGCTGCAGCGCTTCGGCGAGCAGTACATCCTGCGCGCCGGGATGCCGCGGGTGGACACGCGGCTGGAGATGGACGGCGCGATGGTCCGCTCGCTGGTGCTCACGCAGCGCATCGCCCGGCCGCTGGAGGGCGACCCCGGCGGGTGGTGGCCGATGAAGGTGAACGTGCGGCTGGGCTATCACGACCGCCCCGACGTGATCCTTCCCGCGCAGTTCAACGGCGATTCCGTCCTCGTCCAGGGCGCGGCCGGGCTCCCGGTGCCGGATTACGTGTGGCCCAACGACGGAGATTACGGCTACGGCCTGTTCTTTCCCGACGAGCGCAGCGCAGCGTGGATTGCCGACCACGTGGGCGAGGTGAAGGATGGCCTGCTGCGGGCCATGCTCTGGGGCGCGCTGTGGGACCTGGTGCGCGACACGCGCCTGCCGCCCGCGCGCTTCGCCGAGATCGCCCTGCGCGAGCTCCCCCGCGAAGCCGACGAGCAGATCGCCTCGCTGATCCTGGACCGCGGCGCCACCGCGCTCACCCGCTACGCCTCCAGCGCTGACGCTGCGCGGCTGTACCCCGCGTGGGAGCGGGTGCTGGCCGAGCGTGCGCGGGATGCGCGGCTGGGCTACGGGATGCGCAAGGAAAGCCTGGATATGCTGGTGGCCACCGCGCGCACGCCCGAGGCACGGGCCATCCTGCGCGAGTACCTGGCCGGCACGCGGAAGTTCGACGGCGCCGCGGTCAGGCAGCCCACCCGCTGGAGCATCGTGCAGCAGCTGCTCTCGCTGGGCGAGCCCCAGGCGCGTGCGCTGTACGATGCCGAGGTGCGGCGCGACAGCACCCCCGAGGCCGCGCGCCGCGCCTTCGTGGCCGCCGTGGCCGCGCCCGACACAGCGGTGAAAGCCGCGTACTTCCGGCGCTACCTGGACGACCCCACGCTGAACGAGGAGTGGGTAACCGCGAGCCTGGGCGCCTTCAACGATCCGGACCAGGCACGGCTGACGCTGCCGTTCCTGCGGCCCTCGCTGGAGCGCCTGGAGTGGATCCGCGACAACCGCCGCATCTTCTTCCTCCCCAGCTGGATCAACGCCTTCATCCGCGCCCAGTCATCGCCCGAGGCGCTGGCGACGGTGGACCGGCTGCTTGAGGAGCACCCCGAGTTGCCGATCGACATCCGCCGCAAGGTGCTGCAGGCGCGCGACGAGCTGGAGCGCACGGTGGCGATCCGGCGCGCGGCGGGGGCGGAGTAGCGGCTGGTTCGCCCCGCTGAACTGCAACGGCGGTGAACACGGAGCAGCGGAGAGAAGAGAGTCAGGGAGAGAACTGCATCGAGGCACGCGGTTCTCCCCCTGACTTCTTCTCGCTCCGATGCTCCGTGTTCCTGGTAGCTGGTTCATCACCCCTCGACGGGCGCATCGGCCACGAACATCGAATTCTGGTGCACTGCCGGGCAGCGGAGACGTAACCTGTGCCCATCCCATCGTGGGGCAACCTCGCTCTCCCGCCGCCCACCGGCGGCGTCACCGATGGAGGGGCACGATGGCATCACCGTATCATCCAGGTGAGATCGCGGTGCAGACCAGGGCGGGCGTGCTCACCGCCGCCCTGCGGCTGGGCGGCATCATCGCTCCCCAGCTTCCCCCCCGGGCCGGGCAATTCCTCGCCACGCAGCGGCTGGCCGTGCTCGGCGCCACCGGCGCGGAGGGCCGCGTGTGGGCGTCGGCGCTGGCGGGCGAGCCGGGCTTTCTGCGCATGGTTGACGAGACGATCCTGCACATTGCCGCCACGCCCGCCGCGGGCGACCCGCTCGCGGCGGTGTTCGCCCATGCCGCCGCGCTGGCCGAGCCGCTGGACGTGGGGGTGCTGGTGATCGATCCGGCCACGCGCAGGCGCCTGCGCGTGAACGGCCTCGCCTGGCCGGCGCCCGGCGGAGGCGTGCGGGTGAACGTTCGCCAGGCGTACTGGAACTGCCCCAAGTACATCCAGCAGCGCACGCCGGCCCCGCGCCCGTCGCTCCCAGCCGCCGCGATGGAGAGCGGCGAGCCACGGCGGGGCGCCTCGCTCAGCGACCGCCAGCGTGGGTGGGTGGCGAGCGCCGACACCTTCTTCATCGCCACCGCCCATCCCGCCGGGGGGACGGATGCGTCGCACCGGGGCGGCGAGCCGGGGTTCGTGCGGCTGGAGCGCGGCGTCGAAGGCCAGGACGTGCTCGTATTCCCCGACTATCCGGGAAACAACATGTTCAACACCCTGGGGAACCTGGCCGAGAACCCCGCGGCCGGCCTCCTCTTCCTCGACTTCGAGCGCGGCGCCACGCTCCAGCTCACCGGTACGGCGCAGGTGCTGTGGGAGCGCGGCGAGTACGCGGACTTCCCCGGTGCCGAACGCGCCGTCCGTTTCCGCGTGGCCGAGGTGGTGGAGCTCCCGCACGACACCACCCCGCGCTGGCACCTGGAAGACCGCTCGCCCTTCAACCCGCCCCCTCCGGCGCCTTGATCGCCCGGATCGCGGAGCTGGCCTTCGGCGCGCCGCCGGACGGCGAGCTTCGCGGGCTCCAACGGCAGAAGCCCCTCGTCTCACGTCGAGGCGGGGGGTTTCGTTGGAGGATGATCCGCTCCGGGCGCGCCAGCGCGAGAACGCACTCGCGCACTCACGCACTCACGCACCCGTTCGCCGCGCCCGCGGCGCGCCGCGTAACCCGGCCCGCCGCTTGCACTTCGCGGCGCCACGAAAGGAGGTGGCGCGATGATCCGTTTCGGGCCGGCGGGGTTCCAGTACAAGGATTGGGAGGGGATCGTCTACCCCGCGGCCAAGCCGAAGGGGTTCGATCAGCTGGCGTACCTCGCCCACTACTTCGACACCATCGAGATCAACTCCACCTTCTACGGGCCCGCGCGGCCGTCCACCATCGACAGCTGGGTGCGGCGGGTCTCACACAACCCGGATTTCCGCTTCACCGCCAAGCTGTACCAGCGCTTCACCCATCAGCGCAAAACCGCCTGGACGCAGGCCGACGTGGCCGAGGTGCGCGCCGGGTTCGACCCGCTGATGGCGTCGGGGAAGCTGGGCGCCGTCCTCCTCCAGTTTCCCTGGAGCTTCCGGCGCACCGACGAGAACCGCGAGTGGCTGGATGACGTCGTGAAGACGTTCGCCGACTATCCGCTGGTGCTGGAGGTGCGGCACAGCAGCTGGAACGTGCCGGCGTTCTTCGAGGCGCTGGGCGACCGGGGGATCGGGTTCGTGAACATCGACCAGCCGCTGTTCCACGACTCCATCAAGCCCAGCGCGGTGGCCACCAGCCACGTGGGCTACGTGCGCGTGCACGGCCGCAACTTCAAGGACTGGTTCCGCGAGAATGCCGGCCGTGACGCCCGCTATGACTACCTCTACACCGCCGACGAGCTGGAGCCGTGGGCGGAGAGGACCAGGGAGCTCGCCCAGGAGCCCGAGACGGACGACGTATTCGTGGTCACCAACAACCACTTCCGCGGCAAGGCCGTCGCCAACGCGCTGATGCTGCAGCAGATGGTGGAAGGAACCAAGCCCGGCGCCCCGCCCCAGCTCCTGGACGAGTACGGCGACGTGCTGTCCGCCTACGCCGAGCCCGAGGACGCGCTGCTCACCATGCTCCGCGACGCCCCCGAGCCGCAGCCGAAGCCGAAGCCCGCCGCGAAACCGAAGTCCGCGCCGAAGCCGAAGTCCGCCGCGAAGCCGAAGAGCCCCGCGCGGAAGAAGCCGGCATGAGACCGCGCCGTCTCACCAGCCATCGAACGGCCTCGGTGATCCTGATTTGAACACGGAGGGCACGGAGGTACACGGAGGCCACGGAGAACAGCGCGGTTCTCCGTGGCCTCCGGGGTAGTCCGGGCCCTCC
>DASSJS010000545.1:0-3348 GCA_035691085.1 Longimicrobium sp.
GCACGATGACAGACTCGTCTCGTGATCCCCTGATCGATCCGTTGAGACAGCCGGCCTTCCGTGAGTGGCCGCCGGGGCGAGGGGGGCTCTCCAAAAAAATTTCGATACTCAGCGCGAGCGCCACCTGCAGCCACTCGTCGAACGGATCGGCGCGAGCAGGAGACCTGCTGCAACGAAATCCGCGATGAACCAGTTTTTTTGGGGAGGGGCAGCGCGGCGAAGCTCGCGCGCGGAGAGGGGCCTCCGCCGCCGAAGCGCATCCGCATCCTCCCCCGCCCAAATCAAGATCGTTGACACGCCTCCAACCCGCTGCTAGAATTCCTGCACGGTGCTAGATTTCCAGCAATCCCCACCATCCGGCACCCCGCAGTCCCATCATCACCGCCCCACCCGAAAGAGGGAGACCCCGCATGGGTCCCGAGCTTCCCGCAGGCCTCAGCCGCCGCGAGCGCCAGATCATGGACGTGCTCTACGCCATGGGCCAGGCCACCGTGAGCGACGTGCTGGAGCGCATCGCCAGCCCGCCCAGCTACAGCGCCGTGCGCGCCACCATGCGCGTGCTGGAGGAAAAAGGCCACGTGGTCCATCACCAGGATGGCCCGCGCTACCTGTACAAGCCCGCCGTTCCGCAGGAAAGCGCACGCAGCGCCGCGCTCACCCACCTGGTGCGCACCTTCTTCGGCGGCAGCGCCGAGGCGGCCGCCGCCGCGCTGCTGGGGATGAGCAAGTCCCGCCTGACCACCAACGACCTGCAGCGTCTGGCCGCCCAGGTCGACGCCGCCCGCGACGAGGGGAGATAGCCGATGCCCAGCACCATCGCACACCTGCTCGAGGCCGCGCCCCGCATCCTCCCCGAGCTCTTTTTGAAGGCCACCCTCGTCCTGGCCGCCGCCGGGCTCCTCTCCCGCGCCCTGCGCCGCGCCAGTGCCAGCGCGCGGCACCTGGTGTGGGCGGCCGCCATCACCGGCGTGGTGGCGCTGGCCTTCAGCCCGCTCCTTCCGCGGCGCGTTCCGCTCCTCCCTTCCTTCGCAGGCGCCACGCCGGCGGCGGACCAGTGGACGGTGACCCCGGCCGCGCCGCTTGCGAGCGAACGCACGCCCGCCGCCCGGCTCGCGCCCACCGCGCCGCTGGGTGCGACGGACGAGATGCCCGTGGCGAACGATCGCGCGAACTCGCCGCCGCCGTCCGCCGCGACCGCGACCCCGTCCGCCGCGCCGCCGGCGCCCGTGGCCGCGTCGCGCGCCGGGGTGGACTGGATCCGCGTGCTGCTGGCGGTGTGGGCGGCGGGCGCGGCCGGGCTCGTCCTGCGGCTGCTGATCGGGATGGGGACCGTGGCGTGGCTGGCCCGCGTGGGCGAGCGCGAGGCGGACGAGGGATGGATCGTGCTGGCCGACCGGCTCACGCGCGCCTTCGGCCTTCCCGCCGTGCGCCTGATCCGCAGCCGCTGGACCGAGATGCCCATGACCTGGGGCGTGCTCCGTCCCATCGTGCTCCTCCCCATGAACGCCGACGAGTGGCCGGCCGAGCGCCGCGAGGCGGTGCTCACGCACGAGCTGGCGCACGTGGCGCGCAAGGACGTGCTCACGCTGGCCGTGGCCCAGGTGGCCGTGGCGCTGCACTGGTTCAACCCGCTCGCCTGGATCGCCCTGCGCGAGGTGCGCGCCGAGGCCGAGAAGTGCTGTGACGACTGGGTGCTGCGCGGCGGGATGCGCGCCAGCACCTACGCCGCGCACCTGCTGGAGATGGTCCGCGTGGTCGGCCGCGCCCGCGTCCCCGCCGCCCTGGCGCTGCCCATGGCGCAGCGCTCCACCTTCGAGGGCCGTCTGCTGGCCATCCTGGAGCCTGGCGTGGAGCGCGGCCGCGTGCGCCGCGGGCAGGCCGCCCTCACCGCGCTCGGCATCATGGGCCTGGTGGTGGTCCTGGGGGCGATGGGGCCCGCGCAGCCGCAGTCCGCGCTGGCGGCTGGCGACGATGGCGGCGGCTGGGGCACCGGCACGCCCTCGCTGCTGGGCGGCGCCACCCCGGCGGCGGGGAACGCCTGGCTGGGCGACAAGAACGAGGACGGCAAGAAGACGGTGCGGGGCGCGATCGCGGACGCCGGCGCGGACGCAACCGCCGATGCCGCGGCCCGGGCGAGCGCCGCCGCCACGCGCGAAACGCTGGCCCGCGCCGTTCCCGCCGCGGCAAACGCGTTCGACGAGGCGGTCGGCGCCTCGTCCGGCGGCGCGGCGCGCACCCCGGCCAGCGACGCGGCGCGGCTCCGCGCGGTGCGGGCGCTCACCGGCGCCCTGCACGATGCCGATGCCGAGGTGCGGACGGGGGCCATCCGCGCGCTGGGGCAGCTCAAGGACCCGCGCTCGGTGGCCGCGCTGGTCGCCGCGCTGCGCGGCGACCAGGACGCCGACGTGCGCAAGGTGGCCGCCTGGGCGCTGGGGCAGATCGAAGACCGCGCCGCCGTCCCCGCGCTGGTGGAGGCCATGCAGGGCGACCGCTCGGTGGACGTGCGCCGCACCGCCGCCTGGGCGCTGGGGCAGATCGAGGATCCCTCCGCCGTGGACGCGCTGACCCGCGCCCTGCGCGACTCCGACGCCGAGGTGCGGCACACCGCCATCTGGGCGCTGGGGCAGATCGAGGACCGGCGCGCCGTCCCCGCGCTCTCCGCCGCGCTGCGCGAGGGCGACGCCGGCACCCGCAAGCAGGCCGCGTGGGCGCTGGGGCAGATCGAGGCGAAGGAGGCCGCACCCGCGCTGGTGGCCGCGCTGCGCGACGGCGACGCCGCGGTGCGCTCCACCGCCGTGTGGGCGCTGGGGCAGATCGAATCGCCCGAGGCGGTGCCCGGCCTGACGGCCGTGCTGCGCGACGGCGACCCCGGCACCCGCAAGCAGGCCGCCTGGGCGCTGGGCCAGATCGAGTCCGAGGCCGCCGTGGCCCCGCTGGGCGCGGCGCTGCAGAACGACGCCGACGCCGACGTGCGCCAGACCGCCGCGTGGGCGCTGGGGCAGATCGAGAAGCCCTCCGCGCTGGGCGCCCTGACCGCCGCCCTGCGCGACCGCTCGCCCGCGGTCCGCGCGAAGGCCGCGTGGGCCATCGGGCAGATCGAGCCCGACCGCGCCCCCGAGGCGCTGCTGGCCGCCGCGCGCGACGGCGACCGCGGCGTGCGCGCGCAGGCCGTGTGGGCGCTCGCACAGCTCGAAGACGCGTCCGCCGTCCCCGCGCTCCGCGCCGCGCTGCGCGACAGCGACCCGCAGATCAAGCTGATGGCCATCCGCGGGCTGGCGAAGGCGCAGGACCCGGCAGCCGCCGACGCGCTCACCGAGCTGCTCAGGGACCCGGACCCGCGGGTGCGCG
>DASSJS010000546.1:0-4933 GCA_035691085.1 Longimicrobium sp.
CGGCGCGTAGGCCTCCGCCTGCCCGGCGATGAGGTTCTGCACGTGGGGGTTCGACACGCCCCGGTGCATGAAGAGCTGCAGCATCCGCCCGGCCGTGGTGGCGGCGACTTCCTCGTCACCCGCGGCTTCGTGCGCGTCGGCCAGGCGGCGGATGGCGCGGTTCAGGGCGATGTTGTCGAGCGTCCGCCCGTCCTCGGCGGCGGCGACGGCGGTCTCCAGGTCGCTGATGGCGGCGGGGTGGTCGGGCTGCCGCGCGTGCACGCGCCCGTCATCGCCGATGTGCTTGAACTGGCGCGCCGCGTTGGCGCCGCGGGCCAGCCGCGCGTACACGGCCAGCGGGTGGCTACCGTGCCGCTCGATCACCTCCTGCAGCGCGTCGTTGCCGCCGCGCAGCGACGGCGAGTCGGAGCCGTGCAGGTACAGCAGCGCGCCCTGCTCCTCGCCCAGCATCAGCCCCGCCACCTCGTCGTCGGCCGTGCTGAGCGGCGAGCGCACGCGCACCGGCAGCGTGTTCGACACCACGCGCGAGCCGTCGGGCGCGTGGTACACGGCGCGCAGCTGGTACACCCCGGGCGCGTCGAAGTACAGCCCGTCGCGGCCGTAGGCCAGGTTCACGCTCTCGTACACGGCCGGCCGGGCGGGGCTCAGCTCGGTCGTCGCGGGGATCACGCAGTGCTCCAGCATGGGGCGGAACAGCAGCACCCGCCCGCTGGGGTGGCGCACCCCCACCTGCACGAAGCCGAAATCGGGGTGCAGGTTGGCGTTCACCGTCTTTCCGCGCAGGTCGAGCGCCGAAAGCTTGATCTCGGCACGCACCGGCTCGCCCAGCATGAAGGTGCCGCGGCCGCGCAGCTCCAGCGCCAGCCCCGAGTCGTCCTGCAGCGGGTGCTCGAACAGCTCGCCCGCCTCCAGCGCCGCGCCCGCGCCGAACGGATCGCCTCCCATGATCACGCTGCGGCGGAACCCGTGGCGCAGGTGAACCAGCTCGGGATCGTCGAACTGGAAGGGGAAGCCCGACCAGAACGTGGCCTCGCCCCCGGGAAAGCGCCACGGGTAGTTCATCCACGACATCGAGTTGGGGCGGCTGGGCTGCGGCGGCTGCATGAACTGCTTCTGCCACGAATGATACAGGTTGAAGCAGTGCCCCAGCTCGTGCACGCAGGTGTACAGCTGCGTGCGCTGCCGGTCGGGCGAGGTGCCGGCCATCCCGGCGTGGAACACGGCGCACCCCTGCCGCTGCGGGCCCTGCTGGTCGAACATGATCCCCAGCAGCCCGGGCCCCAGGTCGTGCAGCCAGGCGGTGAACAGCCACACCTTCCACTGCGCCACGTTCTTCCACAGGCTGAAGTTGGCCACCATGGCCGCGTGCAGCTCGGCGTCGCTCCAGCTGGCGCCCACGCCGGCCATGGGCACCACGTTGCGCACCCCCGCGGGGAGCATCTCGATCCCCGCCTCGGCGTAGGCCGCCATCACCGAGAGCGAGCGGGGCGGCGGCGGCGACGCCAGCGAGCCGGTGTTGTAGCTGGCGAACGGCGTCACCCCGGGAACGCGGTCTTCCTCGATCTGCACCGAGCGGAAGAACGGCTTCTGGTACGCGCAGACGTAGGTGGCGCCCACCCCGCCGGTCGCGGAAAGGAACTGCACCGTGGCGGCGCCGGGGGGCGCGAACACCGGCGTGCGCGGAATGGTCACGCGCACGCGCCGCGACACCACCGGTGTGCTGAACGCGCCCGTGCCCTCCACCGTCACCGAGTTGGGGCGCACCGAGATGGTGGGCGTGTGCACCACGAACGAGCCCGTGTAGTCGAGCGTGGCCCCCGACAGGTGGAAGAAGTCGCCGCTCACGCGCCCCGTGGGGCGGCGGCCATCCACGTCCACCCGCAGCTCCAGCTGCTGCGCGCCGGCCGAGCGGTACAGGCCGCTCACCAGCCGCACCGCCACCGGCGGCGGCGGCACCACCGGCGGGGCCAGCGCCGCCGCCCCTCCTTCCTCGCCCTCTCCCGGCGCGAAGATCCACTTCACCTGCACCTGCCGCGGGCCGGCCTCGGCCTCTTCGGCGGCCTCGGCCGGCGGCGACGCGGCGGCCAGGTCTTCCAGCGTCAGCTCGTTCACCGGCAGCGCCGTGTACTCGCCTACGGCCAGGGTGGGGTCGTGGGTGGACATGCTTTCCTCCTCGCGAACGGGTCCATGTGCCTGCAACGGTGATCTGCCTCCCGGGCCGCGCCGTTTCCCGTCTCCCGTCGTCCCCCCACCCCCGGCGTCACAGGTAGCGCGGCATGGCGCCCAGCTGCGTGACGGCGAGGCGCCCGTCCGGGCTCAGCGACACGGCCACGAAGCTGTCTCCCTCCACCCGCGCCGTGAGCCCCGCCCGCTCGCCGCGGGCGGGGAGCTCCACCTCCACCGGCACGGGTCCCTCGGCCACGTCGGCCTCCACGCGCCCGGCCACCCCCGACGAGTAGTTGGTGCTCACGCCGTCCTGGCGGTACACCTCGCGCCCGCCCACGCGCACGGCCACGGTATCACCCGCGAAACCTTCGGTCAGGTCGATCTGGAGCTTCGGCATTCGCGCGCGGGGAAGGGGGATGCGTGGGAAGGGGGCCTGATCTCCGGCGTTCCGGGCCGCGCGGAACGAGACTATCTTGCGCGGGGGAAGGGAGGTCCGCTCGTCCAGCCGTGCGGCGGGCGAGGCCAGCCGCAAGGTAGCACGGGCGTGGCGGGCAAGGAGCGCTGATTATGTCCCGGGTGCCGCAGATCCGTCCCACCCTGACCGTGGTGGTCCACACCGAGCGGGTGCGGCTGGCCGCGGCGCACGCGGCGCGGCTGGCGGGCGCCGAGCCCGGCTTCGCACCCATCACCGCGCGCTTCGCCGGGTTGGAGGCCGGGCGGGGGGCCGCGGCGCTGCTGGTGCACGACTTTCTCCCCGACGCGGCCGGCTCGGTGGAGCGCCTGAGCGCCGCGGCCGACGCGGGGTGCCGCTTCTCGGTGTTCGCGCTCCTCTCGCCCCCCGCCACGCCCGTGCTGGACCTGCTCTGCCACATCCCGCGGCGGTTCGTGCTCTCGGGGATGGCCGTGGCGGGCGAGGAAGACGAGCACCGGCTGGCGGCGCGGCTGCGCGCCGCGGCCGAGCGGGGCGGCCGGCTGCCGATCCTGGAGGTGGTGGTGCCGGCATGGCGGCTGGGGCCGGAGCTGGCGCGGGTGGCCCAGCGCGAGCTGGACGCCGCGCGGCCGCACACCACCCTGTCGGGCCTGCTGCGAGACGCGCGCGTGGGGCGCAAGGCATTCGTGGAGCTCGCGCGCGAGGCGGGATTTACCCCGCCGCTGCGCTTTCTGCACGCGCTGCGGGTGCTGGAGGCCGCGGAGCTGCTGCGCGCGGGGAGCTCGCTTCTCCACGCGGTGGAGGTGATGGGGATGGGCTCGCCCGACACGTTGCGCCGGCAGTTCCGCGCCGTGGCCGGCCTGCCGCCCCGCGCCGCCAGCGCCGTCCCGCTCGCCGACCTCGCCCTCCGCTGCGCCCCCGCCGCGCGCGCCTGAGCCCTCGAGCCTGGCGTGGGGTCAAGGATGTGGATCCTCCAGTCGCTCAGGCTCCTTCAGGATCACACCGGGGGGTCTCTCCAGATCGGAACACCGGATTGGTATCAAGGAAAGACGAGCGGGAGACCGGGCCGACATCAGCCCGACCCCCCGCTCCGCACTCCGTACCTCCGTACCTCCGTACCTCCGTACCTCCGTACCTTCAGCTCTCCGCGGAACGCGCCTCGCCGGCGGCGGCCAGGTGAGCCTCCGCTAGTTCGTAGGCAGCGTCCGCGGCCTTCATGATGCGCGTGCCGCCGATGCGCAGGCGGGCCGAGGGCTGGATGCGCAGGCCGGGGTGGCCGGCCATGCGCGGGTGGCGCGCCGGCTCCAGCGAGCCCAGCAGCGCCGCCGTCTCCTGGAAGGTCTTGCCGCGCACCAGCGGCAGCGCCGACAGCACCCGCGACGCGTCGATCGACAGGCGGCGGCTGCGGGTGCCGGCCTTGAGCCCGGCGGCCAGCTTGGCCACGTCTTCCAGCAGCGCCTCGGGCACGGGGGCGCCGGGGTTCTTCACCACCCGCGGCAGCTCCTTCATCACCCGGTAGGCGTGCTCGCGCAGCTCGGCGTGCTGAAACAGCGCGGCGATGGTGCTGGGCAGGTTGCGCTCGGCCAGCGCCCACCAGCGCGCCAGCCCCGGGTGCTGGCGGTAGGCCCCGTCGCGGAACTGGCGCAGCGTCGCCAGGTCGAACACGCCGCCGGCGGCGCGCGCCACCGGCGCCTTCTCCTCGCGCAGCCTGGCCAGGTTCTTCACATCGATCACCTGGCGCGCCTCCATCTGCCCGCCCTCGGGGGCCATCTTCATCATGGCGCTGGAGCCCGAGAACAACCCGTCGAGCGCCCCGGCCGGGCACAGCACGCTGGAGGTGATGTGGCCGTGCAGCTCCCAGTCGCCCTCGTTCTGCCACCGCTTGGAGAAGTTGGTGGTGCCGCCGGCGGCCAGGTCGTCATGCTTGAAGATGAAGACCCTGGTGCCGATGCTGTCGTCGGGGTTCACCCAGCTCCACAGGTTCTCGAAGAAGTTCTGCTGCGCCTGGATGGCGTTGGAGATGGCCGTCTGGATCTGCCCCGTGAACTGGCTGATCTCCTCGTCCGAGACGTCCTGGTTGCTGAGGGAGCGCGTGGCCACGATCTGGTCCAGCGCGCTCTGCACCGCGTTGTTGAGCGCCGCGTGCCCGGCCTGCGCGCCGTCGTCGGTCACGTTGTCCTCCTCCATCAGCACGCAAACCACGCCCACCACGCCGCCCAGGTCGGCCTTGAACGCGTCCAGCGGGCCCCCGTGGATGGGGGACAGGTTGGTCTCGAAATCACCGATCGCCGAGGGGATGCTCACGGTGTCGCCCGCGTCCACGTCGGTGTTGTTCAG